>NZ_JBHJSJ010000023.1:0-142475 GCF_042268845.1 Kitasatospora sp. NPDC056273 | reverse complement strand
CTTGGTCTTTGCGGCGGTGTGTCTTCTGCCGGGGGGGGTGGGGGGGGGGCTCGCTTTCGTTTGGGGGGTTAGGTGCGCCTGGGCGGGTCCGTGACCCCGGCCATACGGGGGGGCGCTTTTTTCCCCACTCGCGCCACCCCTTCGCTCAGCTGCGCCAAAATTGCGCGCCAGGTTCAGTCTTACGAGCCCTGAACGCTCCTGGCGCGTCGTCATATTGGCCTCTAGCATGGGGACTTCGATCAAGGAGCTTCAGCCGGGGGTGGTCGCGTGCAGTCGGGTGCGGAAATCGGTCCTCCCGCGATGTTCGACCCGAATCAGCCCAGTGTCGCTCGTATGTACGATCTCCTGCTGGGCGGACACGAGGGCTACGAGTCGGACCGCGTGGGGGTGGAGCGACTGCTGCAGGTGGCGCCGAGCAGCCGGACCGTCGCGCTGATCAACCGGGCGTTCCTGATGCGGGTCGTCGAGGTGCTGGTCAGGGACTACGGGGTCAGACAGTTCATCGACTTCGGTTCGGGGCTGCCGACGCAGCGCAACGTGCATCAAGTCGCCCAGGGGATCGATGCCGCCTGCCGGGTCGTCTACGTCGACAACGACCCGATGGTGCTCCACACCGGCCGGACCCTGCTGGCGGAGAACGACAACACGGCGATCGTGTGGGCGGACATGCGCGATACCGACCGGATCTTCTCCAGCCCCGCGGTCGAGCGGCTGATCAAGCCCGATGTTCCCACGGCGGCGCTCTTCGTCAGCGTGCTGCACTGCATCCCGCAGGCCGGTTCGGTCCCGCCCGCCGAGGTGGTGCGCCGGGTGCGCGGGCGCCTGCCCGCCGGCCGGCCTGCCTACATGGCCATCTCCCAGCTCGTGAGCCCGGACCGGGCGGTCCGAGAGCGCATCACGGCGCTGATGGCCGAACTCACCCGCGACGCCTGGGGCGAGGTGCGCACAGCGGCCGAGGTGACCGCCTACTTCGAGGGCATGGAGATTCTGGAGCCCGGCGTGGTCGAGGTGTCCCAGTGGCGTCCGGCCAGGAGGGTCCGGCCCCCGGAGATCGAGTGGGAGGAGTTCGGCGGCATCGCGAGGGCGCACTAGCCCGCGAAACCGGTCCCCCGCAGTCGCCCGCCGTGGACACTGATCGCGTTCTTGATGAGCGCCAGGCCCTCCGTGCGGTCTGCCACGTGCCCCATCAGCGTTCGCAGCAGGTCCCGGTAGTGGTCGACCTCGTGCGGCTTGCTCAGGTACGTAGCGCCGGCGCCCGGCCCCTCCACGTAGATTATGTCTCCGGGCCCCCCGTACTCGAAGCCGAGCCGGGCGAAGGCCATCGGCGGCGGGGTGACGTTCGCGGCGAACGGCAGGATGCGGATGTAGACGTTCTCGTGTTCACCGAGGTCCTGCAGGTGCTCCAGTTGCTCAATCATGATCTTCGGGCTGCCGATGTTGCGGTGCAGCACGCTCTCGTCCAGCAATGCCACCACCGTGCGGTCGGGCTTGTCGTACAACAGCTGGGCCCGGTCCATCCGCTGCTGCACGCGACGCTCGACCTCGCGCGCTGGCGCCCGGTGGCGACCCGCCTGGATGATGGCCGCCGCATAGCGGCGCGTCTGCAGCGGGCCCGGAACCACGACTCCCTCCCAGTACTCTGCCTGCGCCGCCTCGACTTCCAGACCGATCATGCGCCGGAACCACCCTGGAGTGATGTCCGCGTACTCCGCCGCGAAGGGCCCGGCTGCCACGCGGTCCAGCAGGGTCTCCACGTTCGCGCGGTCCTCGTGGCCGACACCGTAGAACTTGATCAGGTCGTGCACGTCGCGCGCCGACGGGGCGCTCTCGCCGCGCTCCATCCTGCTGAGTTTGGACACCGATGCGCGGATGTGCGGGGCGACGTCGGACAGGCGCATCCGACGTTCCACCCGCAGGTCCCTCAGTGCCGAGCCGAGGACTCTCGCGGCAACAGCCGGCCCGCCGTTTTGTGGGCGCTTGCACATGTCGCCGCCTTCCGGCTCGCTCAGTGCGGGACGGGCGGGGTCGGCAGGCATGCAGGACTCCTGAGGGCCGGGTTCGGGAATTACTATCCCACGGCCCGCGTCCCGCATGCCCGCCGTTCTATGGATCCCATCGGCTCGAACGGATCAGTTGAAGAACAGGTGGTTGAACGCCCCGCCCCCCATGCCCTTGGCGAACGCCATTCCCTCGTCGTGCGTGAAGATCAGCGCCGGCCCCTGCGGGTCACGGGAGTTGCGGAAGGCGATGTGGCCGTTCGGCAGGCTCGCCACCTCCACGCAGTTGCCCTCCGAGAAGCTGTAGGGGCTCTTCTCCCACTCCACCGCCAGCAGCGCCGCACAGACACCGTTCTGCGGAATTCCAGCATTCATTCGACCTCTCCCCTTTCATCGCACGACAATTCGAACACTTCACCCCTTGCAATCCCATTTGCAATTGCAAGGGAGTGGTCACGGGAATGCTAGCGACAGGGAATTCGAACGCGGTGTCCTCCAAACGGGTGCCTTCGATCCGCATCGCGGCGCCCCCTTCTCTCGGGTTGCGGACCGTCGAAGGAGGGAAGGGGACGGCAGACATTCGCGCCGCACTCGCTCAGGAGGACCGTGCCGACCGGGCCCGACGACCCCTGCTTCACCCGCGACCCGGCGCTGGGTCCGGCCATGCCCCGGCTCGCCGTGCACCGCACGTGCGGCACACCGGCCGCCGTCGAGACGGCACAAGCGTTCGCGAGGTCCACGGTGCAGCGGTGGCGGACTCCCGTCGCCGACGAGGCGGTCACCGACGCCGTCGACACTCTCCTGCACAACGCCGGCCAGGAGGAGGTGTGGCTTGGACTGGTCGAATCCGCCACCGACCTACTACTCCTCCTCACCCTGAACCCGCCCATCGCACCCGCCGACACGGCCCGGCCCGCCCCCGTCCTCCCACGCGCCGACGACGCCACACGCTGGATCAGGATCAGACTCCACGCGGCCCCCTCGAGCGCCCCAACGCCCCACCATCCCAGGGAACGACGCCACGGCTAAGGCCCACCCCGAAACGGATCTCGGATCGGGTCGCAGTACCCCCTCCTGCCGGCAGACCTCCTCATCGCGGAAGCCGGTCCTCCCACCCGATGGTGGTGCCGAATACCGAACCCGACGTCCGCCCCCGGCTGTCGCGACGGCCGTTCGCCCACCGGACCAACCGGCTCGCCCCCGCCGGCCATCTTCAAGGAGCCGGGGAAGGAGCCTTCGCCGCCCCGTCCGGGAGAACCGGGACCAGGCCGAAGACCGCGGCGATGCCTTCCGCTCACCCTCAACCGCCAGGCCGAGTGCACGACGCGCTCGCCGGGCACGTGGACCGTCCGCCGCGCACAGGACGACGAGGCTCTGCGAGAACGGCTCTGTCCGCAGTTCCGTAATGATCTCCACGGGCCTGAGGGGGGTCCAACTCTCCGCCATTGGTGGCGAGTTGATCCACAGCCGTAGGATCCACCCATTCCGACGTCGTCGAGACGGCCTGTCGGCCCTACAGGGAGTCCCTGAGGGCCTGGAAGGTCTTGAGGATCTCGCCGAGGGCGAGCCACCCCTCGGCGGCCAGCTCGTCCGCTTCCCGCCGACGGCCAGCACGACGCAGTACCTGGATATGCTCAACCAGCCGAGTCGCCTCCGCGATGACCTGACTGCCCGCCACCTCAATGATGTACAGAGGACTCTCGGTGGCTTCCACGATCCCGGCGGCCACCCGGGCGACCGCGAGCAGTTGATCGGCACTCAGGTGAGCCAGCCGTGCGAACGCGACGGTCTCCGTGTAGCCGCCTTGCGGTAACTGATCCTGCCTGAGGGTCTCCCGCGCGCCGCACGTCCGCAGGAACGCCAGGATGGCCTGCTCTGCGACGAAGGCGTGCCGGCCGTCGTCAAAAGGGATCTCGGCCGTCGTGCGCCACCCGTGTCGAGCATGCTGTCGAACCCGACTGGTACGACTGGCCCGGCTTGTGACGCCTACCTTCAGCGCATCCAGCTCGTCGCACTCTGCGATGTACAGCACAGCCCCCGCCTCGACCAGAGAATGGAAGTTCCGGCCCTGGCGGGCGCCAGCACCTGCCGTCTTTGTGTGCACGCCGCGATCGTGCCGGATGACACCGACAACCTCGCCACTCCCGATGCCGGTAAGCCATCTATACCGGGAGACCGGTACCGATGACCTGGCCTTTCACGGAACTGATGCTGTTGGTGATCTTCACTGGGGAGGGTGAGGCTGACGGCTTTTCCGGTCGCTGGCCCTGTGCGCCTGCTGTCCTGCTCTGGAGATCCGAGCAGGTTGAAGGGGCTGGTTACAGTGGCAATGGGCTCGTGGCCGGGGCGGGAGATTCCACCTCTGACGACGCAGATGGCACGGGCGAGCAATCCTCGCGGGACTGCGGCGATGTGGGTGCGGGACCATCTGGACGGGCTGTTCGTCGATGAGGACTTCGCCGAGTGGTATCCGCTCGACGGGCGGCGTGGTCTGTCGCCGGCGCGGCTCGCGTTGGTGTCGGTACTGCAGTACGCCGAGAACCTGACAGACCGGCAGGCCGCCGAGGCGGTCCGCTGCCGTCTGGACTGGAAATTACTGCCTGGGACTGAAGTTGGACGATCCCGGGTTCGACTTCTCGGTGCTCAGTGAGTTCCGCGGCCGAATGGCCGAGGGCGACCGCGCGGACCGGCTGCTCGCGGTGATGGTGGACCGTCTGGTGGAAGCAGGCCTGGTCAAGCCACGCGGGCGTCAGCGCACCGATTCCACCCACGTCCTGGCGGCGGTGCGGCGCCTGGACCGCATCGAGCTGGTGGGCGAGACCATGCGCGCTGCCTTGGAAGAGCTGGCACGCGCTGACGGGGAATGGCTGTCCACCCTTGTCTCGGACGACTGGGCTCGCCGCTACGGCCGGCCCGTACGCTACGACCGGCTGCCCAGAGAGACGAAGGCGCGGGAACGGTACGCCCTGACGGTCGGCGAGGACGGCATGCGGCTGCTGCGAGCCGTCCTCGGGCCTGGTGCCCCCACCCGGTTGCGGGCGTTGCCGCAGGTGGAGATCCTGCGGCAGGTCTGGATCCAGCAGTACTGGTACGACCAGGACGGCCGCCTGGGCTGGCGCGGCCCCAAGCAGACCCGCGACCGGCTGAGCCGGCGCCACAGCCCCCGGCGTTCGATGTCCGCAGAAGCCTCGGACGGGCGGCCCGATCCCACCTCGGCCCGGGCCCCCTGGTCGTCGGTCGAGATCGTCTCGCCCCACGACCCGCAGGCCCGCTTCAGCCACAAACCCGGCAAGGCCGAGTGGGTCGGCTACAAGGACCACCAGACCGAGACCTGCGACACCGGACTGCCGAACGTGATCGTGCACGTTGCCACCACGCCGGCACCCGAGCAGGACATCGACACCCTCGAACAGATCCACATCGACCTCGCCGCACGCGGCTTGGCGCCCTCCGAGCACTTGGTCGACGGCGGATACACCAGCCCCGCCACCATCCACCGAGCCAGGACCGAGCACGGGATCGACCTGGTCGGCCCGGTTCGGCTCCCACCCAGGACACGGGCGCTACCGGGCTTCGACAAGGAAGACTTCCATCCCAACTGGGAGGAAAGAACGCTCACTTGCCCCAACGGTGCTACCAGCCCGCCCTGGAAGGCGACACTCGCCGACGGCCAGCCACGCCTGTCCGTGCTCTTCCCCCGAGCCGTCTGCCGGGCCTGCGACGACCGTCCCAGGTGCACCGGGAACGTCGACGGCAAGGGACGCCACCTCCTGCTGCTGCCACAGCCCCTGCAGGAGATCCAGAACCGCGTCAGGAGAGAGCAGCAGACCCGGCCCTGGAAGGACCGATACGCCATGCGGGCAGGCTGCGAAGCCACCGTCTCCGAGACCGTCCACGCCCACGGCCTGCGCAACTGCCGCTACCGCGGCACCGCGAAGACCCACGTCCAACACGTCCTCACCGCGGCCGGAACCAACATCATCCGCCTCAGCCAGCACCGTGACGATGGCAAATCAGCCGACCATCGAACAGGCCCAACCACCCGATTCCAGCAACTCTGCCAACAACCGGATGGCGGGACTCGAACCCGTCACTCATGAAGATCACCAACAGCATCCGGAACTCCGGTCAGAGCCGCTTTCAACGAGCATCATCAAGGACGAGCCGGTCAGATCAGGCCTATCCAGGGTGGCCGGGTAGCCGTAGTGTTCGGCGCCCGCCAGGACCGGGTCGGGCTGCAAGAACAGGTCGGTGGCCGAGTCGTACAGGCGGCCTACCGGCGCAGAACGGAGGACTGCTGCTCCCCGGCCCGGCCGTCGGGATCGCCGATCTCAGAGCTGGGACGGTGCCGAGTTCTGCACCGGATTCTCGCAACCGGGCAGACGGCAACCAGGCCGAGCACCGACTCGACTCGGCGCGCCGGACCTACGGTTGGTGATAGCGGGCCAGGTCTACCTGGCGACTTTGGAGGTCTACGGAGTCCACGGGGTACGCCTCGGTGGGGGTTGGCCTGCCCAGGCGTCGCCCCGCGTCGATCTCGTGCGCGAGGGCTATGGCGGGGAGCGCGGCGGGGAAGTCGGGCTGCGACCGAGCCGGGGACCGGCGGGGAACACAGGGCGGGTCGTACCGGTCACGCGGAGGATGTCCGCAAGTCGTCGCGCAGCCTCGTCGGGCATCGGCAGCTCCCGGCGGCGGGCCTTGCCGGGATCCAGTTCGACGGCTTCGCCGCCGGCGTCCGCGGCCTTCAGGCCTGCGATCTCCTGCGTGCGCACACCCTGCAGGACCAGACCGAGGACACGGTCGGTGGAGGTGCGGGAGGCCCGGTCGACCTTCGCCTTCGCCACTCGGGCCGGGAGGATCAGCGGGTCCCGCTCGACCTCGGTCTCGCCCTGGTGTCGCGCCCAGCTTCGAAGTGCCTCTTCCACCCGCTGCCGCGCATCCTGGCCCGTCATGCGGTACACGCTACCTGTATCGCGTGCTGCATGGCGCTGGGTCCGGTCCACGCGGCCCGCCAACTACCCTGGGACCGTGCGGGCTTCGGATCACTCACCGGCGGCGAGCCAGTGGAGCCGGCCGTCCTTGGCGTAGGTCCGGCACGTCAGGGCCACGCCCGCCGAGGACGTCACGGTGGCGCCGGCTTCCCGACACTTACGGTGCGGCTCGTTGCAGCTGCCCTTCTTCTTCCCCGCCGTCTGGGCGCAGTTCTCGGTGTCGTGCGCCTCCCGCCCGGCGGGCGAGAGGTTGTCGTAGTTGCTCCCGTCGTGCCGTCCGGGAGAGTCGCTGCCCGTGGTACCGGTTCCGGCCGCCGTCCCGGTTCCGGCACGCTTGGTCGGCGAGGCGACCATCGCGGGCGGAGTCGACTTGGCTGTCGCCGTCCTCGGTACGGGCGGCGGGACCGGCACGGGCAGGGCCGACGCGGTCGGCGAGGTCGGCGAGGTCGGCGGCGGCAGTGTGGGTGGCAAGGCCGAAGTCGCCGGCTCGATGGAGGAGACCGGCGCCGGGGACGAGGCCGTGTCGGACCCGCCGGGCCCGCATGCCGCAGTCGTGGCGAGGAGCAGAGCCACGGTGGCGACAGCCACCGCCTTCGGCATGGTGCGTACGCTGATCTCAAGGCGGGGCATCAGGCTAGTCTAGGCAACCGGTGATCTTGGCCTGCTGGGCGGCCTGGCTCAGAAGTCTTTTGAGGAGAAGACGGCCCGGACGGTGGCCTGCGAGCTTGATGACCGGCAGGTGCGCCCCGAGCAGCACGGCGGGCAACAGGCGGTCCGCCTTCGTCAGCCAGGACGGTGTGGCGGTCAGCGCGGGGGCGCGGCGCCACAGCAGCGGCGGGGTCGGGTACCGGTGATCGCGGGGGTTAGCCCACAGGGCGTGGATGCGGTCGGAGGCGAGGGTTTCCTCGAACTCGATGGCGGCGGCCTCGGGGAACTGGGTCCGGGCGTGGGCGGCGAGGAGTTCGTAGGCGGTGGCGGCGACGCCTTGCTGGGCTTCGACCTCGCGGAGCAGAGCGGCCTGGAAGCTTCGGCTGGGGTCGGTGCGCCGGTAGGGGGTGGGCCCAGTCGGCGCGAGGATCGGTCGGGAGGTCGGCATGGCGGTCCTGGGAGGGGTCGAGTCCGGGCCGGTTCGCGGCCCGGCCGGGCGTCAGTTGGTCGCGTGCAGCATGCGCTTGGAGAGGTCTGCGATGCGGTCGGTGAGCGCGACCGCGGCACGGGCCTGAGCGGGCGTGTGAGGGTTGTCGCGCGAGCAGTGCTGGGCGAAGCCCCGCGCGATCTGGGTGAGTTCGAGCATCGCCACGGGGTCGTGGGCCGGGATCGTCAGGCTCCAGCTGGAGGCGTCAATGCGGTGCGGGACGCCGGCGCGGTAGGCGAGCAGCACCCGGTCGGTGGATGCGTCCCCGGTGAAGTCGTCGGGCAGCTGCCCGTTTTCGGTCAGCCAGTCGCAGAACGGGCCGGGCAGGGTGAGCGTCCACCGGCTGGTGGCGGGGGCGTGGTTGGCGGCCTGCTCGGCGTAGGCGTGGGCGTAGCCGAGGTGGCGGGCGGCCTTCGGGGTGCCGTGGGCTTGGAGTGCCCAGTCGTAGCCGCAGGCGGCGTGCTGGTGGTAGCGGCGTGCGGTGGGGCCGAGGTTGGTGTCGGCGGCGGCTCGGCGGTGCCGGTCGCGGGCGGCCTCGACGGTCTCGGCGGTGGTGGGTTTCGGCGGTGGTGTCGGCATGACGGCCTTCGGTCGGGCAGGCATTCCTGCGACGGGCTGGGGGTGGCGGGCCGGTGATCGGCTCAACACCCCCAGCCTCCCGGCCGTCGGCCGTCTTGGGCACACCAACTCGTATGCGTGGAAGGTGATTTGATCATCTCAGTCCGGACCTGGGTGGTCGCGGTTCCCACCCGCGCGCCACGGCCTCCGGGGGCGAGGCTCCTATCCCGGTGAGGGCCTGCCCCGAGCCCGTCACACCGCTCAGCCATCCGTGGCCTCGGCGGCGCGGAGAGGTGCGTGGCGCTCGTTTGGCGAATGCCGGTCAGCCGCTCGCCTTGGCCGGCGGCGGCACCTCTACGATGCGGCCGAAGGCGGCGCCGATGCGCAGCGCGAGGATCGCGTTGCCGTGGGCGTTGGCGAAGCCGCGGCAGATGGCGCCCTTCGTGCCGGGTGGGGCGAGGGCGGGCAGGGTCGAGTGGCAGACGATGTGCCCGTCGGTGGCGAGGGCCCTGGTGGCGAGTTGCCGCACGCGGCCGGGGGCGAGGTTCATCAGGTTGCCCGGGCGGTAGATGCAGGTGTCGCACAGGCGGGCGAGGACCCGCACCTCCCTGGTGGCGGGGTCGGCGACGGCCGGCGCCGGGTCGTCGTCGGGCTCGGGCTGCGCTTCGCCGTCGTTCACGGTGTCCTCCTGGTCGTCGCGGAGCTCCGGGGCGGGCGTGCGGTGCCCGCCCGCCCCGGACCGGGCGGTCAGTTGTCTCGGCCGCGAAGGCGGGCTTCGCGCTCCTCCCGGAACTCGTCGGCGATCTTGTCCACGGAGCCCGTCATCACGAGTTCTTCCATCAGGAGCCCGGCCAGAAGGTAGCGCGGGTCGGCGGTCCTTGCCCGTTCGAGGGCGATGAGCGCGGCCGGGACTTCTCCGGCGACGGCGGCGGTGAACGCCGCGAGGGTCAGGGGTGCGGCGACGAGGGTCGTGGTGGCGCTGGCGCAGCGGCGGGCGAGCAGTGCCCACAGGTCCCGGGCGCGCGGCAGTTCCTTCGGTTCGATGTATTGGAGCGCGACGTCCCTCAGGGGCCGGTGGCTCAGTGCGACGATCAGTTCTGCCGTCTGGTTCGGGGTGAGGTCCTCCAGGGGGGTGCCGTCTCCTCCGCCGAGCAGCAGCCGGTCGAGGATCGCGGTGAGCCGTTCGGTCTCGGCGTCGAAGCTGGTGGCCTGTACGCGGGCGGCGCGCTCGCCGACGGCGTGCAGGATCGCGGCGCGCTGGGCCGCCGCATCCTTCCCGGTGACGGGTTCGAGGGAGGCGGCGATCGCGGCTTGGCTGGGCGGTGTGGGGATGCCGACGGCGCGCGCGTTCATGGTGACCACGCCCGGGTTGTCGGGGCCGTCCACGGGCATGCCCTCGTGCCGGTAGTTGGGGTTGTCGTGGTGGTACACCCACCAGTGGGTGGGGGTGACGAACATGGCGGCGAGGGTGTCGATGCCGTGGGTCTCGGCGGACAGTAGGAGCGCGGTCGCCACCGTCCGATGCCGGGTCATCGCGGCGTGGCCGTCGCCCGCGTCCTGCTGGCGCGCGCACAGGTACACGAGGATGGCGGCCGGACCCGTGGCGAGCTTCTCCAGGCGGTGCAGCGTGCTGTGCATCATGCTGTGCGCGGCCTCGTTCGGGTCGTCCTTGGCGTTGGGCAGATCGAACTTCTGGCAGAACAGCGGGCGATCGTGCAGGGTGTCGTGGACGAGGACGAACACCATGCCGTCGGGGCCGTCGGGCTGGTAGCTGAGGAGGTAGGGCAGCACTTCGACGGCCTGGGCGGGGCTGCGGACGTCGAATACGGGCACCGTGTTGATGGTCAAGGGGGTTCTCTCCGCTCGCGGTTGGTCTGGGGGGGTGGGTCAGGGGCCGCTCGGCGCGGCCCCTGCCGGGGGCGGCTCAGCCCGTGACGGGGCCGGACCGGGTGGCGCGGAGTTCGCGGAGGTGTTCCCGCATGTGGTCGAAGGTGAAGCCGGTGTTCAGGATGTGCAGCAGGAACGTCGTCAGTTCGGCGTCCGGCAGGCAGCGTTCGGCGGCCTGCAACGCGAGGCGGGCCGGGGCGTCGTCGTCGATTGCCCATGTCGTGAAGGCGTAGAGCCCGAGCGGAGCGGCGGCATGGTCGGTGTAGGAGGCGGGGCAGCGGCGGGCGAGGGCCAGCCACAGGCTTCGCGCGGCCGTCAGCTCGTGGTCCTCGCAGTGCAGGAGTCCGGCGTTGACCACGTCGGGGTACTGGAGGACAAGGAGCAGCCGGGCGGCGAGGGTGTCGGGGATGGCCTTGGCCTTCTCGGCGTCCGGGATGAGGTCGGCGATGGTGTCGACCAGCAAGGCGATCCCGCTGTCCACGACGCTCTGGTGGCCGTCGGAGCGGATCTCGGCGTGCATGGCGCGTACGGCGGCGTTGAGGGCGGCTGTGGTGGTGGCGGCCCGGGCCCCGGTGGCGGGCTTCAGGGATGTCAGGACGTCGGCGCTGCGGGGAAAGCCGGTGGCGTCGAGTTCTGCGGGCGGTTGAGGGATCGGGCGTCCTTCGCTGGCTCCGGTCGTCAGCATCGGCCAGTAGTGGGTGCGGGTGACGTACAGCGTGTCGCTGAGGTCGAGGTCCTGGTCGTGGCACGCGTCCCGGAGGTACTCGGCGATGGACTGGTGGACGAGGCGGGACTGGGGCCCGTAGTCCGCGTCGGCCGGGTCGGGGCAGATGTAGGCGACGAGCTTGCGGGTCGGCACGGTGGCCGAGGACCTTTCCTGGTAGTGGTCCACGAGTCCGCGCGCGACGGGCCGCCAGCGCGCGGGGTCGGCGGGCAGGTCTGTGCGGAGGATTCCGAGCGGTTCATTGTCCGGGGTGATGCCGGCGATGACCACGCTGGCCTCGGGGTGGAAGCCGAAGAGGTGCGGCAGCAGGTGGACCAGGTGGTCTTCGGTGCTGTAGGGCTGGTGGGTCATGGGTCCCTATCAGGGTTGGTCCGGATTCGCGGTCCGGAGCGGCAACAGAAGGAGACTTCCGCCTTCTTTCTTGACTTAAGTCTATTTGAGGGCGCGCCCGTTGGGCACACCCCAACTCCCCCGACTTGGGGCGCAGTCGGAGCCGGGCCCGGGTGCCCGCCCCCGCAGGGACGGGCGCCCGGCGCCACGCACAGCCCCCGACTACTCCTCGCGATCCTCACGAAGGGCTGCCCTCAGCGCCTCCGCCACACTGACCGGCGCACGGACGACCTGCTCCAGCTCGGCCCGGAAGACCAGCCCCAGCAGCACCTGCGCCTCCTCGTCCCCCGGCTTGACCTCCAGCGCGAGGAATGCCGCGCCTGCGGCCGCCGGCACGTCGCCGTCGAGCAGCAGCGCGATGCCCAGCAGGGTGAGCGGCGCGGCAGCCATGCGGCGGTAAGGGTCGACGCACAGGCGGGCGACGCGCGACCACAGCGGCGCCGCCCTCTTCACCTCCTCGGGTTCGCAGTACGTCGAGGCCGCGTACAGGATGTCCCCGTTCTGGACCACGAGGAGCAGGCGCACCGCCTCCTGATCGGTCAGGTCCTCGACGTCACGACGACCGGTCAGCACGGCGGCGAGCAGCGGCTTGAGGCTCCGCTTGGCGGCCTCGTGGCCGGCTTCCAGCTCGCGCGCGAAGGCGCGCACGGCGTCGGCCACCACGTCTGCGACACCCTTCGCCCCGACTGCGGGACCGCCGTCGGCCGTCTGCCGCGCGGCAGCGCGGGGCGTTCCCGGACCGGTTTCGCCGATGGACGGAAGACCCCACCACTGGGTGGGAATGATGAACTGGCTCGCGACGACGTTCAGTCCGCGCTGCTTGCACACGACCAGGAGGTTGAGCCACACGGCGTTGTAGGGGCGGACATCCTTGAGGCCGTGGCCGTCGCGGGCGTAGATGAGCAGCGCGACATCGCGCTGCCCGCGGCCAGTGGCGGGCATCCCGGCGATGTCGCCGATGAACGCGCGGGCGAAGGCCGACGAGCGGGCCGACCCGTGCCGGCCTTCCGGGATGTCCGCGAGGTACACCCTCAGGGGGTCGCCGAACTCGGCGACGGCGATCTGACCGGCCGGTTCGCGCCCGAGCGCACCGGCCACGAAGTCGGCCAGGCCGGCCGCCTCGATGGCGACGGGCGCGTTGTTGCTGTCGGACATGACGGTTCCTCGTTCCAGGGAAGGTGGGGCCGCGCGGGCGGGCGGCGCGGCCGAGGCGATGTGGAGCGGCTGGCGGTCGGCCGGGGGCCCGCAGGCCCCCGGCCGTCGGGGGTTAGGCCGCGAGCAGCAGGGCCTTCGCCGTGTCCTTGAGCGGGTTCTTCTGGTCGTGCAGCAGGGTGGTCATCGCCAGGTTGGCGCGGTGCTCCTGCTCAGTCAGGGCCTCGGGGGCCTTGACGGTGCGGAAGTAGTCCTCGAACTCCACGACGGCCTGAAGGGCCGCCCAGCGGGTGCCCCGGATGTTGTCCTGGGTGTCGGCCTCGGCGAACAGGTGGTGCAGCCGGTCCCGGCGCTCCTCGTGGGCGGCGACGATGTGCTTGCGGGCGCCGTCGCCCGGGGCACCGAACAGCCGGGTGATCAGCTTGTCGAACTCCTGGTTGGTCATCGCCTGCTGGTAGAGGGCGGTGGCCTCGGCTTCCAGGGCGGCGGCGTAGCGCTCGGTGAAGCCGAGGGCGCGCCGGGCCTCCTCCAGCCGGTCGAGGGCGTCGATGGTGTGGCGGACCTTCCACACGCGCTGGGCCTCGTCGACGGCCATGTCGAGGGTGTTGGTGCACACCGCCCGCACCGGCGTCTCGACGGCGACGGCGGCGGAGCGGCCGTCGTGGCTGTTGGCGAACAGGGTGTAGAGGTCGATGCGGTCGGCCGCGCCCTCGGGGTCGAGGGTGATGCTCGGGGACTTGACCGACATGAAGACGACCCGGCCGCCGTCGAGCGCACCGGCGGTCTCGTAGGTGACGTGGCCGCCGCCGACCAGCTCGTCCAGGAAGGTGAAGGCGTCGCGGTTCTGGATGGGGGTCCAGGTGTTGCCGACGAGGCCGCCGACCCAGTCGCCGGTGTCGGTGCGGACGGTGGCGAAGCGGTTGGGGATCTTCTTGCCGAGCTTGCCCTTGTTCATCGGCAGGATCGGCAGCTTCTCGACCTCCCAATCCAGCTTGGCGAGGTGCAGGACCTCGTCGCTGGTCTTGGCATCCTCGGTGACGGTGCCGAGGCCGTGCCAGGCGGGCTGACGGTGGGAGTAGAAGGCGGCCTCGCCGGTGGTGTTGTCGATGGCGCCGAGGTCGGCCCGGCCGGTGATGACGTCGCTGTCGCGCATGGGGTTCTCCTGTGAGGTCTGCCCGGATTCGCGGTCCGGACTGGCAACCAAGCTGACTTTCGTCTGCTTTCTTGACCTCAGTCTATTCGTGGGCGGGCGCCCTTGGGCACACCCTTCGAGGCACGAAGTTCGGGCAGTTCCCGCACCGACCGAAAGCACCGAACCGACGTCTCGACCCTTACGTCACCGACGACCGTCAGCGCCGAACGGGCACCGAGACGCCTGGACAGAAACAGATCAAATTCGCGGAAACCAGCAGGTCATCACACCGAAGCTCATTCCTCGACCGCTTGACGTCGACAGGGTCCCCATCCCGAACGGAGTAGCGCAACAACTCGCGAAGCACGGAGACTCATGGTGTAACCGGCCTCCACCGCCGCCGAGTTGGCCCACCACCGCACGGGGCGTCAAAGCCCCCTCCACGCCCCTACTCAGAAGGAGATCCGCATGAAGTCCCTGCCCGCTCCCGCCGCTCTCATCACCCACGCCCACCTGGCCGGCCCCGAGGCCGCGCTCCTGGTCGTCCTGATCCTGGCGCTCGCCACCCTGGCACTGACCGGAACGCCAGTGCCGGACGCGCTGACGGTGGTCGCGACCGCCGCCTCGACCGGGCTGCTCACCCGCCGGCACCCGGGCGGCAACCAGCTCGACGGACGGGGTCGCTGACCTTGGGTCGCCACGCCAACCCCGTTCCGGCGGGCACCAACCCGCGGCTGCGGGCGCTCGCCCTGGCCCTGCGCCGGATGAAGAAGGCCAGCGGGCTCACCTACGCCGGCCTCGCCGCGCGCACTGAGGCTCTCGGCACGCCCAGGGGAGCCGCGACCCTGAGCCAGGCCGCCGCCGGCCACCGGCTCGCCCGGCTCGACACCGTCCACGCGTTCGCCCGCGCAGCCGCGGACCCTGCGGACACCAAGGCCCAGCACCAGGCCGCGCAGGACATCCGCGACCTGTGGCAGGCAGCGGCCATCGGGCGCGCTGCTCCTCTGGCCTGCGAGCGGGCCCCGAAGACCGAGAAGTACCAGCCCAGACGGACCTTGGACAACCTGGCGCTGGGGCTGCGAAAGATGCGGGCCCGGGCAGGTCAGCCCACGCTCAAGGCCCTCCAGGACCTGTCTGAAGCGGCCGGGCACCGGGTGGCGAAGAGCACGATCCACCTCATCCTGGCCGGGCGCGTCTTGCCGACCCGGGAGCAGCTGGCCGCGCTCCTCACCGCTTTCGACGCCGCCGCGGGTGCCGGTCGGAACGCGGTGCGCAGCCAGTGGAAGTGGATGGCGCTGCGCGACTTCATCGAGTCCCGGACCCGTCCCGCCGCGCCTGTTCGCGTCACCGGCTACGGGTGCGTGGACGGCTTCCTCGACACGGTGTTGGAGAGTCAGCAGCGCAAGGAGGAAGTCCTGCGGAAGATCGGCAAGCTCGCCAAAGACGAGGACGAGGACGAAGACGAGGGCGAGTACCGCCTCGGCGTCGTCACCAGCCGCATCCCGTGGGAGTACATGGACGACGACGAGCTGGCCGCGATGCAGGAGGCGGCCCACGAGGCTCTCGAGACCGACCTGGCCCGGCAGGGCAGCCGCGACCTTCTCGCCGAGCTGCGCGCCCTGGCCGGCGGCTAGCTGCTCGCGCGGCGGTTGCGCAGCTCCAGTCCGGCCTGCTTGGCGTACCGGGTGACGAGGGCGGGGGACAGCCCGGAGGCGTCGGAGATGCGGTAGACCGGCACGGACCGGTCGGGGTAGGCGGCGAGGACCCCCTCGAGGCGCATCTCGCGCATGGCGGTGGCGGTGTCGTCGATCACCGTGAGCGGGTCTCGCAGCTGCTCCAGGAGCGCCATCGGCTCCAGGCCTGCGTCCTTGACGGCCTCCAGCGCGGCCTGGAGGTCCTGGACGACGGCGGCGAGTTGTTCGCCGGGGCTCGTGGCGGTGCGGCGCGTCTTGCTGCGCTTCGGCGTCGCGGCCGGCTCCTTGCCGCTCATCGGTGCTCTCCTTCGTGCTGTGGTCCAGCCGGGGCCGGGGGTCGTCTATGTCTACCAGGGGCTGCGGGGGCTGGCGAACAGCGCGGCGTGCCCGCGCCCTGCGGGGCAGGGCACGGGCACGGACGCGGGGGCACGGGTTCGGGTCCTACAGCAGGGTGCCGATCGCATCGACGGTCAGTTCGACCAGCAGGCGGGCGGCGCTCTCGCCGGGCGGCTGGTGCACGCGCTGGGTGAGGTGCCCGACCACGATGACGCGGTCGTTGGCCCGCAGTGTCTGCGCCGTCTTGTACGCGAGGTCCCGCCAGACGACGCAGCGCACGGTCAGCTGTTTGGTCTGCGGGTCGCGTGGCTGGCCGGGATTGGCGAGCTGCGGGCGCTGTAGCAGGGTGAACTTCGCCCGGGCGTGCGTGCCGGGCTCCTCGTAGAAGTCCGGGTCGCGCAGCAGGCTGCCGATCAGGGTGACGTGGTTGGGGAGGTTCACCGGCCACCGCCCCGGTGCGCGGCGTCCAGCTCGCGGGGGTCGGTGGCGGCTGCGGCGTCCAGGCAGCGCGCGATGCGCTGGAAGTGGCGGGCCGTCTCCATGGGGTGGGCGTCACGACGCGGCCACCGCGGCAGGTCCCCCAGAGGCAGGGCGAGGCGGTGGGCCTCCTGTCGGAGGCTGCCCACCCAGTCCGGCACTCCGAGGGGCAGCGCGCCGAGGCGGTGACACATGCGGCCGAGGACGAGGTGGTCGGAGTCCCCGCGCCACGACCACAGTTCGGGGCTGGCGGTGTCCTTGAGGAACCACCCGAGCTCGCAGGCGAGCCGGTCGCGGTTGCGAACAGCCGGGTCGCGGCGGTCGAGGCGGCCGTCGCACCACGACAGGTGGGCGAGGCCGGGTCCGACCGTCTGGGTGGGGTCGAGGCCGGCGCGCCCGATCGAGGCGTCGATGGCGTAGTAGGAAGCGCCGTCCTCGCGCAGGAGGGCGATGCTCACCGGGGTGACGGTCTGGCCGTCGTCCCGGTAGGTGGTGGCGATGAAGACGCGCATGGGTCCTCTCATCGGGTTGCAGCGGAGTGGCTGGCGCGCGGCGCAGCGGGCGGGCCGAGCTCGAGCGCCTGCATGCGCTGCTCGAGGCGGTCGGCGCAGCGCTCGTAGGCGTCGGTGATGGTGTGGTTGCGGTCGGCGGCGAGGTCGTCCAGGCACACGCGGATGTGCCAGGCGAGCAGGTCCTGCGGGGAGGTGTAGCGGGAGCGCGTGGCGGTGCGGTCGTCGCGGCGCACGTGCGCGGACAGGATGATCCAGCGGCCGGTGAAGGCGTAGTAGTGGATCCACAGGGTCCAGGGGCTGGTGCCGGGTTCGGCGTAGGCGAAGCGGACGTCGCCCCGGCCGGGGATCCATGTCCAGTCACCGTCTTGGGCGTCGCGGTGGATCGGGTCGCCGTCGGGGGCGAGGGTGGTGAAGCTGTCCGGGTGGACGTGCTGGAGGCCGGTGCCGTCGGGGGCGAGCAGGACGATGCACTCGTCTAGTCCGCCGAAGGGCCCGCCGGGGTGGCCGGCGCAGTTCTCGTTGGTGGTGACGGTGAAGATGCGGCCGTGCAGTTCGGTCTTGCTGCCGTGGTAGACGGCCCTGGTCGGTGTCACGGGTGTGCTCCTGCTCTGGTGACGGGGAGGGCGGTCGGCGCGGGCCCGGCGGCAGGGTGGCCCCTGCCGCCGGGCGGCTCGTCAGCCCTGCTGCGGGGAGGAGGAGTCGAGCGGCAGCTCGTTCCCGTCCGTCGCCGGGCTCCAGGCCGTGAGGTCGTCGGGGTGCACGTGGCTCAGCGCCAGTTCGCCGTCGTCGAGCAGGTCGTACAGGTGCTGCTGCGTCCCGTTCTCGTCGGTGTACGTGTCGTAGGTGCTCGTGCCTCGGCGGGTGGTGAGCATCCGGTGGTGCAGGCCCTCCACCCGCCCGAGGTACTCGACGGTCGTTCCGTCTGCCAGGGGCGGGTGGGTGCCGTTGCTGAAGGCCATCGTCTGTCTCTCCTAGGTCGGGCCGGGGGTTCGCGGTCCCCGGCTGGCAGGACCAGCCTCCCCCAAAAGTAGACCTAGGTCAATAAAATAATCTCAGGTTAATCTAGCTGGGCTCGGCGCGTTCCTCGGCGGCGGCCAGGTGCGGCGCCAGGGCCCGTTCGACCAGGCCTTGGACTGCGCACACCGCCTCGTTCCAGCCCTGCGCCCGCTCGTCGCCCCCTCGCTGCTGCCCGAGTTCGGCGATGGAGACGAGCGCGGCGAACATGGCCGACACCGGCAGGAGGACGACGCGGCTCGCCCCGTCGTGGCCGTGGATCGGCTCGACGTCGACGGCGTGGTCCCAGGCGACGGTGGAGCCGCGCTCCCCACGCCAGCGGGTGACGCCTGTGGATCCGGCGGCGGACGAGAAGATGCACCCCTCCGCGACCACTCCCGTGCCGGAGACGCCGGAGACGTCGATGTCGCGCTGCAGGATGTACGGGGTCGGCGGTTCGGGCTGGAACTGGGCGAGCAGTGCTGCCAGCCGCGCCGCGAGGCCGCTCATGCCGCACCTCCGGTCGAGGTGTGGGTGCCCTTGGGGTCCTTGCGGATCGCGCTACCGTCCTGCGGCACGCCCCGGCGGCCGTCGGCGAAGTCGCGGAACCGCGAGTGGGGGCGGAAGCGGGGGACTCGACGGGCCGGCACGACCATCGTGTCGCCGGTCTTGGGATTGCGGGCGGTCCGGCTCGCGAGCTCGACGGCCTCGAAGGTGCCGAAGCCGGTGACGGACACCGGCTCGCCGTCGACGACGGCGCGCACGATGACGTCGAGGACCGCTTCGACGGCGAGGGCGGCGGGTCGCCGGCCTCCGAGCGTCGGGGCGATGCGGTCGATGAGGACGCGCTTGTTGACGGTCATGGGTCTGGCTCCTGGATTCGGTGTTGGACCCCGGGCCGGGGACGGTGCGTGGTCACGTCGCCCGGCCCGGGGGGTCTACGGGGTGCCTACGCGGATCGGGGCGCGGGCACCGGGGTCGGGCCCGGGGAGGGCTGCGGCGAGCCCGTGGCGGGCTTGGCCGGGGCGGGGCAGGGCGGGTCGGCGGGCTGGGAGATGGTGACGGCCGGGGCCGGGGCCGGGGCGGGGCCGTCGGCGTTGCGGGCCACGGCGGCGCCGCTGATGCTTCCGAGCACCAGTCCGGCGAGGAGGGAGCCGACGAGCAGGGCGGTGCCGCGCATGGGCGGTGTCCTTTCGGGCGGGAGGCTGACCGGCCCCGCCGGGGGCGGGGCCGGTCAGGGGTCAGTGACTGGGGGTCGGGCGTCCGGGGGTGACCGGCGGGCTGGTCGGGGTCGGGTTCGGCCCGGGGGTCGGGCTGACCTCACCGGTCGGGGACGGGGACGGGTTCGGGACGCAGGCGCTCGGGCCGCCGGTCGGGGACGGGGTCCCGACCGACGGGACGGTCTGCACGTGGGTGACCGTGACGGTCACGGTCGGGACGGGGGCCGGGGTGCCCTGCTCTCCGGGCTGCGACGGCAGGGCCGGGGCCGGGCTCAGCTCGGAGGCCACCGGGACGGCCAGCGCGGCCGGGGCGGCCTCCATGGCCGGGGTCAGGGTCGCCAGCGCGGGGGCCGGGGTCGGCAGCGCGGGGGCGGTCGGGGCCTCGGTGCCCAGCTGCGCCGGGGATGCCGTCAGGCTCGGCGCCACCGGGGTCTGGGCGGACTGGGCACCGGGGGCCGGGGAGGCCGCCGGGCGGCTCATCACCAGCGTGCCGGTGATGAACCCGGCCCCGGCCAGGCCGACGGCCGCCAGGGTCCGCAGGTCCAGGCGCAGGGTCACCGCCCGGCGGGGGCGGCGGGCTCCGTCCTCGGCGGGGGCCTCGGCGGGGGTGGTCTCGTTCGTCATCGGGCTATCTCCTTCGTCGGGCCGGGGGTTCGCGGTCCCCGGCTGGCAGGACCAGCCTCGCACAAAACAGACCTGAGTCAAATAATAATACTCCAGTAACTTTTAGTTCGGGGTGGACACTCAACGCGCCCGCCCCGCGACCGAGTTGACTCCTATCGACCCCGAAGCCCGTGGGCCGTCTGGTAGGCGTACAGCCACGTCAGCGGTCCGGCCAGCCCGTCCGCCGGCCCGAGGTCGCCCACGTAGTACTCCTGAAGCGCCTGCACCTTGCGCAGGTCCAGCTGCTCCATGTCCTCGCTCGGCCCGACCCGGTAGGGCGGGCCCCAGCCGCCCGCCTGGAGCCAGGTCTGCAACTGCTTCGCGTAGGGGCTGTGCGCGCCCAGTACGAAGTGCTCGCGCCCCGGGAACTGCGGGGCCGGGATCTGGAGCTGCTGGCCCACCTGGATCTGGTCCGGGTTGGCGATGCCGTTGAGCGCGACCAGCTGCGCCACGCCGGTCTCGAAGCACCCGGCGATCGCGCTGAGGGTGTCGCCGGACTGCACGGTGTAGACGCCGGCACTGTCCCCCGACGGCTGGGGGTCGGGCGTCCCGTCGCCGCCCCCGCCGCCGGGCCGGGGCGCGCCGCGCTGCACCCAGGCATACAGCTCGTCGCCGGGGCACGACGTCGGATAGCCGTCCTTGTGGCCGCGGACCTCGCCGCCGGCGCCGCCCTGCGCCCGGCAGTACTCGATGGCGTCCACCAGGCCGTCGAGCATCGCGTCGGTCGGCGAGGTGATCCCCGAGGTGCCGACCATCGAGCACACCGCGTAGTGCGCCCCGTTCAATGCCGGGTTGCCGTTCGCCCCGTTCCTGCGACCGAGGCCTCGCCCCTCGAACACGTACCCGTGCGGGCACACCATGAACGAGTACGCGATGTCGATCCAGTCTTCCTTCGGATCGTTGATGTGGGAGCGCTGGATGTCGCGCATGTGGCCGGCGCACCGGCCGTGGTCGCCCAGCAGGCCGCCGGGGACCGCCGAGCCCTCGTAGTGGATCTTGACGCCTCGGGTGGCGCCGATGCGGGTGTAAGAGCCGGTGGGCGCGGCGGCGCCCCACTCGGAGCGGGAGACGAGCTTCATCGGCTCGCCTCCCGCCCTCGGTCGGCCTGGTTGGTGGTCGGCACGGTTTCCTCCCCTGGTCGGGTTGGTTGGTGTGCCGGGACGCTAGGCCGGGCCTGTCGTTAAGGTCGCGCTGTCAGGCGGCGGGTGTCTCGGTCAACGCGCCGTCCTGGTAGCCGAATCGGCGCTCCCGCATCCGGTCACGCACTACAAACAGCGGGACCAGGCCGCCGCCCTCGGCGGGCACGGCGCCGACGAGGTAGCCGGACGCGATGACCAGCACCCATTCCTCGGGCTTCTCCTCGGTGAACCCGACCGGTATGGAGGCGTCCTCCGCGACGCGCCGCTCGCCGGCGCGGCGGGCGTGCGGCCGGGCGATGTGCGGGCACAGGGTGAGCGCGGCCTGCGCGCAGGCCTCGTGCATCGGCGGGTCCGAGTAGTGGCCCGCCTCCGCTGACATCGGGCCGCCGAGGAACGCGACCGGTCCCGCCAGCGGCTCGTCGCACAGCGAACACTGCTTCGCGAGGGCCAGCCGCAGGGCGGCCGTGCCGTTGAGGGTCACGAAGTCGACAACACCACCGTCGTGCATGTTGACGACGGGGATCGGCAGGCCTCGCTTCTCGTCACGCGGCCGGGCCGCCAGAGCGGGGGGCAGGTCGGGCAGGTCCTTGCTGGTCATCTCGTCCTCCGGGAGGCCCCGTTCGCGGCGGGGCTCGGCAACAGGAAGTCCGCCAGCGCCGGGGCCCGGCGGTGCCGGAGCGACACAACTCCGGCACCGCGCCCTCCCCGAAGGGGAAAGGAGGGCGGCCTGCTGCAACAGGCTCCGGCCCACTCCTGGCCTTCCCCGACGGGGACGAGGAGCGGGGCCCGGTGCCGGCGGACCCCACCACCCTCCCCACCCCGCCCGGAAGCGGACAACACCCTTACCTCAGAGGCCGGATGATGCCTTCGGGGGCGTGCCCGTCCTCATCGAGCAGGTCCTCCGACACCCAGTACGGCTCGATCAACCGCGAGTCGGAGAGCGTCTTCCCCGGCCCGTACCAGACGGTCTTCAGGTGCCCGCTCCGAAGGTGCGTGTACTGCCGCCACCCTCCTGCTGCGCCGCCTCCTCCGGTGCTCTGGGCAGCGCTGCGCCGCATCTCCTGGACTCGCACCCGGGCGGCCTTCAGGCGCGGGCCGAGCCGCCAGCCGAGGCGTAGGAAGGTGTCCGGCTTGTTCCATCGCCGCTGCTTGCCGGGTTTGGCGGCCTTGCCTCGCGGCACCGGCTGAACGATGTCCGCCTTCGAGGAGCACAGGTAGACGGCGACCTGAAGCGCCCGCGTCGCCAGCGCCTGCTCTGCCGCAGTCGGTTCCGTCCGACCGGCCTTGCGCGCGAGCCTCAACGCCAGGTCCTCGGCGGTGAACCTGTCGCCCGCCCTGGCCGGGATCGACAGGTGGCAGTACTCCAGCACCGGTGTCGTCCCACCAGGAGGCGGAGGCAGCGGAGTGCCGTCCTCGGCCAGCGGCTCGCAGATCACGGTCACGGCGACCTCGTCCATGCGATGGTCGCTGGTCAGGCACAGCAGCTTGTCCGGGTCGGTTCGCCCGCAGAAGAGGATCGCCAACAGCCGCCCCGGACCGGTCCCGCCGACACTGACCTCCATCGCGGGCGGCTCGGCGAAGACGACCATGATGTTCGGGATTCGCCCGAGGTTGCGGAACAGCTCGCCCGGCAGCGTGCCGAGCCGGTACGTCGTCAGCTCAGCAGCCATGTCCGGGTGCATCGCGGCGACGTTCTTCCCCCTCGCCCACAGCCGCCACAGCGCGGCCAGGGTGGCCGACTGCCGCACCTCGTACAGATTCAGCACGTCCTGCGGGATGCCGCTGAGCACGACGCCCCCGTTGATCGCGTAGTCCGGCAGCTCCCCGAGGCCGGCCTTGTGCAACACACGGTCGGCCGCTGTCAGCTCACCGACGACCCGCTCGGCTACCACGGCCGTGGCCCGGCCGAGTTCGATGTCCTTGCTCACCATGCGGGCTCCCCTGTCCCCCTTTGGGCCCATTTGGCCCGACTGCGCCCACACTCGCCAAGGGAGGGCAATCGGAACAACAGCCTTAAATGGCAAAGGAGTTGAAGAGCATGGCCTGCCCGGACATCCGAGCCGATCACGCACGGAACCGGCCCGCTCCCCTGGGAACGACAGACCCTCGCCTCAGCCCTCCAGGCCGTCCACCAGCTCCGCGTCGACCACCGCGGCGTCCTCCTCCAGCTCCGCCGCGAAGTCCTGCCGGATCTTGGCCAGCCGGACCGCCAGCCGCTCGACACCGGCCCCCTGGTCCACCGCGGCCGCCGACAGCTCGCCTCCGCCCGCCGGCGCGACCTCGATCCGGGCCTGCGCCGCCCGGCCGAACGTCTCCGGCGCCAAGCACGCGAGGAGGAACTGGGCCGCCCGCCAGTCCGGCTGAGCGAAGTCCCGCTCGACCTGCACGACCCGCTCGCCGGTCTCCGGATCGCGCACCGTCCGGGTACGCTCCCGCACCACGTGGCCGCCGCTCGCCGCCTTCCGTACGAGCAGCACCAACTGCGCCTTGCCCTCGCTGCGCGCGCGCGTGAACCTGTCGCGGAACTCGCAGAACACCTGCTCCCCGGACCGGGCACGCAGGCCAGCCTCCCGCCGCTGCTGCTCCTGCTCCCCGCGCTCCAGCCACCGATACACGGTGCTGGGATGAATGCCGGCCATCGGCGCCGCGTCACTGACCGGAACGCCCGCTCGCACCGCATCCAGGAGCCGTTTCTCTACCTCCGGATCGAGGGCGGGACGGCGACCGCGGCGGCTACTCACGAAACCGACCGTACGCGGAACCCCAGGTCAACGACTCGCCGAGAGCACCCGGGCCTGGAAACCGGGCCAGCGACCGGCCCGGGTTTCACACGCCTAATACTCTCAAGCTTTTGACCCCCACAGAGAGTCGAAAGTCCAGAAAATGCAGTTCTGGCACCTCAATTAAAGCATGCTTTCTGGCGCAATGGCCTGAACTCAGGCTCCAGAAATCGGCGCCAATGGCTTTGCCTGGACTCCTTGCACACCCCGCTTGGGGTGTGCGTCCATTAGCCCTTTCAGGCTAATCCGGCGCCCCGGGTGGAGCTCGCCGCCGGTCAAAGAGGCACCGCCGAGCGACGGCAGGGACCCTCCAGCATCGTAATAACGGGCCCGGTGCCGGGTCGAGGGAGCGGCGCCGACTTGGAGGAATGCAGGCCCACGCCCGACGGTCCCAGGATGACGATCAGGGACTCAATCGGGGGCCCACCCCCGCGCGGCAAGGGGGTCCTCGGATCGCCGACCGGGGCCCCAGCCTTTCGATGGCCTAAATCCATGAACCCGCCAGCTGGGGCGATTCGTATGACGACTTTCAGGATTTGGCGAGGCAACAGCCAAGTCCTAGGATCGGTGCGCGGATGCGAGCCGCCCTCGGGAAAGGGCGGCTCGCGTGTCCCGCTTTTCCGCACGCGTTTAGCAGAAATGGAACGATGCCCATGATGACACAGCCCAAAGGCTCCACGCCTCCGCCTTCCATGGCGGACCGGCCGGTGACCTGGCGGGACCTCGCGGTCTGCGGCCACGGCGCCCTGACCACGGCGAGCCTGCACCAGCAGGTCGGGTGGCCGACCGCCACCTCGGCGCTCATCGGGCTCACCGGCCCGGTGCTGTGGTCGATGCTCCGCCGGCGGTAGCAGGCCAGCGGCCGGACGCCGACCACCTACAAACGTTTGCATGTGGTGTCGAGCGAGGGTGGGCACCCCGTAAATTTACGGGGTGCCCACCCTGGCTGTTGGACTACTCCCAGCCGAGGGTGTCGACGATCTCGTCGTAGGCGAAGCCAGTGGCACCGCTGAACTCGAACGGCAGGGTCACCGCAGGCATAGTCACTCCGGTGGCCTCGCTCACGTAGAAGGTCCTGAGCGGCGCGCTCACGGTGCTCTGGCGGGTGCCATCGTCGTCCACCCAGACGGTGACCACGAGGGCGTCGTCCGGCATGTCGGCCAACCGGACGCGCAGGAAGGCGACCCTGACGACACTCGTGTCCGCGACCGAGACGTGAGGCAGGGCGACCACAGGGACCTGCCGCCCGGACTCGTCGGGCACCGAGACCCTCACAGGCCATCCAAGCAACGAGCCCGCAGCCCCGTTGAGGCCACCGAAGTCGGCGGTGACGAGGTGTTCGTCCGGCAGCAGAGAAAGGTACTTGCGCAGGTCCCGCACACGCAGGACCTCGTCGGGCACCTCAAGGGGAACAGTCAGAACCGTCATGGTGGGTCTCCTCGACCTGTCGGCGACCGGGGTTCGCGGTCCCGGTCTGGCTCTGCCATCCTCCAGCCCCTCCAGCACCCATGGGAACAACTCACCTGCTAAATAAAGGATTTGACTACCACGGGGCGGAGGTCCTCGACGTGTCCTACTGAGCCGACGCCGAGCGCGCCAGGCAGGTGGGCGGCGGTCACCGCGGTGTGCCGCGCGGGAACCGCAGTCCCGCGCTCGGATCAAGCCGTCGGCCGCCCTGGCTCGCATCGACCCACCGGCCCGCTCGTGTGGCTGCCGATCCGCCACCGGACGTTGGCCTGCGGCCGGGCGCCGGCCAGCAGTCGCACAACTGGCCACCTGCCACCCGCACCCCACACGAGGCGGCGACACGCCAGGGCCCCGGGCGCCTACTGCCAGCAGTAGGCGCCCGGGGGCCAGTGGCCTCTCCGGCTACTCCCAGCCGAGGTTGTAGGCGATCTCGTCGTAGGCCGTGCCGGTCGCGCCGCTGAGCACGGCGGGCAGCACGACCGCACGGATGGTGAGCCCGGAGTCCTCGTTGACGAGGTCGCCGAACTCGGGAGTGCCGACCGTTGTCTGGCGGGGGCCGTCTTCGGCCTCCCAGACCGCCACCACGAGCGCGTCCACGGGCAGGTCCGCGAGGAGCCCGTACAGGTGCGAGGCCGTCATGGCGTACTCGTCGTCCGCGCCGACCTGCGGGAGGCCGATCACGGGCACGCGTTGACCGGACTCGTCGCGCACCGCAGCCTTCACCGGCCAACCCAGCGGGACACGGACCGGGCCGCCCTGCCCGGGGCAGTCGGCGACAACCAGCAGGTCTCCGGGCAGCACCCCCAGGAACCCGCGGAGGTCGCCGACCCGCAGCACGGTGGCAGGCAGGTCAACAGGAACCCTAAGCAGCATCGTCGTCTCCTTGGTGTGGACGGCCGGGATTCGCGGTCCCGGCCTGGCCCTGCCATCCTCCCGTGGAACAGCCCGCTTGGGCACAACTCCCCTTACGTGTCAGGCTGGTGGCGGCATGAGGGCGAGCACTTCGGCGCGACGGGCCAGGTCGGCGTGGAGCGCCCCGGTCAGGTGGGTGGTGACCATCGCGGCGCCGTGCGCGCGGGCGCCGCGCGCGGTCATACAGGCGTGCTGGGAACGGATCAGGCAGCCAGCGCCCTGGATATCAAGGTGCGCACCGAGGGCGTCGACGACCTGCTGGCCCAGTCGCTCCTGGACCTGTGGCCGGGCCGCGAACTCCTGGACGAGCCGGGCGAGCTTGGACAGGCCGACGATGCGGGCTCCCGGGGTCGGCAGGTAGGCGACGGCGGCCCGGCCTGTGAACGGCAGCACGTGGTGCTCGCAGAGGGCGGTAAACGGCACGTCGACGGCGGCGATCAGCCCTGCCCGCTCTCCTTCCGGGGGGAAGGTGACGGCGAGGTGCCGGGCCGGATCCAGGCGCACGCCGGCGGTCAGCTCGGCAAGGGCCTTCGCCATGCGGCGCGGGGTGGCCGCGGTGGACTCGGTGTCGCACGGGATGCCGAGGGCGGCGAGCAGGCCGGCGGCGTGCTCGGCCGCGCGCGCCAGGTCGGCGGTGTTGGCAGGGGTGGTCATCGGTTGCGTTCTCCAGGCCACAGCAGCACGTGCTGCCGCATCGTCAGGTTCCAGTTGCGGGCGATCACGTCGTCGGCCAGGGCCCGGGCGACCTCGATGGTGCGCTCGGCGGTGGTCCCTTCGGGCATCACCCAGGTCGCGTGCGGGGGAAGGCAGAAGCGCTCAACCAGAGCGGCGATCTCCTCCAGGTCGTCCGGGCCGGCGGCGACGAACTTGAAGCGGGCGCGGCCGCGGTGGGCGAGGTCCGCGAAGACCTCCAAGGCGTCCGGCTTGATCCGCCGTTCTTCCGGCATGCCGGAGTTCGACAACTTGGCGCTGACGTTGAAGGTCAGCCGCGGTACGCCGAGGCTGACGGGCTGCGGCGCGAGGGTGCCGTTGGTCTCGATCTCGACGCGGCGGGTGGTGTAGCGCAGCACGGCCATCAGCGAGCGCCAGGCGTCGGTGCGCTGGTGGAGCAGCGGCTCGCCACCCGTGATGACGATGATCGCGTGCGGGTGCCCGGCTGCCCACTCGGCGAGCTCGACCACCGGGACGCGGCCGATCTCCTTGCGCAGGTCGTACCGCTTGCCGTCCCAGGTGTACGGGGTGTCGCACCAGTCGCAGGCCAGGTTGCAACCGCCCAAGCGCAGGAACAGGGCCCGCTGGCCGGCGGTCGGCCCTTCTCCCTGGATGGTGGGCCCGAAGGTCTCGGCGACGGGCAGGCCGGCGTCCGGCAGGACGAGGGCGCTCACGGAGCCACCGCCGTCCAGGAGGCGGCGTTGACGGCGGTCTCGGACACGCCGACGTGGGAGACGTACGCCCCTGCGGCTCGGGGCAGGGTGTGCAGGGCCTCCGTGGCGACGCGGCCGAGCAGCTCGGCGACGGCCTCCACGCTCGGCCAGCCGAGGCCGGCGGCGTGCTGCTCCTGCTCGGTCGGATCCTCAGCACCGAAGCGGAACAGCTTGCTGCCCTGCCCGGCGAGGACGGGGGCGAGCGGGTCGCTGGCCCCGAGCATGGCGCCGTGGTCGAGGAAGCTGTCGATCCACGTACGCAGGGCCCGCTTGAACGCGCCGAACTCCACAACGGTGCCGGCCGCGAGCACCGGGGCGGTCACAGTGACCTCGACCACCCAGGAGTGCCCGTGCAGGTTCTCGCACTTCCCTGCGAGGTGCGGCAGCCGGTGTGCCGTCTCGAAGTTGTGGCGGACGGTGACGGCGTGGCTCACAGCTGCTCCCCCGAGTCCCCCAGGTGCACGACCGCGCCGGCTTCGCCGTCCTCGGAGACGGCGACCATCGTCGCCCTCAGGCCGGCGCTCCTGACGTGGTCGGCGAGGGTGCGAGCCAGGGTCTCGCACGAGGCCGGCCCGCACTCCCGGGCGCCCGGGCCCCACCAGCCGCGGATCAGGTCGCCGAGGTCGTGGAACTCGGTGTCGCGGTCGTCGTGGGCGACGGCGACGCCGACCGTGATGTGGAACAGGTGCCGGTGCCGGGCCCGCAGGTAGGAGCGGTGGTCGGGCGCGGCAGGCCAGTAGTGGAATCCGGGCAGCTCGACTTTGGCCCAGACGGTGGCAGGTGGCTTCACGAAGATCGTGCCTCCGGTTCGGTGAGGAGCGGGTAGGACGGCTGCCCCAGCAGCTCGTCGCGGGTGGTGCGGGCGAGCCGCCACACGGCGGTGGTCGCCGAGACGGTCTGCGCGCACATCAGGCAGCAGGCGGTACGGCCGCGGGTGGGGTGGGCCGGCTGGTCGAGGTCGTACGTGAATCCGCGGCCCAGTTCGCCGACGCGCCGCAGCAGCGCGGAGTCGATGCGGACCTTGGGCCAGCGCAGCGGGCCGATCCAGGTCGAGGAGTCGCAGGAGTCCGGCGGGACGGCCAGGCACCATTCATTGACCGTCAGGCCGAGGACGTGCACCCACAGGTCGGGGTACTGGCGGTGCCGTTCCCAGAGGGTGTGCAGCAGGCGCAGCCGCACCGGCGCCGGTGCCTGGACCACATTGCCGAAGCAGATCCGGTCGTACTGCTCGGCCAGCTCATCGAAGTAGTCCCAGCCGTCCACGAGCGGGTGGTAGACGGGGATCGGCGCGAGGCCTTCGTCCTCGAGGCGGGTGCGGGTGCGGATCTTGTTGTCCCGGCCGCCCTGGTCCAGCTCGATGTAGCCCCACAGCCGCTCGCCGTGGCGCTGCACCAGCTCGACGTACCGGGAGTACAGGTCATCGAACCCGTCGATCTCCTCCGGGGCCAGGCGCAGGGCCTCGTCCATGGAGACGCCGTGGGCCCGCTTGTACTGGTTGGTGAGCCAGAAGATCCCGGAGTCGAGCAGGACGCGGTGTCCGGCGTCCAGCAGCTTGACCAGGCGCCGCTCGTGGCCGGCGGTGAGCAGGTCGTTGGTGGCGAGCAGCACGTGGTGCGGGTAGTACTCGGAGTCTCCGGCGGCGAAGTACAGGTGCCGGTCGGCCGGGTCGAACGTGCCGCCGCCGGTGCGCTTCACCGCAGCGGGCTGGAGGCTCGGGCTCACTGCTGTGCCCCTTCCAGCGCGGTGCCGTCGGGGGCGCCAGTCAGCTCCTGGACGCGGTGGGCGGCGTGCCTCCAGCAGGTGCCCAGCGCCGTTGCGGCGTCCGCGCACAGCCGGGCGGCGGCCTGGTAGGAGGCGCTGTCGCCGGGGGCGTAGCGGAAGCCGGCGGGCAGGTTGCCGACGCGGCGCAGCATCGCGGTCTCGATCCTCTGGTGGTTCCAGCGCAGCGGGGCCAGCCAGGACGAGGAGTCGCAGGAGTCCGGGGCCAGCGGCAGGCACCACTCGTTGGCGGTCAGGCCGAGCGCGTGGATCCACAGGTGCGGGTGTTTCTGGCGGCGTTCCCAGATGGTGTGGAGCAGGCGCAGCCGCACCGGGGCAGGGGCTTGCACGATGTTGCCGACGCAGATCCGGTCGTACTGCTCGGCCAGCTCGTCGAAGTAGTCCCAGCCGTCCACGAGCGGGTGGTAGACGGGGATCGGCGACAGGCCGAGGTCGTACAGGGCTCGGCGCTGCGCCCGTTTGTGCAGCAGGCCGCCTTGGTCCAGCTCGATGTAGCCCCACAGCCAGTCGCCGTAGGTGCGGGCCAGGTAGACGTACCGCTCGCGCAGTTCCGCGAACCCGTCGATCTGCTCCGGGGGGAGCGACAGGGCCTCGTCCATCGAGACGCCGTGGGCGCGGCTGTGCCGGTTGGTGAGCCAGAAGACCCCGGAGTCGAGCAGCACCTTGCATCCGGCGTCCAGCAGGTCGCGTAGCCGCCGTTCCTCGGCGTCGCCCATCACCTCGTTGACGGCCGTCAGCACGTGCGGGCCGGCGTTGAACTCGCCGCCGCCTGCGGTGAAGTAGATGGGCCGCTCCGACCGGTCGAAGGTGCCACCGGCGGTCGGCAGGGCGGTCGTCACGACTCGTCCCGGAGCGTGGGGGTCTGGCCGCTGATCCGCTCCCACTTGTCGAGGAGGTGACCGGCCAGGTAGCGCTCGGGCTGCACCATCACCAGGCGTCGGCCGACGGCCCGGTCCGCGAGCGGGGCGAGCGGGGTGGGGTAGGGCAGGAAGAGGCTGCCCTCGATGAGCAGGGGGGCCCACTGCGGCCAGCCGTCGAAGACCTCGGCGACGACGAGGCGGTGGTCGCCGAGTTCCCACACCTGGCCGGTCTCGACCTGGTGCTCGGGCTCGCCGACGGTGACGCCGGCCAGGGCCAGGAGGTCGCCGCGGTTGATCTGCTCGGGCTCGGCAGCGCCGTCGTCGTCCGCATCGCTCGTGTCGTCGGCTTGGCCGCCCGCGGCGACGTCTTCGAGCATGGCGTCAATCTGGGCGTGATCGAAACCGGTGGCGGCGAAGAGCGCCGGGTCGACCTGCTCCAGGTCGGAGAGCATCGCCGCAAGGCCCTCGCCGTCCCAGCCGCCCACGGTGGTCAGCTGGTTGGAGGCGATCAGGTAGGCCTCGGCGTGGGCGTCGTCGCGGGATGCCCAGCCGCGCACCACGGGGACGGTCCACGTGCCGTCGGCGGTGACGACCACCCCGTCCGGGGCCGGCTTCCCCGCGTCGCGGCGGCGCGCGAGGGTCTCGTAGCGGCCGTGTCCGGCCACCAGCCGGTCAGTGCGTTCGTCCAGCAGGCCGGGCTCGGTGAAGTCGAACTGCTCGACGGAGCGATCCAGCCCGTCGTCGTCGTGCCCTTTCGGGTTGCGGGCGGCGGGCCGGATCTCGTCCAGCGGCACGTAGTCGATGTAGCGGGGGGCTGCCATGAGCGGGGAACCTAGGCGGCCGCCCGGGGTTAGGTCGCGTCGAGCAACTTCCGGCGCTGGGGTCGGGGTTCAGCCTCCGACCGGACGGCCGAGGGGCCGGTGCAGGTACCGGGCTCGGATCGGGCCGAACGGGCTGAACGGATCACCGAACTCGGCGACCATCTGCTCGTAGATCGGTGCGCCGAGGTCTCCGGAGGGCCGCACCGGCACGAGGTACGCGGCGGGCTGAAGGGCGGGCGACTGCCGGGAGAACCAGGGCGAGCGCGGGACGCCTGGGGCGGGATCGTGCGGGCTGGTCACGGTGTTCCTCTCAACTGGCCTGTGATGGCCGGACGTTAGATCAGGCGACGGACAGCGGGCCGCCTCAGCGTCCGGTGTGGACCTGGCCAGGCGCAGGCAGGGAGCGCCTGGCCAGGGGGACTGATGCGCGCAGGGTTTGGCGGCCTTACCGGCGTCCACGTGCCGGCGGGTCGCCGCGCTTGGCCGCGCGCACCCGGCGGACCTGGGTGCTGCCGCTCGTACGGGTCCGCTTGGTGGGGTAGTCGAGTTCGTGCAGTGCGGGGCGCTCGTTGGGCGGGTTGTCCCAGAACGCTTCGAGCTGCCGGACGCGTCCTTGATAGTCCGGTTCGGGGTCCTTGAGCCGTCCGGCGGTGCGCACGTACTCGTAGTCGCCGTAGGTGTCGGGCTGCACCCCGTCGAGCAGCGCCTTGGCGACGTTCTGCGCCTTCTCGGCGGCGGACTTCGCGGCGCGGTGCCGGTCGTACTCGCCGAGCGCCCATTCGACGTCGGACCTGTCGGTGACGAGGGTGTACGACTCCGGGGAACGGCCAGCGGCCTGGGCCTCTGCCATGCTCCAGCAGTCGGTGCGGGCCGGGCAGAACCGCTTGCAGATCACGTCGGTGCTCGGCCCGGACCTGTCCCGGGGCAGTGCGGTGCCCAGGTCGAGGGCCGTGGCGATCGCGGTCAACCGGCCGAGTGCGCGACGGGCGGCCTGCTCGTCGAAGGGCCGGGTGAACTCCTCGTCCGCGCCGCTCTTGCGCTCGAAGTAGACGATCCTCACCTCGGTCACCCGCTCGCCAGCGAGGTGCAGAGCAAGGGCGTACAGCTGTGTCTGGTCCCACTCGGTCTCGGGCGGGCCGTCGTCGCCGACCAGCGCCCACTTCCAGTCCCCGGCGGTCTTGTAGTCGTAGAGGACGCCGGTGACCGGGTCGTACTCGTCGTAGCGGCTCGGCCGGTCCAGGCCCGGCAGGGTGACGGACTGCTCGTACAGCCGCCAGGGGTAGAGGGCGCGCCGGCGGCGGGACACCGAGTCGTGGATCAGGGTTCCGGCCCGGGCCGCGCGCCGGTCCACGGGGGCCGGGGTGTAGCCGGGCGGCGGGTTCTCCCGGTACCAGATCGCGCGGCGGCAGGAGCTGGTGTCGGACGCGCCGATCGACCACTGGCCGGGCTTCTTGGGGCGGCGGGAGCGTCGGCGGCGGCCGGTGCGCTCGGATGCCGCGAGGTCGTCGCCGAGCCGGCTGTGGGCCGCCGCCTGGGCGCGTTCGAGGAGCATGTCGGCGGGGTCGCGGCGGTAGCGGGCGCAGCTGGTGGCGGGGTGGCCGCCGGAGCGCTTCTGTCCCCGGTGCGCGTGCCGGGGCGCGCCGCACCGGCACGGAAGGGGGCTGGGCCCGATGAGGCGGGCGTCGGCGAGCGTACGGGCTCGCTCGATGGGGAGCTTCATGAGGTGTCCGTGTGGGCAGGCCCGCAGGACCGCGCGGTCGGGGCGCGGCCCTGCGGGTGGGGTGGCCGGGGAGAAGCGGGCTAGCCCTGACGGGCGTCCTCTCTGCCCCACACGGTGGTGTCGGGGTCGAGCCGGATCAGCAGGCCGCCGGCCTCGACGTGCTCGGCCGCCTCGGGGTGGGACCCCAGCGCGGCAAGAACGTAGGGGCGCAGCTCGGCGAGCAGGACGGCAAGCTGCCCGCCAGTTGCCTCGTCGAGGCTGGTCCCCGTAGCCTCCCGCCACCGGTGGGTGATCTTGTCGACGGTGCTGCCCATCACGGAGGCGTAGGCGTGCAGCTCACGGCGCAGCTCATCTGCGGTGGGCGGCTCGTCTTCCGGTCCGGCGGTCGGCTCGCCTGCCTCCGCGCCAGTCACCGGTGTGCCCTGCTCCGTGCTCTCCTCGGGGGCGGTGCGGGTGGAGGCGGTGACGACGGTGCCGGGGATCACCGTGCCCGGCTGCGCCTGGGCGCGGGCCGCCTTGCGACGCTGTGTCGAGTCCTCTCGAACCTGGTTGGTCTGGGCGGCGTCGGCCTGTTCCATCTCGGCGTGCTCGTAGATGTTGACGAACTCGCGGGGGAAGGCCACCCGCCACGCCTGGGCCTCGGCCACCTTGCCGATCATGTGGACGCCCATGGTCGGCCACAGCCCCGAGAGCACCTTCTGCCCGGTCCGTTCGCCGCGCACCCACTCGTCCTTGGTCACCGCGAACTCACTGAACAGAGCCACGGCCTGACTGACTGTCGGGTCACCTGCGATGCTGTAGTGCTCGATGCGGCACATCGCGGCGGCGGGCAGTCCGGGAGCGAGCCACACCTCCACCCATCGGCGGCGGTTGATCCCGTCTTCGCCCTGGATCCACCATGCGGGGTCGGTCTCGGGACCGGTCCAGAACGGGCCGATGCGGCGGATGAAGCGTCCGCTCCGTTGCCCGATGTGCCGGAAGCCGTCGATCCCGGTCTGCGCGGTGTAGTAGATCTCGTCCTGGCCGAACACCTTGCGCTTGCGCGGGATGTAGTAGATCTCGCGGCGGAAGGGGTCCAGACCGGTGCTCTTGCAGATGTGGAAGAACGTGACCTGCTCAGCCATCGGGGCGTCCTTGAGGCCGATGGTGGCTATCGCCGCGCGCTGGGCCTTCGTCCAGAACCGCTGTTCGCCGGTGATCTCGAGGACCTGGTCGGCCGTCTCGATGGTCATCTCCGCGCGGTTGTCCGTCAGCGGAGTGACCTGCTCGGACACGGGCTGGGTCTGCTCTGTGGGTGCTGTCACCTCAGGGTGCCTTCCTTGTCTCCGTGGCGGCACCGGGGTTCGCAGGCCCCGGTGTGGCTGCCTGCCTCCACCCTCCCGCTACCGGCGTGCACGTGGGAACACCCACCACGTGGCCAAATCGGCTGCGGAGAAGGGAGATTAGGAAGTGTGGCCGCCGGGCCCGCGGGTTGCGAATCCGCCCGGGTCCGCGTGCTCCCCTTGATAGGAGACAGCCCCGAAGGGCTTGTTGCCAGAGCACGCGGTCGGTCGGCCCGGCGGCCACATCATCACTCTAGGGTAGCGCCGGCCGCCGACACAGGGCCGGTCACCATCCGGACCGGCGGTCCGGGGCTGTCGCGCGCTCCAGTGCTCCGGCACCGGCGTACTGCCACAGGCCGTCGTAGAACGTCTTGGACGCCACGACGGCGAGGGCGACGGTGGTCAGGGCGGTCTGCACATGGGCAATGTCCCCGCGGGCGAGGACGGTAGCGATGCCGACGGTCGCGGACGCCACGGTGCCGATGAGGGTCCGTACCCCCTTGCTCCAGTCGGGCTGCTGGATGAGCGAGGTCGCCCAGGGAGTGAGGGCGCCGAGCAGCAGGCCCCACGCCTCGGTGTCGGTGAGGATGTTCACGGTCGTCTCCGGTGGTCTGTGGGGCGGGGCGGGTGGTTCACAGCGGCCAGGTCGCGGCGATCGCGGCGCCGGCCGCGGCCAGGTAGCCGGCGGTGAACCGGTAGCGGGCCAGCAGAGGGCCGGTGCGCGGGGCTACTCCCGTGGCGGCCGCTCGTCCCTTGACAGCACGGCCGGCAGCCCCGCAAGGGTCAGGCCCGTGATGATCACGCTCGGGTCGACCGGCGGCGTCCACGCCTCCCTCACGATCACGACCGCTCCGATCAGGAACAGGACCAGGTCCCGGACCGTCTTCCATCCGGTGATCTCGCTCCATCTGGCCCTCCGTCGGTGTCGTCGGCCAGCGGGAGGCTGCTGGTCGTCCGGGTCCGGTTCCACAGCGGGGGACGGTAGGGCGCGGCGGTGCCTACGGTCGCGTCGAGGCGGCGGATCGCAGTTCGGCGACGGTGGCTTCGAGTTCGGCGATCCGGCGGGCCTGGTCGGCTTCCCGCGCGGCGCGTACGGCGTTCTCCTCGCGGGCGAGAGCGAGTGCTGCCTGTGCCTGGCCCCAGGCCTCGGCCATCTGGGTGCGCAGCCGGGCGATGTACGGCTCGGCGTCCACGGTGATGGGTTCTGCGGTGTGCGCCATGGTGGTGGGGGCTCCGTTCACTTGGCCGGGCTGGGGGTGTCGCCGGTGGTCGGCCGGGTGCATGCGCAGGCGGCCGACTTCCGCAGGCGCCGGACGCCGGCTCTCAGCAGGGTCGCTTCGGCGGGGGTGAGCCGGCGGCGGTCGGCGGTGCCGAGCAGGTGGTCGAGCTGTTCCGGGGTCGGGTGGTTGGTCATGCCGTCTCGTCTCCGTTGCCCTGGTGGGCTTCGTCGCGTCGGGGCAGGGCGGCGTCCCACACCGGTGTGGTGAAGGCCTTCGGGTCGGAGCGGGCGGTAGTGCCGTCGGGGGACGGCTGGGGTTGGGCGAGTTGTTGCCGGGCCTGCTCCACGAGTTCAGCCTTGGCCGCCACGCCCTCGGGGGTGATGCCGTGGTTGCGGCGGATCACGTCGAGGGGGTCCTGCGCGGGCCGTGCTGCCGCCGCTCGGAGCGTGCCTGCGGCGGGGCCGGCCGTGACGGCGACACGGGTCCGCTTGGCGTGGGCGATCCGGTCGAGGTGGGCCTGGCGGGCGGTGGCCCGGTCGGGCGCGTTGTGCAGGGTGACAGGCTCGGTGTCCCCGGCGGCGAGGCCGTTCACCGCCTGGGTGGCGGGGGCGGTGAGTCCCTTCGCGGCGGCCGGGTCGGTGTGGCCGTTCTCCAGCGGGTCCGGGACGAACGGCTCGTGGAGCAGCATGTCGAGGATCATGTCGATGCCGGCCGGAGTGGTGTGGTCGATGTCGTACTCGGCGGCCCGCCACTCCAGTGAGGAGGTCGGGAAGATGGTGATGTGGTGCTCTCCGTCGGGCCGTTGCTGGCGCACGGCCCAGCACGGCGTGGATCCGACGTTGATCCGGGTGGTGTCGAGCACCCGGTACTGCTCGGGCATGGTGATCCCCGTTCCTGTCAGATGCGGTAGCACCAGAAGCCGACGGAGCCGTCGGCGCTGGCGGAGGCGAGGGTGGTGGTGAAGCCGGTGAGGCTGGACGCGGTGACCTGCCAGGCCCGGACCGCCTGCCAGTCCCGCAGGGTGACGATCGGCACCATCGGGGACTTCATCGTCGGCCCGTAGGAGAGCGACATGGCCGTCCAGTTGGTCATCCCGGCGGTGCCGGTGAACAGCCCGCGGTCCGGCTCGGTGTACCAGTAGTTCGGGAAGGTGCCCTTGTACTGCAACGCCGAGTTGTCGAGCCACAGTTCGCTGTCGCTGCCGTCGTCGTTGCGCCGGCCGAACTGGGCGCCTCCCTGCGATGCGATCACGTAGCCGTGGACCTTGTCCTCGACCATGTAGGTGAGGGCGGCGCCCTCACTGGCGTTCATCCGGACGGTGCCGCCCCAGGGCTTCTGGGTATCGGTGCGGATGGTCTCCAGGGCGGAGACGTACTCGGTCAGGTAGAGCCGGTAGGCCGTCGACTGCCCGTTGTGCGGGAAGGTGCCGCTGTTCAGCCCGATGTACGCCGCGCCGTTGCCCCCTCCGACCGCGTTGATGAAGGCGTAGTTGTTGCCGTTGGTGGGGAAGAAGCGGATCTCCGGGAGTCCCCCGCCGGGGTTGATCTCGATGCGCTGTCCGGTGGTTCCGCTGGACAGGCCGCCGACGATCCGCACGTCGCCGGTGGTCGCGGAGACGGCGATGGTCTTCACCCCGTTGGCGTTCCACGCCTCGATGCCGCCGGAGTTCAGCTCGACCCTCGCGCCGGTGTCGGAGGTCTTGATGCGCGCGGAGACCGTGATGTCCGCGTTGAGCTTGCCGACCGTGAGCTTGCTGGCGGACACCGTGCCGATGTTGGCGTCCTGGATGGTCGCCAGCGCGATCTTCGCGCCGATGATCGTGGCGTCCGCGAGCTGGGCCGTCCCGATGATCTGGTCGGCGAGGTCGGACCTGATGACGACGGTCGGGACGGCGGAGGCCTCGGCGGACGGCTGCGAGGCGTTTCCCGCCCGGTCCCGGGCGACGAACTTGACGTAGTAGGTGGTGCCGTAGGACAGGCCGGTGATCGGGGCGGCCGCCGCTCCGGCGAGCCGGTCGACGATCGTCGCCGCGCTGGGGGCGAACCCGGCCGCCGTGGAGGCGTGCACCTCCAACTCGGCGAAGTCCGCTGGCATTTCCTCGCCCTGCGCGCCGCGTCCGTCCCACACGGCCCGCACCGCGCCGATCAGCGAGGACACCACGGGCTTCGACGGCACCGGGGGCGGGGTGGTGTCGCTGGCGAGGATGGTCTCCTCCGACAGCCGCCAGGTGGAGGAGTTCCCGGAGGCGTCCACGGTGCGCACCCGGGCCTGGACACGCTGCCCGGCGGGCAGCTGGTCGTAGTGCGCGATGGTTCCGTTGACGGCCTGCTCGGGGGACCACTGCGGGTCCCGCCCCGCGATCCGCAGGCCAGGCAGCAGGTAGGAGACGTAGTAGTTGCCGGCGTCGTCGTACACGGTGCCGTCGGCGTTCCGCGTCACCGCGGGCCAGGACACCGCGAGCGCGGCGTGCTGCTGCCCGTTGCGGTCCAGGTAGGCCCAGGAGCCGAGCAGCACCGCGTCCGGGGCCGTGGGGGCGACGGTGTCGTTGCGGTCGCCGAGCGGCGGCAGCGGGGTACGGGAGGCGGTCGCGGAGCCGTTGGTGAGGGCGTCCAGCTGTCGCTGGACCCGGATGCGCTGCTCCACGAACAGGTCGTTCAGTTCCAGGCTGCTGGTGGGCTGGCCGGCCTCGTCGTACGTGGTGGCGATGGTGCGTACCCTCAGCGGCTCCAGGGTGGCCGGGTCGGTGCGCCGCTGGTCGTAGCGGATGTAGTCCCCGGGCCGGTAGTCGGTGCCGGGCCGGTGCCGGGTGGCGGCCGGGTCCAGCTCGATCGTGAAGCCCTCGGAGGCGGCGCCCATACCGCCGAGGGTGACGCGGGCGAGTTCGGCGAGGGTGGCGCCGTCGGTGATGCCGCCCCGGCCGTCGAAGGCCTCGCGGCGTCCGTAGCGGGCGGCCGCCGTCGGGTTGACGACTTCGGCGAGGTTGCCGGAGTCGCCGGCCGCCAGCAGGTGGGAGCGCACCGAACGGCGGGAGCGCTGCCGGGGGCCCTTGAGGACGTCCCGGCCCAGGTACAGCACGATGCCGGGGTGGTCGGTGGCGCACGCGGTGTCGGGCACGTAGGCGCGCAGCCGGTAGCTCTCCATCCGCACATCCGCCCATCCCGCGCCGGTGATCGCCGCGACGGTCTTGAGCAAGTCGCCGCCGGCGTCGTACTGAACCGTGTACGTGGTGGGCCAGGGGCGTCCGGCGCTGTCGGCGGCGGAGGTGAAGTCCCAGCTGACCTCGGGCAGGGCACCGCGGGCCTGGGCGCGTTGAAGCAGGGTGGCGAGGATCGCTCCGGGAGTGGCGTTGACGAACGGGAAGTGCGCGTCGAGCCCTTGCACGGCCTGCCCGGGGGCGTGGCCGACCGGGTAGATCACGGCGCGCTCCAGCAGGGCGAGAGCGCCCCGGCAGCCGACCTGGACCGGCCGGGCCTCGCCCGCGTCGTCGGCCGGGTCGTCGCCGTCGTCCTCCAGCAGGTACCGCTCGGGCTGCTCGACGCCGTCGATGACGAGGGAGAGCCGCGGGTCGTCTCCGGACAGCAGGCCGGCGCCCGGGGCGTTGCGCGGGTAGGTGAAGGTCAGCGCGCCGGCGCCGTTGTGTTCGGCCTGCGTCTTGAGGTCGGCGGGGTAGGGCAGCAGCCCGAGCAGGCTGCCGCTCGGGCTGGAGATACGCAGGTGCACGGCCACGGTGTTCTCCGGTCAGGTCAGGTAGGCGCGGCGGCCGGTGACGGCAAGCCGGGTGGTGGGCCCGGTGTTGGTGCCGGTCAGGCGCACGCTCGGCGGCTTGCCGGGCCTGCCGGGGGCCAGGCGCAGGAAGGCGGGCCCGGTGAGGGTCAGGCGGCCCGGGTCGGGGACGAGGCCGCCGGTGCCGGTCAGCTGCCAGGTGGCGGCGTCCACGGTGAGGGTCTGCCCGGCGCCGATCTGCCCGGTGTAGGTGAAGGAGTCGCCGGTTCCGTCGGTGGTGTCGGTGACGGTCGGGGCGGTGATCGGGCCGGAGAGCAGGTAGGCGAGTTGCTCCATGGGCGCGGTGGCGTCGGCGAACTCGGTCAACGCCAGGTCCTGGGGCACGGGCGCGCCGGGCCCGGTCGCCTGGGTGCTGGTGTCGGCGGACACCCAGTACCCGGCGGGCACGTTGACCTCCAGGCTGATGCGCATGCCGCTGTGGCCCAGCGGGGTCGGGGTGAGCGCGGACAGGACCTCGCCTTCGCAGCGGCGGATCTGGCCGGCGGCGGTGTGCCGCTCGAAGGCGAGCAGCCGGTGCGGGCGGGCGACGACGCGCAGCAGGTCCTCCCACGCCGCTTCGACGTCCTGCCAGCCGCCTTTGGCGGGGGCCAGCCACAGGGCGAGGGTGAACTTGCCGGGGCCGTGGTGCTTGGGCCTCCACAGCTCCCCGATCTTGTTGGGCACGGTGGCGTTCGCGCCGATGACGGCCGGGGTGCCGGTCAGGCCGGCCCGGTACTCGACGTCGCGCACCAGGCCGTCGGTGAGGTCGTAGCCGTCCACCAGCCAGCGTTCGCGGGCCATCAGGCGCTCTCCTTGTCGAACAGGCCGAAGCTGGCGAGGGCCCGCAGCCGGTTGTTGACGGTCTCGCCGGGCGTCTCAGGCAGCGGGTTGGTGATGTACTGCACGATCGCGCCGGGCGAGATGACAGTGCCGATGCGCTCGCCCTGGCCGCCGCCGTCGGCGAGCTGCCCGCGGGCGGCGTTGATGGCGCTGACGGCGCCGCCACCTCCGAGGCCCCGTACGGCCTGCGGCGTGAGGACGCCTTCGCCGGGGCTGAGGCGGGCCAGGGCGCTGTCCTGGCCGGGCGCGTAGCCGGGCACCACTCCCCCGGTGGCGTAGCCGCGTACGAACGCCAGCACGCCGTCCACGGCCCGGTTGACCATGCCGCGCAGCATGCCGCCCCACGCGGTGTCGGGCATCCAGTTGAACCAGCCCCTCACCGGGCTGAGGGCCTTGGCCAGGGCTCCGGCGGCCCAGCCGCGCATCTTGTCGATCGCGCCGTCGACGAGGCCGCCGAGGAAGAAGCCCTGCACGGGCGCGCCGGCCTCGGCGAGCCGTCCGGCGCGGGCGGCGTCGTTGAGGGCAGTGATGCCGCCTTCTCCGCCGAGCTGGCGCACGGCCTGCGGCACGAGCACGCCTTCGCCGGGGGAGAGCATGGCGGGCACGGTGTCGCGGCCGGGAGCGTAGCCGGGCACGACACCGCCTCGGGCGAACCCGACGGTGAAGCTGGGCAGTTTGCCGAGGCCGAAGGCGTCGGCGATCCAGTTCCAGGCCTTGCGGATCCCGCCGTCGTACACGGTGTTGACCAGGAAGCGGATCGGCGGGGCGAAGATCCCCGACAGCTTGCCCCACGACCAGGCCGCGAAGGACACCATGCCGTCGAGCGCGGAACGCACGCCGTCGGCAAGCCCGCTGATCGCCCCGTTGACCGCGTTACGGAACCAGTCGACCTTCTGGTAGGCCGTGACGAACCCGAGCACCAGGGCGGCGGCAGCGGCGACGATCAGCATGATCGGGTTGGCGGACAGCAGGGTCAGGGCGCCGCGCACGGCGCCGATCGCGTTGGCGACGAACATGATCCCGCCCGCGACGCCGGCCACCGTCAGCAGCGCCGAGACGAAGGCGCCCATGCCGGGGATCGACAGCAGCACCTGCACGGCCGTGGCGACGGCCTGGATGACGAACAGGAACCCGGACAAGGTGTTGCCGAGGCCGCCGAGCTGGGCGGCGATGCCGACGATCGAGGAGAGCAGTCCGAGGAGCTGGTCCCACAGCTGGCCGTTGCCGAGCGAGCTAGCCAACTGCACGACCGTGGGCAGCACTTCGGTGCGCAGCCGGGCGATCAGCGGCGCGAGTGCCGGGTTGTTGGTGAAGTTGAACCAGGCGACACCCAAGGCGCCGACCAGCCGCCCGACTTCCTGGAGGACGGGGACGGTGTTGGCGAAGTATCCGGCGAGCTTGGCCTGCGTCTCGCCTTCGCCGGTGAGCGTGCGGAAGGAACTCGCTGCCAGAGCGAGCGAGTTGAGGAGTTGCTGTCCGGCGGGGGCGGCGGCGCGCCCGATGTTGAGGACACCGGCGCCGATGTCCCGCAGGATGCCCCACAGCTGTGCGCCGGTGTCACCGGCGCGCTGGAAGAACCCTTCGAGCTGGCCGCCGTCGCGGCGGGCCTGGATGAACGCGGCGGCCAGGGCGAAGCCGCGCTCGGCGGCGCCGGCGAGGCGCTCCAGCAGCGGCGCGGCGGCGACCGTGATGTTGCGCAGGCCGTCGGCCGCGCTCAGGCCGGCGTTCGCCAGCGAGCCGATGACCCGCGTGTTGGTCGAGGCGACCTGCGCCAGGTCCGCCCGCCACGGCCCGGACGCGGCCATCTCCGCGCCGCGCTCGGCGGCCTGGCCGAGTACCTGCCCGGTGTCGCCGATCGCACGGTTGAAGATCGGCAGCAGGCTCAGAGCCCGGCCGATCCCCCTCTCCAACGGAGGCAGCAGCGCCTCCTGCGCGGTGTCCCGCAGCCCGCGCAGGGCGGGCTGCACCGTGCCGGAGATGAACCGGGCGAAGCGCTGCCCGGCCGGGGAGAGCGCGGTGAGCGCCTGCTCGGCGGCGCTGGCGGCTCCGGCGGCGGAGTTCAGCGCCTGGGACTGGTCCCGCAGCGCGCGGGCGACGTCCCGTTGCGCGTCCGCTACCTGCTCGGCGGAACGTTTCTGCTGGCGCTCCGCTTCGCGGACGGACTTGTCGAGGTCGTTGTGCGCGTCCTGGACCTCGCGCACCGCCTCGACGCGGGCGCGGGCGGCCTGCTGCTCGGCCTCCTGGACGCCCCGGACCGCGTCCTGCTCGGCCTCCTGGGCGCGGGCCACCTGCTCCTTCGCGGAGGTGACCTGGTCACTGCCCTCGACGCCCTGCTGGTTGGCCTTCCTGACGTCCTCGGCGAGCCGCTTGTTGCGGGTGCGGACGTCCTCGAGCTGGTTGACCGCCTCCTGGTAGGAGATCTGGGCTTCGCGCCGGTCCGTCTCCGACGAGAACGGGGAGACGTTGACCTGGTTGAGCCGGGAGCGGGCCTGCTCCAGGGACAGCAGCGCCTTCTGCTCCTCCAGCGGCCCCCGGGCCGCGTCCCGGTTCAGGTCCTCCAGGGTGCGCTGCGCGGCCTGCCGGGCGTCGTTCAGCGCCTGCTGCGCCTGCGCGGCGGCCTGGTGCGCCCGGGTGACCGTGAGCTCCGCCGCCGCCAGCTGCCGGTCGGCGGCGGCGACCTGCGCCGCCGCCCGTTCCTGGACGTCGGCCAGCCGGCGCCGGGACTGCGCGACCTGCTCGGCCCCCCGCAGGGCCTGCTCGTCGCTGTCGCGCTGGGCGGTGCCGAGTCGGCGCTGCGCGTCCGCCACCCGGTCGGCGGCGGCCTGCCGGGCCTGCGCGGAGGCGCCCGCCGCTCCGGCGGACTGCTTGTCCGCCTGGCCGAGGGCCTTGACGGCGGCGCCGATGCCGGAGAACGCAGCCAGCAGGGTGCCCAGGCCCTGGACGGCGGCGCCCGCCGCTCCGGGAAGGGCACCGAGCAGGCCGACCGCAGGCGCGGCTGCCGCGCCCATCGCGAAGAGCCCGGCGGCGACCTGGGTGAGGGCCTGGCCGAGGGCGAGCGCCCCGGAGGCCATCGCGGGCAGGCGGGCCAGCCCGGCGACGGTGGAGCCGAAGCCCTCGGCGGCCTGAAGGAACCCGCCGGACTCGCCGCCGCCGGCGGAGCCCCGGGCGTTGAGGGGGACGTCGACCGGCCGGGACGCGAGCGTGCGGAACGCCGCGAGGCGGGTGGTCGCGGCGGCGGTGTCGACGTCGACCCGCACCCGCACCGACAGGCCGGCCAGCGCCTCCCTGACGCGGGCACGCAGACCGGCCGTCTCGACGTCCAGGTCGAGCTTGACGGTGGCCGCGGCCGCCTCGGCGGCGGCCCGCACGCGCTGGCGCAGGTTCCCGGTGTCGAGGCCGACACCGACGCGCACGTACGCGGCGCGGGCGGTCGCCGCCCGGACCTTCTCCGCCAGCCCGGAGGTGTCCGGGTCGACGGCGACCTTGATGCGGGCGCGGGAGGCCTGCGTGGCCGCCTGGACACGCTGGCGCAGCCCGGCAACGTCGACGTCGACCGTGACCTTGATGCGGGCGCGGGTGGCCTGCGCGGCGGCTTCGACGCGCTCGCGCAGCCCGGAGGCGTCCGGGTCCAGCCGGATCTTGGCCCGCAGGTTGCGCACCGCCGCATCAACGCGCGCCCGGGCATCCGTCGCGAACCCAGTCGAGTCGGCGACGACCTCCACCACGAGGCGGCCGGAGTCGATCTCCTCACCCACGGTCGGCCGCCTTCCCGCTACGGCGCAGCACGGCGACCGCCCGGGCCATGCCTTGCCCGCCCCGCCCGCGCGCGCGGCCAGTGCTCAGGTAGGCCGGGCGCGGCAGCTCAACCGGCCGGCGCAGTCGGTGCTCCGCCGCCAACACCGACACCAGCTCCACCAACTGCGCCAGCAGCTCCTGCGTCAGGCCCCAGCGGTCCGCGCCGACCTCCGCCTCGTCCCGGCGCAGCAGGGCCTCGGCAGGCAGCCCCCGCATCAAGGTCAGGAGACGTCGAGTGCCGAGGAATCCGGGGTCACCGGGCCGCCGCCAGACACCGCGGGCGTCGAGCTGGTAGTACCGCTGGAAGTCGGCTTCGAGGTCGTCCCACCGCTCGAAGCAGTCGCGGACGGCCCGATGAGTTCCCCCAGGCCCCCACCACCCGAGAAGTACTTGGTCCAGGCGTAGCGCACCAGCTCCAGGAGGTCGGCGTGGCTGGGGCGCTGGGCCATCAGCTGCTCGTAGCCGTCATCGCCCAGCAGGCGGCGGCCCATCTCGGCAGCGGCGGCCAACAGATCGGACGGCAGGCTCGGCTCCGAGCCGAGCACGTCCACGATCAGGCCGGCCGCCTGCGTCTGTTGCTCCCCCTGGGCCTGAGCGGCCTCCACCAGCGAGCGCAGCAGCAGCGGCAGGTACGGGATGCCGATCAGCGGCTGCCACACCTCCAGTGGCAGCTCGGCCGGCAGCATCGCCACGGTGGCGCCGCCGAAGATCAGCGGCTCCTCGCCGACGGTGTACTCGGCCTTGGCGGCACGCGCCTTCTCGGCAGCGGCGGCCAGACGGCGCTCACGGGCGGCGTCGAGGTCGATCCCGACCATGTCGGCTCCTCGGTCTGTCGGCAACGGAACGCCGCAGACCGTAGGAGGCGAAGGCAGTTAACGTCGCGCTGGGCCGCAAAGCGCAGCCAGGAGCATGACCGCGGCCCCGGAAGCCGACCACATGGACGGCGCGCAAGACCTACCTGGACACAGCCGAGGCGCTTCAGGTCCGCTCGATCCGGGAGAAGGCCAGGGGTGGGGGCATGTGCTCAATACACATGGCGCACACGCTCGGGGGGCTCCTGCGATGTTGCGTCGCAGGAGCGGGGCACCCGGTTGTCAGATCTCGATCACACAGAGGGTCATGGACTGGAGGTCCGCCTGCATGTATTTAGCTCCAGACCCGTTGTCGGCGGGCCATGAGCACCTGAGAACCTCGGGCGGCGCAAGCCGGGCGAGTACCTTGTAGTAGCCCTTCTTCTCGTTCTTACTTTCGAGGGCGCTACGGACCTTCATGAGCCCGCACGGCATCGTGTACCACCGGTTGCTGTCCCCGGTCCCGTCCATGGCTACGCAGTCCCCGGGCCGAGCGTTGCCCAGGTCCTCCTCGAACAGGGGGCTGTACACGCAGACCGCGCCCAAGATCACGGCCATTGCAAGAAGCGGCGCAACTGCGGCCTGGGTGTACCGTTTTCGGCGGGATGCCGGGATGGCGGCTGTTGGTGTGCCGATTCCGGCGATCACGGTGCCAGTGCGGGCAGAGGCTCCGGCCTGTCGGTGGACGGTGTAGAGGATTCCGCTCCTTGGGGCTGTGATCAGGACGTCTCCACGGCTCGATGTGACCTCGAGCAGCGGCTCGCCATTTTTGACCTTGTCCCCGACCTGTCGAAGCCAGCGGACAACGGTCGTGCGCTTCGCCCCACCACTCACTCCGGGTATCCAGGGCAGGGTGATGGTGGAATATCCGGCCCGGGTGTCCCCCAACCGGGCCGCCAGAGGCGAGATATCGGGCATGGGGGTGGTGCGGTCTTCGGTCGGCGCTTGGTGGTCTCCCACAGTCGGCGGGTGGGGAGGGCCAACAATTGTGGTCAACTCGGCTGTCTTACCGGCCTGTTCGGCGATCATCGCGGTGACGTCTGACGGCAGCCACTCGGTAGTGTTGTGCGCCTGCCCGGCACAGTGTTCCAACACCTGCGTGACGCTGGGACGCCGCAGCGGGTCCTTGTCGAGGCATGACGCGACTAGTGGCACGAGCAGTGGTGGGAGGCCGGTGAGGTCGGGCTCGTCGTGGACGACGCGGTAGACAACGGCTTCGGTGGGACCGTCCCCGAATGGGCTGCGGCCGGTGGCTGAGTACATGAGTACAGCGGCCAGGCTGAAGACGTCGCTCGCCGGGGTGGCAGGTCGCCCGCGGAGCTGCTCGGGGGACATGAAGGACGGGGTGCCGATCACGGCGGTGTGGGTGAGGCCAGAGGTGGCGTCCAGGGCGCGGGCGATACCGAAGTCGATCACGCGCGGGCCATCTGAGGCGAGGATGACATTGGCCGGCTTGAGGTCTCGGTGCACCACCGAACAGGCGTGGATCGCGGCCAGCCCCTCGGCGAGGCCCGCGCCAAGCAGGGTGACCGTTTCGGCGGGCATCGGGCCGTGCCGTGCTAGTGCTTCCCGGAGCGAGGGGCCGGGGATGTATGCGGTGACCAGCCATGGCGGATCGGCCTCGGGATCGGCATCCACCACTTGGGCGGTGTAGAAGCCGCCGACGCGGCGGGCGGCCTCGATCTCATGGGCAAACCGCCGGCGGAACTGTGCGTCCTCAGCCAGCTCCGGACGGACCAGTTTCACCGCGACGGACAGACCGCCAGGCGAGCGACCCAGGAACACCTGGCCCATCCCGCCGCTGCCCAGGCGGGCCACCAGACGGTAAGGACCGACCTTCTGCGGATCAGTGGCGGACAGCGGTTTCATCGGCAGTCCCGTCGGCATGGTGCATGTCACTGTCGGAAGAGTCATGATTCCACCAAGTCGCCTTTCCGGACAGCGGCTTGATGAATCACGGCACCTTGATCTCTCAGCTGCATCCGGGGGCCCGCCGACTCGCCTCCAGTGGCCCCGCCGACTCCGGCGCGAACGCGCGATGCCCCGGCCGGGGGGGTGGGCCGGGGCATCGCGGGGTCGAGCGACCCCAAGGGGGAGCGGGCTGCCCGACGTGATCCACAGTAGGCGCACGGGCTGCGAATGGGCACAGCCCCAAAAGACCTACTGACCAGGGAGGTTCACGCTGCGGCCGGGGCGAAGCCCGGGTCGTCGGTCAGGTCGTACCACGGGTCCGCTCCCTCCCCGCCGAGCACCTTCAGCTCGAGGGGCAGGGTGGACTCGGCGTCGTTCGGGTACTTCTGGGCCACCGACGCGACCTGGTCGCACAGCGGCACGATCCGGCGGTAGTGCCGGGCCCCGTCGATCAGCTCGACCACCGCCGCGAACGGCTTGCGCCCGCCCACCTTCGGCGGGCTGTACCGGTAGAAGGTCTTGCCGTTCTGGGTGACGCTCGTGACCTCGCCGCCGCCGTACGTCGCGATGATGTTGCCGGCGTTCCACTCCTGAAGCTCGACCTTGACGGTCGCGGCGTCCTCGGTCTGGATGGTGCGGGCCGCGTACCTCAGCTGGTGGCTCTTGAGGTCCTCGAACTTCGGGTCGGTGTTCCACTCCAGGCTGCCCGGCTTGAACAGCCCGGCTTCCTTCCATCCGGCGGGCATCGCCGCCACCGGGTCCGTGGGTGCGACCGTACCCGGCGCCGCCAGGTACAGACGGGCCATCTGGGCTACGAACAGGCTCTCCGCGGGCACCGATCCTCCTCAACGTGGGCGCCAGGGACGAGCCGGACCGTAGGCCCCGCCGAGCGGTAGCGTCGCGCCGTCACCGCGCGTGGGGCTGTCGCACAACTCGCGCAATGCCGCCTCAGGCGGTCGGCGGGTGCGCGGTGACGGCGACCACGCCGACGTACCGGGCCTGGCCGGTCGGCTCCGGCAGCCACCCGCCCGTCGACAGCGCCCGCACGGCGGTCACCACCGGCCGGCCCGGCACGGCCGTCTGGTCCGCCAGCTCGTGCAGGGCCTTGATCGCGGTGGCGAACGCCCGGCGCAGCAGGGGGCGGGTCGTCGAGCGGTCCAGGTCGCCGAGTGCTTCGACCTGGAGGTGGAAGGTGGCGGTCCAGCGCCAGCCCGGGGCGGAGCCTCCGGGCACCTGGGTGATGCGGATGCGGGGGTAGGGCGGGGTGTTGCGGGCCCCGACCCGGCCGGGGCCGCCGAGCACCGTCGTCAGCTCGGCGTGCCCCGACAGCCAGGCGACGGCCAGTTCCTCAGGATCGAGGGCAGCGAGGTCACCCACTCGCCTGCCCTGCCGCCTTGTTCGCCGTCGGCTTGTCCGTGGCCGGCTTGCGCTCGACCGGGGCGAGGGCCTTGGCGACCGCGTCGGTGTCGGTGGGGTCCACGTTGGCAACGTACCCGGCGCTGATCAGCTGCCGGGCCTCGTGGTGCGGCACCTCGATCTCGTCGCCGGGCATCAGCTGCTCGCCGTCCCGCGTGAGGTGGTGGGCGAGGACGATCCGGACGTGGTCGGGCTGGGCCATCTCGGCTCCTTCGGGCGGTGTTCGGGGTGACCGGGCGAAGGAAAGCAGGGCCCGGCCTCTACCGTCCGCCCCGCCCGGGCCGGGCCTCGCCCCGGTCGGGCGCCGGCGGGCGGGTCAGCGGTGCCGGGCGGCGACCTGGGAGGCGGCGCCGCTCATGAAGTGCGTGCCGTCGCCGTGCGCGAACTCGGCTTCGGCGGCCTGCGGGAAGTCGCACGTGACCGTCGCGCGGACACGCTCGCCGTCGATGGCGGCCTTGGTCGCCGAGATCGTCGCGGCGACGGCTTCCGGGTCCTCGGTGACCGTGCACCGGCACCCTGCGGTCTCCTCGACGGGGCCTTCGGGGTCGCGGGGCCCGGAGAGCGTGGCGTTCCCGACGGAGAACGGCAGCGGTGCCGGTACGGTCTGCCCGTCGGCGGCCTGGTGGCTGGGCCGTGCCTGGCCGTCTTCCTGGGTGTGCCAGGTCTTGGCGGCCGGGGCTCGGCGCCGGGCCTCTTCCTCGACTTCCTCGGCCAGGCGCTGGGTGTGCTGCATCATCAGCGGGGCCAGGCGGCGAGCAAGGTCGGAGGGCAGCTCGAGGTGGGCCATCACGGGTGTCCTTCCGGCCGGGTGCCGTCCGAGACGCGGGCGCGCCCCTTGATCCGCACGTAGGCCAGCGCCGGGTCGTCGGTGTTCGCCAACTCGTCGGCCGCCAGCACCGTCCACTGCGTCCCGGTGGACGGCTCCACCACGACGTCGCCGGCCAGCAGGAGGCCGGCCTGCCCGTCCAGGGCCAGGTGCCACGTGCCGTCGGCCTGCGGCACGGCACGGCCTGGCCACGGTCCCCGCAGCGGGCCGAGCGGCCCGGTCACCTCGGCGCCGTGCGCGTCCAGGACGGGCACGCCGCGTGTGCGGACGCCGAGCTGCCGGTCGGCCAGCAGGACCGCCATCAGAGCCCCCCTGAGCCGAAGTGTCCGGGGATCGTGAGCCCGGGCGGGTTCGGCCTGGTCGGGGCCTGGTAGACCCGGCGGCCGCGCAGCCGCCACCGGTCGGTCGTGGTGAGGTCCGGCGGCGCGAGCACCACCGGCGGCTCGGCCGCGGTGTCGTACGTGACCGACTGGCCCTCCACGGAGGCGGAGGCGACGCGGCGCTGGCGCGCGGGCGCGTCCGCCAGCAGCGGGTGGTGGCACGCCGTCGCACGGACCCACAGGCGCAGCGGGGCGGTCTGCGGGTCGGTGCGGGCGTCGATGCCGGCGGTGTAGGTGACGGTGTACGTCGGCGTGCCGAAGGGACCCGACGTCGTGCCCGTGTCCAGGGCGGCGGAGATCACCGCGATGACGGGGCCGTGGCGGAGCACCCAGCCGTCCGCCCCGGCGTGGACGCCGCTCTCGGTGTACTGCGCGGGCAGCAGTGGCCGGCCGAGGTGCGCGACCAGAGTGTCCTGGGCGTCCTCGACGGCTACCTCGATGCGCTGCCGCACTGGGTCGCCGAGGGGGGTGGGGTAGCCGAGGCGGCGGGCGACGTCCTCGGCTGTCACGATCAACTCCACCGTCGTCCTCCTCGCGCTGCTGGGTGGCGAGGAGGGACGGTAGGCGGCGTCACTTCCTTGTGTCGTCCCGTACTGCGTGGCGCGCAGCCGGGGTCACGGCAGCTACCTCGCAGGCGGCTGCCGGCCTTCGTTTACCACCTCGGCGGATGAGCGCTCAGACCTCCTGGTGACGGTCCAGCCAGATCGCCGGGTCCTGGATCTCCCGGTTGGTCGGCATCCACTCTTCATCCTTCAGGAGGCGCTCGACCGCGGGGTACCCGCCGTAGGTGTAGACCGCGGCGACGAACTGCTCGCCCAGGTCGTAGGCATCCGCCCTGGGGGACTCGGCGGTGAGCCGGGTGAACAGCTCGGTCGGCTCGGGCTCGTCGTCCAGGCGTGTGCGTGTGGCGATGCCGCACAGCCGCTCGGACGCCCTCGCCTGGACCCAGGAGGCGTGGCCCTCAAGGACAGCGGACGGGAAGCGGCATTCGTCGTGGGGCCAGCGGGCCAGCTGATCCTGGGTGCCGAGGCGCACCACGGCGTAGGGGAGGGTCGGGTTGAGCTCGAACTGGGCGAGGTGGGTGATCTCGTGAGCGAAGACGGAGGTCAGGAAGCGGTCGCTGCCCCGGGACTCGGCGTGGGCGGTGGGCATGACCACCAAGGCCGGATTCTCGGCACGATAGATGATCGCGCCCTGGACCGTGGGGGCGAACTTCGCGTACATGGCCTTGCCCTTGGTCTTGACCGCCAGCGTCGCCGCCGTCCTGAGCAGCCGGCGCTGCACGCCGCCCAGCCCCAGGGATTCAATGCCCTTGTCGACCATCAGCTGGTTGTGCTCGACCTGCCAGGCGACGAACTGCTCTGGGGTCGCTATCCGCACGGTGATGTGCTCGGGCAGCGGCAACTGGGAGAGGTCGGCCGCCAGCGGGACGGCGGCTTCCATCAGCCGTTCGTACCGGCGCTGGTCGTCGGCAGTGGCGTTGGCGTCGTTGTGGATCGTGAACATCGTGGATCTTTCCGTGGTCGGACGGTTGTCGCGCGGCCTGGGCGCCCCCGCAGGAGCGGCGTTGGCCGTGGTCCCTGGGCGGGGACAGCAGAGGTCGTGCCGTACGTGGGGCCGGTCGGCGGGTCGCTGCGGCGGCCTGCCGGTGCTGGCGGGAAGTCGGATGCCGCGCGGGCGGCGGGCCCGGCACGGCTGCGGGCCGCGCAGCAGGCCCGGTCGGAAGCGCAGGGTGGTCTTCACGCTTCCTCGGTGGGACGCGGTACCGCACCCGCTGTCGGCTGGCCGCTCACCGGCGGGTCACCGAGTCGAGCCGGCGCTTCAGACGGTCGGTGTCGTGGCTGCTGGCGAGGTCGGTGTACTGGGCGAGGCTGGTGGAGTACCAGTCCATGGCGGCGTGGCGTTGGTCGGCGCGCAGGGCGGCTTGGCCCAGGAACTCCATGGTGTGCGCGGTCCAGTGGGGCGCGCGCAGGGAGCGGAACTGCTCCAGGGCCTTCACGAGGGCGCTGGCGGCCAGGTCGTGGGCGCCCGCCAGCGAGTGGGCTTCGCCGAGGTAGGCCAGCGCGCGTGAGATGTTGAGCGGGTCCGGCTCGGTCAGCCCCGAGAGTAGCGTGCAGGCCTCCTGGAGGACCGGCACTGCGGCAACGGGTTCGCCCAGCCGGGCGTGCGCCGACCCGATGAGGATCAGGGCGAGGGCCTGGCCGCGCACGTGGCCGAGCTGTCCGTAGCGGGTGGCGGCGGCGGTCAGCTGGGGCATGGCTTCGACGTAGCGGGCATCGGCGTGCAGGCACGCTCCGATGCTGCTGCTGCACTTGGCGATTGCCTCGAGGTCGCCTTCCGCGAGGGTCCGTGCGCGCTGGAGGCAGGAGATCGCCTCGTCGTACTCGCGGTTGTCGCGCAGGCCACCGGCGAGCGCGGACAGCAGCTCGCGGATGGCCACGGTGTCGCCCCAGCGCTCGGCGGCGGCCAGGCCCTGGCGGTGGATGGGAATCCACCGCTCGTGCCGGGTGTAGAGGAACAGCGGCCATGCCGCGTGGGTCACGCAGGTCGCGGCCCTGTATTCACCGTGCTTGGTGGCGGCGGTGATCGCCGGGAGCAGCGCGGGAGCCGTCGCTTCCAGCCAGGCGAGCGCCACGTGGTTGACGGCGAACCGGACGGGCTCGGCGGGTTCGTGCCGACTGGTGTGCTCCAGGACGCGGTGGTGGGGGGTGAGGACCCGGGCGGCTTCGTAGGCGGTGGTGGTCAGGAAGTCCAGGTAGCGCTGGAGGACGGCCGTACGGGCACCGGGGTTGTCGTTGAGAGCCGGGGCCCGGTCGGCCACCTCGGGGCGGATCACGTACACCGGTCCGCGGGCGGCGACATCTGCGGTGTGCTCCAGCAGGTGCTGGGCCGTGAGCTCTTCCAGCCGTTTCCTGGTCTCGCGGGTGGGAGTGGCGGTGGAGGCGGCCACGGTGTGCACGTCCAGGTCCGGCGCCGGAAGGTGGGCGATGTCGGCGAGTAGTCGGCGTCCTTCCGGGGGCAGTCGGTCGATGGTGTCGGTGATCATCACGGGGAGGCGCTCCTCGTAGGGATGGGGTCGGCCGTGGTCCGGCCGGGTTGAGGGCGGGACCTCCACCGGCGCGCCCGACTGCCGGCGGCAGGCCGCCGCAGAGGTGTCGTGGCGGCCTACCGCTCGGGGTGCGGCGACGGCGCGCTGCTCGCCGGTGGTGCGGCGCAGCAGGACGAGGCCCGGTCTGGACGCGGGCGTTGGCAGGTGGAGGTGGTGGACCGGTGGGCGGCGCTGCGCCGCTACCCCTGTGCCGCCGCGAGCACCAGTTCACCGGCAGGGGTCGTGCTCGCCGCGTGGATGGCCAGGGCGGCCCGGATCAGGCCGTCGTGCGACAGGCCCTGCGGGTAGTTGCCGAGATGGACTTGCTCGGCGGGGTCGTACTGCTCGGCGAGGAGACCGAGGTCGCTGCGCACCGCCAGCAGGCGGCCGAAGAGGTCCTCGGCGTCGGCGTGCCGGCCGATCAGGGCGAGGGCTTCGACCATCCAGAACGCGGCGCCGACGAACGCGCCTTCGTGGCCGGACAGCCCGTCGACGTTGTCGGCCGCATCGGTACGGGTCGGGTAGCGCAGGAGCATGCCGCCGCTGGCGCCGAGTTCGCGTTCGATCGCCTCGACGGTGCCGATCACCCGCTTGTCGTCGGGCGGGAGGAATCCGGTGCGGGCGATGTGCAGGAGGGAGGCGTCCAGGTCGTGGCCGTCGAGGTACTGGGTGAAGGTGTTGCGCCCCTGGTCGTAGCCGCGGGCACAGACCTCGGTGTGGATGGCCTCGGCACTCGCCGCCAGCCGCAGCAGCGTCTGGCGGTCGGCGCCGCTGTGGCGTTCCAGCACCCGCACCGCTCGGTCGAGGGCCACCCAGGCCCACACCAGGGAGGAGACGTACCGGCGCGGGGTGCCCCTGCTCTCCCACATCCCGTCGTCGGGCTGCTCCCACAGCTGCTCGGCCTTGAGCGCGAGGGCGAGCAGCAGGTGGTCGGCGTCCGGGCACGGCGGGATGCCTGCGTCGTCCATCTGCGCGAGCAGGTCGGCGAGTTCGCCGTACACGTCCAGCTGGTGCTGTTCGGCGGCGGCGTTGCCGACCCGGACCGGCTCGGAGTCGCGGTAGCCCGGCAGGTGGGGCTGGGGCTCCTCGGCCGGCACCGGGCCGCCGTCGATCCCGTACAGGGGCTGGAGGGCGTCCGGGTCGATGTGGGTGGTCAGCCAGGTGCGGTAGGCGATGGGCTCGTCGGTGTATCCCAACGCGAGGAGGGACTGCATCATCCACGCGGTGTCGCGCGGCCAGGTGTAGCGGTAGTCCCAGTTGCGTACACCGCCGATGGGCGCGGGCAGCGAGGTGGTCGGGGCTGCGACCGCGGCGCCGCCGAGGTCGCACAGGCCCTTGAGGGTGAGCGCCGACCGCAGGACGGCGTCCCGGTTGGGGCCGTCGTAGGTGCAGGCGGCCGCCCACCGCGTCCAGTACCGCTTGGTCTCCTCCAGCACGGTGGTGTCCGCCGGCGGGGCGGGCGCCTGGCTGCCGGTGGACGTCCACGTCAGCGCGAAGACCAGGCTCTGCCCGGCCTTCAGCGGCGTGTCGCAGGAGGCGGACCCGCCCAGGTTGACGGTGTGGCGGGGCCCGTCCAGCCAGTACGTGTCGCTCCCGGCGGTCACGCGCAGGCGGGGCGTGCCGTAGTCGGCTTCGTGCAGGGCGGGGGTGAGGGAGCCGTAGCCGGGGCGGGGGCGGAAGTTCGAGGCCAGGCGTACCGTGCCGCTGCGGCAGGTGGCGATGCGCACGACCGTCGGCGGCGCGTACCCGGTGGCGTCCGGGGCGGGCAGGAGGTCGACCACCTCCAGCACGCCGCTGCCGGTGTCCCAGGTCTGTTCGACGGCGAGGGTGTCGCCGACGTAGCGCCGTCGGCTCTCGGGCGGCGTGTTGGTGTACCTGGCCGGGCCGAGGCGCCAGAATCCGGCCGAGGGGGTGCCGAGGAGGCTGGCGAAGACCGCTGCGGAGTCGAAGCCCGGCAGGCACAGCCAGGTCATCGTGCCGTCGGGTCGGGTGAGGGCTGCGGTGCGTGTGTTGCTGAGGAAGGCGTGTTCCTCGATCAGGTCGGGCATGCCGGAACTCCTGAGGTGGGATGGTCGGTTGGCGGGGTTGCGGCCCTGACCCGGACGGCCGCCATGGGTGGTGCGTGTGGTGCGGTGCGCGTGAGCGCGGTGTGCTCGCCGGGGCGTGGCCCGGGCGGTCCGCAGCAGGCCTCTTGCGGGCCTGCCGGCGTCGGTCACGGACCGGGGACGGCTTCGAGTCCAGGGCGGCCGGTGGGCAGGGATTCCGCGCCGACCAGCCGCAGCGCCGGGAGGCGTCCCCGGTCGTTCTGGTCGCGGGTCAGGTGGAACAGCGTCCAGCCGTTCCAGTTCCCGGCGCGGGCGGTGAGGCCGTCGTGGCTGGTCCCGGTGCCCCAGATCATCTCGCCGGGCGTGGCCAGGAGGACGGGCTGCGTCTTCGCGGCGCCGGGCAGTGCGCGGCGCACCAGGTCCTCCGGTGACGGGCCGCCGGGTGCGTGGACCTCGGCGCGCCAGCCGTCCTCGTACAGGGCGGTGGTGGAGGTGTAGCGGCGGGGGTCGCCGGTGCCGACCGTGGCGGAGATCGTGGGCGTGCCGGGGTGTGCGATGAGCAGGAGCACCGGGATGCCGGTGCGGGCGACGACAACGGCGGCCTGGTCGCCCGGTGTGGGCGGGGTGTGGGCGGTCATCGTGCGGCCCCTGCCCCTGCGGCCTTCATGACGGCGGTGTTGCCGAGGTTCCAGTGCCAGGGGAAGCCCGGCAGCGGGTCGGTGAGGAGGGTGGCGAGCCGCAGGTCGGCTTCGTGCTGCCAGTGGGGTTCGTCGCGTGCGTAGCCGGCGGCGGCCAGCCAGGCGCTCACCGCGAACGCGGGGGTGAGCGCGTGGTGGTAGGTGCGACCGTCGGCGTGGCTGGTCACGTCGAGGCCGTAGGCGGCGGTGAAGGCCTGGTACTCGGCAGGGTCGGCTCCGTAGACGTCCCGGCGCCAGCCGTACGCGGCGAGGTCCCACAGGACCGGGCCGATGGCCATGCGCTCGAAGTCGATCAGGTGGGCGACGCCGTCGGCGGTGACGACGCAGTTGCCCGGGCCGGCGTCGCCGTGCAGCGGGGACATCGGGCCCGGCCATGCGGTGGTCTGCCAGGCCTCGCGGGCTGTGTGGAGGAGTTGGTGGAGGCGCCTGCGGTCTCGGGCCGATCCGGCCGGGAAGAGTTCATCGATGCCCGGGAACAGGCGGGTGAAGGGGTCGATGGCCGGCAGGCGCAGGCGCGGCCCGGTGGGCACCGGCAGTGCGTGGAGTCGGCGCAGCAGGAGCGCGACCTGGCGCGGCGTGGCCGGGAGGGTGCTCGGGCCGAGGTCTTCGGTGACCAGCACGTAGACGGTCTCGTGCCCGGTGTCGTGGCGGTAGGGGTAGCGTTCCTCGCCGACGGGCCGGGGGGCCGGTATGCCGCGGTCCAGTACGTACCGCGCGGCCTGTGTCTCCCGGTACGCCTGCGCGAAGGTGGCGCCGGCGCCGCGGACCTTGGCGATGACGTTGCTGCCGGGCAGGCGCCAGGTGTGGTTCTTGCCCGGCTGGAGCAGCGTCGCTCCGGCGGAGTCCAGGTGGTGGCGCCGGGCGGCCGCGCGGACTGCCGCCAGGCTCTGTTCTGGTGTCAACGTTCGTCCCGTGGTCGGTCGTCCACCGCTGTTCAGCGGGCGGCGGGGGTCTTCTGCGAGATGGCCTGCGTGGTCTTGGGGTGGTAGTGGGAGCAGGAGGGGCAGTCGGGGTTGCGGGGGTAGGTGACGGCGCGGGGGGTCTGGTCGGCGGGGGCGATGAGGCTGTGCCGCTGGATGGTGCCCGTCGGGTTGGTGCTGCGGGTGCCGGTGAGGTGGGTGAGGGCGGCGTGGGCGGCGTAGGTGCCGGCCAGCAGTGCGCTGGTGGAGATGACGGGGTTTCCGAGCGGCCGGGGCAGGGCGGCGGCCAGGACCTCGCCGTGGGTGCCGGGCAGCCCGTAGGCGGTGGCGTCGAAGTGGCGCAGGCACTCCCAGCAGGGGCCGTCGCCGGTGCCCGGTGTGTAGAGGGCGGTGCCGATCAGCGGGCCGTGGTAGCCGGGGTCGATCCACGCGCAGGAGGTGGTCAGGGCGGCGCGGTTGGCGGTCAGGCGCAGGTGGTCGGGGTCGTCGGCGGCGAGGACGAGCAGGTCGCAGCGGCGCATCAGGCGCGCGAACTGCGCTTGGAAGGTGACCTGGTCGGGGTGCAGGACGACGTCGAGGTCGGGGTGGCGTTCCAGCAGGCGTTCGCGGGCGGCGTCGACCTTGTACCGGCCGATGTCGGAGCGGGTGTAGAGCAGCTGCCGGTTGAGGTTGGAGTCCTCGACGCGGTCGTGGTCGGCGAGGATCAGGCAGCCGATTCCGGCGCCGGCCAGGGCGGCCGCGGCGGTGAGGCCGACGCCGCCGATGCCGACGACGGTCACGACGGTGCGCGCCAGGATCTGCTGGATGTCCGCGCCGGTACGGCGGGGGTCCTGGTCGACCATCTCCCAGTACTCGATGCCGCGTTGGTGGAGTCGGGCGGTGCCGGAGTCCAGTCGCACGGCGGGGCGGGCCGCGGTGGCGTCGCGGACGTGTCCGGCCTCGGCGAGGTCGAGGAGCAGCCGCTCGACCTGGGCGGCCGGGACGTCGGGGTGGCGGCTGGTGACCGCCCGGACGGCCTGGTCGGCGGTCAGGGTGCCGTCCAGGAGCTGCAGGAGGTGCAGGCGCCAGCCGCCGGGGTCGGGCAGGGTGCTCGCGAGGCCGGGCAGGGAGCCGATCTGGATCCGGCCGTCCGGTCGGGTCGTGGGCTGGTGCTCGGCGCGCAGGCGGGGGTGGCTCACGGTGGGCTCCTCGGGTCAAGGGCGAGGACGGGGCGGGGGCTGGGCCGGCGTGTCGCCGGGCCCGCCGCTGGTGGTGCCGGTGGGCTACTGGCCGGAGACGGTGCAGCCGAGCAGTTCGTGGGCGGCGGCCGGGCGCAGACCGCTGTCCTCGGTCTGCTCGGTGTCCTGCGGGTCGACGGCCACGGCGGTGGTGAGGGTGGTGTCCATGAGGCGTCCTCCTGAATTTTCTCGAAAGGGATGGTGGCGAATCAGCCGGGACCCATGAAAGCATTCACCAACTCGCCCCGGAAGGGTTTTCCGGGAATTTTCCGAAAGACTTTCCATGCCCTTTTCTGGGCAGCATTCAAATCCGGCCCGGAATGATTCCAGGTCGGTTTCGAGAAAGGGTTTAGAGGTGGCTGATTTCCTTTCCGGCCTGGATGGCGCACTGGCCGGGTACGCGGAGCTGGTGCCGACGGGGGAACTGGTGCCCTCGGTGGAGGCGCTGACCGGGCGGTTGCGCGAGGTGGCCCGGCGCGCGCCGGGGTTGTGCCGGATGCGGCGGATCGGCAGTTCGCGGCGGGGGCGGGCGCTGGACGTGCTGTCGGTCGGCACGGGGCGGCGGCCGGTGCTGGTGGTCGGCGGCCCGCACCCGAACGAGCCGGTCGGCTATGCCACGATCGCGTTCCTGGCCGAGCTGACAGCGGCCCGCCCGGAATTGCGTGACGGCATGTCGTGGCATTTCCTGCCGTGCGTGGACCCGGACGGCGCCGCCCTGAACGAGGAATGGACGAGCGCCCCGCTCGACCTGCACACCGAGCACCGCCATTTCTTCCGCCCGGCCTTGGCGGAGCAGCCGGAATGGACTTTCCCGATCCCCTGGCGGGGCGGGGTCCACCGGTTCGGCCTGCCGGAGCAGCAGGCGCTGGCCGACCTGGTGGACGAGCTGGAGCCGGCCGCCGTCGTGAGCCTGCACAACGCCGAGTTCGGCGAGCCCTTCTTCATTCTGAGCCGGGACGTGCCAGGCCTGGCGGCCCGCCTGGCCGCGGTCGCCGCGCGCAGCGGCCTGCCGGTCGGCGAGGCGCCTCCGTCGGACGTCGTCGGGTGGCCGGTCCTCGGCGACGGCGTCTACGGCATGCCGCCGATCGAGGAGTTGCTGATCCGCGACCACGACCGGCAGGCCCCGGCGTACGGCGCGCACCTGACCCACTACGCCGCCCGGCACGGGTCGCTCACCCTGCTGCCGGAGGTCCCCCGCTGGCACGCGGCCACGCGCTTCCACGACGGCCCGCCGACGGCCCTGACCGCCCTGGCCCGGGCCCTGACCGGGGAGAGCGAGGAGGTACAGCGGTTGCTGGAGCAGGCCGGCCCTCACGACGACGCGTTCGCGCGTGCCGCCGCCGACACCCTGGCGGTGGCCGACTCCGTCACCCGCGCCTGGCTGCGGCGGGCCGAGGACACCGCCCCGGTCACGGGGGTGGAGCTGGCCGAGGCCCACTACGCCCGGGTCGTCCTGACGCTGCGCTCGACCGCGATGGCCCTGCGCTCCGCCACCGAGGCGCAGCCCGGCCGGGCGGCACCGCACGTCCGCGCGCGGCTGGAGGCGGTGCTGGCCGAGCGCGCCGAGCGCTGCCGGCGGCGGCTGCGCATCCGGCCGGTGGAGCTGCGCCGTCTGGTGGCGGTGCAGGCCTGCGCGGCGCTGGCGGCCGCCGCCCTCACCTGGTAGCCCCCGGCGCGCGGCCCAGGGTGCTTCGCTCCACACGGTCGTCCGGCGTGGCCGGGTGCGGTTCACGACGTACCCCGGGCCGCGCAGAGCGGGCACGGCACGGCGGTGGTGTTCAGGACCGGGGGCGTCACTCCGTGGAGCCGGTAGACCGCTGCCGGGTTCCACGAGACGCGCATCCGGGAGCGGACGATGGCCAGGTGCCTGGCGACCGCGTGCTTCGAGAAGTTCCTGCTCCTGGCGATCTGGGTGCGGCTGTTGCCGTGCGCCAGGGCCTGGAACGAGGTCAGCACGGTGTCGGTGATCTCCCTCTTCAGCGTGGCCCGGCGCGGGACCAGCAGTCCCGTCCGGCAGCCGATGTCGATCATCTGCGGCGTGGTCGCCGCACCGAGCTTCTGACGGAGCGCGGCGAGGCGCCTGCGGACGGCGTGCTCGGAGACGTCGGTACGGGCCGCGATCTGCACGCCGCTCAGGTCGGCGGCGACCAGCGCCATCACCTCGCGCTCCTGCGGCGTGAGGTCGGTGTAGTGCCCGCAGCGGCGCACCCGTGGCTCCCCGACCACCGGCACCCGGTGGTCGGGGGCGGGCGCCCGAGGAGGCATCTGGACAACTTCGGCCGACGTGCGGCGCATCAGGGTCGTGCCTTTCCGGCCCGCCCTCCGGGCAGGCCCTCACGCTCGATCGTTGACGGGCTGGGGCCGACCGTCCCCAGGGGGCGCAGCGGCACCACCCTGCGCGCGCCCGCGCCTGGGGACGGTCAGCGTGGGATCGGCCGTCGCCGATCCCGTTCCTGGCCGGGCCGTCCGGCGGGAGTGAAACGGCCGGGCCAGGGGCCCGCTACGGCCCGGTCGGCCGGTCGTAGCGGGGGTTCAGGGGTGGTCGTGGCGCAGGCGGGCGCCTGCGCGCCGCAGGGCCACGGCCAGGTCGGCCGGGTCGGTCGGTCTTCGTTCGCCGTCCGGCAGGACGAGCCAGCTCCGTCCGCCGAGCCGCTGCATGCCGGGGGCGGGCATCGCGACCGACAGGGGGCCGTGTCCGTCTGCGGGGCGGCCGATCAGCCGGGTCTGCGGCATGTCCCACGCCGTGTCCGCCCGGATCGTGACCAGGAACTCGATGCACCCCTCGGCGCGGTTGTGCAGGACCGGGCCGACCGGCACGTCGGCGTGCCACAGGTCCGCCAGCGCGGCCCGGCCCGTCTGCACGTCGCCGACCCGAACGACGTTGAAGACCTCGCCGGTCTCGATGGCGGCGAGCCGGCCCGCCTTCCACTGGTCCATGGCCGCTTGCGGGTCCCGGTTGGCGGAGGCGAGCCAGGCGGCGCCGAGGTTGAAGTTCGGGGCGGCCGATCGGAGTCGGCCGCTTCGCGTGTACGTCATGGGGTCGTTCCCGTCAGGCCGGGCAGAGCAGGTCGTGGATCGCCGTCCCGGTCTCGGTGCGAGCGGCCGGGGTGGCGTTGACGATGTAGACGACGGTGCCGTGGGTGATCGCGATGGCGTGGGACCGGCCCTTGGCGAGGTCGTCGGCCGCCCGCCCCTCGGCGGACGGGGCGTCCAGCCACAGCAGTTGCTCGTCGCCCTCGGGAAGGCCGAGTTCGTCGGCGAGCGCCTCGACCCGCTCGCGCAGCACCCTGACGGCCAGGCGCACACTGCCCGCACCGCCGCTCCAGAGCATGATCGGCTGCCCGTACCGGTAGTAGGCGGTGACCGTGCACCAGAACGGCACCGGCGACGTCCAGGGGCGCGCCCGGACGAAGACGTCCTGGTCGGCCACCTGGTGGTGCTGCGGCGCGGCGGGCCGCGACCGGTTCGGCGCGGTCCTGCGCCGGCGGCCGGACGCGGGCCAGCCGAAGACCTGGGCAAGTTTGCTGAGTTTCACCGCGTGGCTCCCGTGTCGTCGGCGAGAACGCTCGCCCATACCTTCTTCGTCGTGGCCGTCGTCACCACTCCCACGGCGAGCGCCAGGCGGTCGACGAGGATCAGTCCGCGGCCGTGTTCCCCGCAGGCGGTGAAGGCCCCGGGGAGCAGCCGGTCGGGCCGGGAATCCTCGACCTCGGCTCGGCAGGTACCGCCGCGCTCGTCAAGGCGCACCACGACGAAGTCGCCCGGGCCGCTGCCGTGCCGGATCGCGTTGGTCAGCAGCTCGGTGAGGACGAGCAGCAGGACGTCGGCGCGTTCGCCCCTCACGTCCCACCCCCACTTCCCCAGCTCTGACCGCACGCTGTGACGCACCGTGGGGACCAGGTCCGTATCCGCCCTGTATCGCCCTTTCCAGCGGCGTACGGTCGGGTATTCGACGGCCACCATGTGCATCGCTCCCAGTGGGCGAAGAGGCTTCGGGTCGTGGGTCAACGGACCTCGCGCCGAAGGCACGACGCGCCCGATGCATTGCCTACGGAATCACCATCAACTTCCGATCACCAGGCCGGTTTTGGTGCGAATATGGTTCCCTTAGGGTTCAAAGTGGCCCGTGGCCTGCACTGTTGTTCGGCGTGGATCTCCGGGGGACTTATGGAGCAGCGACAGCTTGTCCGATGGCGGAGAGCCGCCGGCCTTACGCAGGAGCAGCTGGCCGAACTGTTGAACGTGAGCCTCTCCACCGTGCGCAGGTGGGAGCGCGGACACGACAAGCCCCGGCCGTGGAGGTATCCGCCACTCGCCCGGGTGCTCAAGATCAAAGTCGCTGATGTGAGTGCCCTCTTCGACGGTCCGCCAGCCACCGTGGAGCCCAGTCAGGCGCCGAGCGCGCCGACCATCGCCGATCTGACCACGGTCCTCGAACTGCGCGAGGCGCACCTCGCGTTGTCGGCGCGCTACGAACTGGTCCCCAGCTCCGAACTGCTCGCCGAAGGAAGCGAACAACTCGCGCATCTCAAACAGCTCGCCAAGCAGTCCCACTCCGGTCGCCTCACGCGGGACATGCTCGCCTTGCAGGCCGAGACCGCCATCCTGATGGGAAAGATCGTCTGGGACGCGAGCCAGCGCCGGGCTTCCGCCGCAGCCCGCGCGTACTACGATCAGGCCGCCCGCATCGGTGAGCGTCTGCGGGACCCAGCCGTGCAGGGCCATGCCCTCCTGCGGTCGGCGTACGTCGAGCTGTACGGAACGCGGGATGCCGAAGCCGGCCTGGTCCTGGCCCGGTCCGCCGCCACGGTGGCAGCACCGATCAGCCCAGCACTCGCGGGTCTCGCGCTGCTGCATGCTGGCGAGGCCCACGCGATGCTTCGCCAAGGACGCGAGTGCGACCGTGCGCTCGGCGAGGCGATCAGCACCCTCGAAACGGTCGATGCCACCGACATCGCCAGCGACCTCGGCGCCGTCGACCAAGTCGAGCGACTCGCCGGGTCGTGCCACCTCGAACTCGGGCAGCACCGCGCCGCGCAGAGACGGCTGGAAGCCGCGGCCAGTTCCGTTTCGATCGGCCCGAAGTCCCGGCCGATCGTGCTGGGCAACCTTGCCCGCGCCGCCATCGGGCAAGGCCAACTCGACGGTGCTGTCTTCGCGATCGGCCGGGCCATCGACGACCTTCAGACCGTCATGAGCGGTGGCGGAATCGGCGTGGTCGTCACCGCGGTCAGGGAACTCCGGCCGTGGCGAACCGCTCAGGAGGTGCAGGATGTTCAGGACAGGCTGTTCGACCTGATGGCTGCGCCGTAGAAGGGGAGCCTCCATGCCCAACAACGTCGAGGTGGACAAGGCCACGTTGCGACAGCGCGTGTGGAACGCGCTGGATGCCGCAGAGGCGGTTCGTGAACCAGCCCGCGACAGCATCCCCGACTTCCACGGCTCTCACGAGGCCGCAGAGCTGCTCGCCCAGCTTCCGGAGTGGAGGACCGCTTCGGTGGTGAAAGCCGTACCCGACACGGCGCAGGAACCGGTTCGGGCAATAGCCCTGCGGGAGGGGCGACTGGTCTACATGGCAGTCCCCCGGCTCGCCTTGCCGCATCCCTTCTTCGTCCTCGATCCGGCTGAGCTCAAGATCCCCGTTGAGGCTGCGGCGAACCGTCGCACTGCGGCGGCCGTCGCGCCGACGACCGACCTGGGCGACATGCGGCCCGTCGACCTGATCGTTCTCGGGAGCGTCGCCGCCGATCGCTCCGGAGCCCGGATCGGCAAGGGGGCCGGCTACTCGGACCTGGAGTACGCGCTGCTCGCCGAAGCCGGACTGGTGGGACCCGGCACCGTCATCGCGACGACGGTCCACCAGTTGCAGCTGGTGGACAGCGTCCCGACAACGGACCACGACGTCTACATGGACCTGGTGATCACTCCTACCGAGGTCATCAGGTGCCCGCCTCGCCCTCGTCCGGCCGGCATTCTGTGGGACCACCTCACCGAGGCGAAGATCCACTCGATTCCGGCTCTCATGGACCGGCGGCTCCGTCACGGCCGGACGACCTAGCGTGCTGACGCAGGCCGGTTACGCGCCGGAGCCCGTCTCCCGAAGGCGACGGGCTCCGTGAGCTCGTGGGGTCTACTCCCCGCCGAGCGCCAGCCGCAGGCGCTCGAACTCGTCACGGGGGACCGACTGCGTCGGCACGTAGAGCAGTTGCGTGACCGTCCGGTGGGTGCCTGGGTAGGTCCGGCGCTGGTAGATCCGCAGCCGGGGGAAGACGACGGTCTGCTCGGGGTAGCTGAGGTCGAACAGCTGCTCCAGGTCGTGGGGCAGCAAGGTGCCGTCCTCGTTCACCAGGTCGACGTGGCCGGAGGCCAGGGGCTGGTGGACGGCGATCCCCGGGGTCGTCGGCTCCGCCTGGTTCGGCTCCGGCGCGGCTGTGGGGCCGGGCGGCGGGTCGAGCGGCGCGGCGGCCGAAAGCTCGGCTGGCGGGGTCTCCAGGTCCGGGCCGTCCGCGCCGGCGGTCTTCGCCGCAGGGGCGGCGGTGGGCTTCGTGGTGGGCTTGCGGGCGGCCATCAGTGCGCCTTGAAGGTCCCGTAGACGAAGCTCTCGGGGCGCGGGACTTCGAGGCCGATGCGTTCGGAGCCACGCATCGTGACGACGCCCCTCTCGAAGTTGTCGCGGTTCTCCGTGCTGACCTGGACGGAGACCTGCTCCCGGTCGTACAGGCGCGCGCCCAGACCGAAGGAGCCGACGAGGAACTTGCCCTGGTTGATGGCCATGGAGTCCACCACGGCGAGCCGCCAGACGACCTTCTGCGCGCCGATCGCAACGTTCACGGCGACCCGGTACGCGCCCTGGCCGTCGGTCTCCAGTTCCAGGTCCTCGAAGTCGAACGGGTGGAGCACGATGCCGCTCGGCGGGTAGAAGGCGAGCACGGCGCGGGTGGCCGCTCGGCGGATCGCCGCGCTCTGCTTGTCGGTGTCGGCCTGGGCGTAGGTCTGCACGCCCTGGGTGTTGACGATGCCGGTGATCTTCTCGTCGCCGCCGGCGCCGTAGAGGATCTCGTTGTCCTCGGTCATCTTGACGCCGTCGACGAGTTCGCTGTCGATGATGTCGCGCAGCCGCGGCTCGTCGGCCAGGGTGTTCTTGTGGATGGGGAGCGTGGTCGCGATCTCGGCGACCGGGTAGGTGACGGTCTTGAACGTCAGCTGCGACTGCGGGGCTCGCGCGTACACCTCGACGGCGGCCGTGCCGCCGGGCGGCACCTCCATGGCCCGCTCGGGCACGATCGCGGCCGCGTTGGTGAAGCCGGTGACGCGCACCCCGTACAGGATGTTGGCGGTGGTGGTCTGGGAGGGGAACAGGTCCCGGATGCGGCCGGGGCGCACCGCGCGCGGAACGATGTCCAGGTGCTCGGGGGTGCCGAAGCCGAGGACACCGGCGGTGCCGGCGCTGCGGCTGAAGACGTCCTTGCGGCCGAGCTGGTCCAGGGCGGCGCCGTCGATGGTCACCATCTGGTCGAACGAGCCGCGGAAGCCGGCGGCCTTGAGGCCCTTGAACTCGTCGCTGTCGAGGAACTGCTGGCCGAGCGACTTCACCTGGCTGGCGAGGTGGGCCGCGAGAGCGGCGTCCTGTGGGGCGAAGGGCTGCGAGGTGGGCTCGTTGAGGAAGGCGTGGACGTTCGCCGCGCCCTCCAGGTCGGTGATCAGCTGCTTGATCTCCTGGGCCTCGGCAAGGGCCTTGCGGAAGGCGGCGGCCTTCTCGGCCGAGACGGTGACTCCGCCGTCCTCCACGGTGAAGGACGCGCTGATGGTGTCGAGTTCGGCGGCCTTGGCGCGCAGCGCGCCGTTCAGCTCCTTGAGTCGGGTCTTGTCGGTGGTGGTGGGCACGGTGTGGCGCTCCTCGGGATGGTGCCGGGCCACCCCGCCAGCGCGGGACGGAGGGGGTCGAGCCGTGCGACCGGTCAGCACCGGATCGCCACGGTGATCGGCACACCGTAGGAAGACCTGATCGCTAGTGTCGCGTCGAGCGCCGAGGCGCGTGTCCGGCGTCGCCGACCGTCGGGCTCTCTCCTTTCAAGTCACCCTTCTAGCAGCTGATTTGGCTGTGCCCATGCCTGTGGGACGTGGGTGAGTGTGGTGGTGTCCGGCAGGGTGCCGGACACCCGGCTACCGCCGGCCAGCGCGCTGGAGACACGCATGTACCCCTTCCCCAGGCCCCAACTGCCGCTCCTGGATGCCGCCTCGTGCCCACCGGCCGACGACCGCGATGCGAAGCCGCCCCTGACCGTCGACGGGACGGCGTTCCACGTCGTTCGGACCTCCGCCGGGTGGGCCCTGCGGATCATCTCCTCCTCCTCGGTCGAGTTGTACGGGCCGTCGGACAGCTCCGAGCAGGCGGAGGAGTGGCTGCACCGGTACGCGGCATCGCGCCTGTGGCCGTTGACCCGGACCCGCGGGCCCTGGGGCTGCCTGGTCAAGGCCCCGGAGGGCTGGATGACCGCGCTGGCGCACACGGCCCTGCCCCCGACCGTCCGACCACACCGTGGCGTGCAGGACGCGGAGGTGTACGTCGCCGGTCATCTGATCGCCCCGGCCGCGTGGTCGGCTGTGCACGACACCAGCCTGCCGTCGGGGATCTGGGCGCTCGAAGCCCAGTTCTGGGTGCGGGAGGGCTATCGGGTACTGGCGACGTGGGCCACGGTCGACCTGGGAAAGATCACCCGCGACGCCTACCGGAACGACGAGCTCGGCCGGGGCAACTACTCGCCGACCGACCTGGCCGAGCGGCTCGGCGTCTCGCCGTCGGCAATCTCCGGCGCCGCGTCCGGAACCGGCTGGAATCCCCCGATCAACAGGTCAACCGGCGTGCTGGCGAACCGAAATCGGCGTCTGTAGAAGTCGAGGAACGCTGAAGGGGCGGACACATGCTTGTGTCCGCCCCTTCAGCGTTCGTGGTAGCGGGGACAGGATTTGAACCTGCGACCTCTGGGTTATGAGCCCAGCGAGCTACCGAGCTGCTCCACCCCGCGTCGGTGGTCCCGACTGTACGGCACCAGTCGGTGATCACAAACTCGGTTCGGCCCGGGCGTCGGCGAACAGCGCGAGGGCCGCGCTGATCTCGTTCGGTTTGAGGACCGCCGTGGCCAGGTTCTTGCTCTCGCCCGTCGGGGGCTCGGGCGGCTGCCAGTCGATACCGGCGGCGGTGAGCACGGCGACCAGGTGCTGTACGGCGGAGGCCAGGCGGTCGGCGTTCTCGCCGGAGAGGACCTGGCCCGCCTTGTGCTGGAGCGCCGCGAGGGTCTTCATCTGGGAGGCGACCCGTTCGACGTCGGGTGCGAGGGCGGCCAGCGCCGCGTCGGGGCCGGTGCCCTCGACGTCGAGGACCAGGCGTACGGGGCTGGGCTGGCCGGCGGACGGGACGCCGTCGCCGGAGAGCGTGTACGGGACCTCCCAGCTGGTCGAGTTGAAGCCGTCCTCGGTGTACCTCCAGATGGTGGCGATGACCCGGTCCGGGTAGGTGCCGATGACCTGGACCGTGCCGTGCTCGAGGCGGTCGCCCTCGGTGGGGCGCAGGCGCTGTTCCACGGCGGAGGCGATGGCGTCGATCCGCTCCTCCAGGGTGCCGGCCAGCGGCGCCAGTTCCACCTGGGTGTCGGCCAGGACGCCACGGGCCTTGCCGGGGTGCTGCTTGAGGTCGAGGGTCGAGGTGTAGGGGTTCGCGCCGAACAGCACCGGGCTGTACTCGTACAGGTCCAGGTCGGTGATGCGGCGAACCCCTTTGGAGCGTTTGGCTGTTCGGACCTGGTAGCCGATCGACCACTGCACCTGGTCGCCGAAGAACAGCAGGTTGGCGTACATGTCCTTCCCGGCCTGGGTGGCCAGGTTGCAGCGGCCCTTGACGAGGAGCGCGCCGGCCTCGGCGGGCCAGGGCTGGCCGTTCGGCAGGGTGGCGGGCAGTCGGGCGTCGCCGGGCAGCAGTTCCTCGGTGTGTTCGGTGCGGGCGGTCCACACGTTCCAGTCGTGCGACCACACGCCCTTCGGCGTGATCTCCGCGAGGGTGCGGGCGTAGGCGCCGGGCTCGATCACGTCGCCGTCGTGGTCGCGCAGCCCGGTGATCGACACGAGCGTGGTGAAGGTGCCCTGGTCGTCGTCGGTCTCCAGCACGCCGAGCATCGCCTGCTTGTGGTCCAGCGTGCTGCTGGGGGTCGGTGCCACCGTGTCGCTCCCGGTTCGCTGGGTTGGTGGCGGTCACGGTAGGCGGACGGCGGGCTTGGGTCTCGTTCTACCCGTCGTACCAGTTGTCGTCGTCGGTCTCGGCGTAGACCTGCTGGACGTGCCAGTCTCCGGGGCCGGCGAGGATGACGATCTCGGACTCGTCCAGGCAGCCGATGCCGGTCCCGGGGACAGCCAGGATGCGGGTGACGGGCACGTCGCCGCTGATCGTGTAGCCGGTGTGGACCTCGCCCCCGTGCGTGGCGAAGTCGGCGGCGATGTGTTCTTCGGTGGTGAAGGAGGACAGCGGGCGCAGGGGCAGGTCCGTGACCGTGCCCTGGCCGTCGATCCCGCTGACGTGGGTGTCGTCGTAGCCGCCGGTGAAGCCGCGGTGGACGGTGACGTGGGTGACGCCGAGGTCGGCGAAGTGCGCCTGGGTGCTCTCCCACATGGCGGTGAGGAAGGCGTGCAGCACGGGGCCGTCTTCGGCCAGAGCCGCGGCGATCTCGGCGTCGAGGTCGGCGTCCCCGTGGTCCCAGGCCATGGTGTCGGTGAGGTTGAAGGCCTGGCGGGCGGTCTCCTGGAGGGCGAGGGCGTTCGCGTCGTGGTCGTTGGAGGTCGCAGCCCACCCGGCGACGTGGTGAGCGACGGCCTCGGCGCGGGCGAAGTCCCGGTACTCCTCGGCGCCCATCCTCACGTACCCCCAGGGCTCGCGGCGCGCGCCGCTGTCGAGGTCGGCCTGGTCGATGTGGTCGGCGTAGCCGTTGGCCCCGGACTCCGGCCGGTACGCGGCGAGGTCTCCGGCACGGACCCGGGCGAGGCGCTCACGCTGGCGGTCGGACAGCAGCAGCTCGTCGGAGACGCCGCTCATCTTCTTGGCGAGCGAGTCGCACATGGCGGCCTTGACCTTCGCGGGGGACCTCCCCCGCTTCCCGAGCAGGTCTCCCTGGCTCACCGCGTGGTCGTCGGCGAGGGTGCCCGGCAGGCCGACGCGGCCGACGCCCGGGTGGTGGGCGAAACGGCCTTGGAGGTCACGCGCGTGCCGGGCCTCGTCCCAGAGCCGGTTCTTGCGGCGCAACCGCAGGGTGACGGCGGGGAAGTCGTGCACCGCACCGCCTTCTGCTGGGGATCAGGACGGCGGCAGCGTGGCACCGGGCCGGGGGTGGTGTCGCGCCGAGCGGTCGGAGGCTACTCGGCGGTCTGCCAGTGCCAGGTACCGGGGCCGGCCAGGATGACGACCTCCGACTCGTCCAGGCAGCCGAGCCCCGTAGCCGGCGTCGCGATCACCCGCTCTGCGGGCACGATCGCGCTCATCACGAAGCCGGGTCCCTCGTCGGTAGCGAAGCCGTGGGCTACATCCGGGTCAAGGGAGAAGGCCGAGAGGGGGCGCAGCAGCGGGTCGGTGAGGGTGCTGCCGTCGGCCGTCCAACCTGCTGGTGGTCGACCGTTGGGGGTGGCCACGCCACGCCACACCGTCAGGGAGCCCAGGTCGGCTTCGGTCAGGTGGTTCTGGGTGCGCTCCCACATCGCCGCCAGCATCGCCGCGTGGCCAGTTCCGTAGGCGGCCCGATAGTCGGCAGTCACCTGCGCGATCTGGTCCGTGCTGGGCCAGTCGGCGGCCGGACGCAGCCCGAAGGCGTCTTGCGCGGTCTCCTGAAGGGCGAGGGCCTGCGGGTCTTCGTCGTTGGACGTCATCGCCCAGGTGGCGACCACCTGGTTGACGGCGCCGCTCCGCAGGAGCTCGCGGGCCCGGTCCGCGTCGACGCGCCTCCAGGAGGGGGCCGACGGGGAACCACCTTTCACGACGGAGTTGACGATCCCGGTCTCGGGGTCCTCGTACGCGTGCACCCCATCGGAGCGGACTTTGTCGAGCCAGGCCCTCTCGGGCTCCAGCAGCAGCGCCTCGTCCGGGATGTCGCGCAGGTCGCGGGTGATCCCTGCCACCACGTTGGCCTTGTACGCCTTGGCGACGCGCTCGCTCTGCCCGTCGCGGAACACCAGGCCGTGCTGCTCCTCGTCGAAGCGGGGTTCGGAGCGCGGCGCCCTGGACGGCCGGCTCGCGGCTGCTCGGATGCGCTCCAGCAACGGGTTGAGCCCCGTGCCAGGGCCATGCGCGAACCGGCCGCGACCGTCCCGCGGGTGCAAGCTCTCACGGAACGGCTCGGTCTTCCAGCGGAGGCGTAGGAGCACTTCACGAGCTTCGGGGAGGGCCACTCGAACTCCTGGTGATTGTGCGCAAGTCGAACCGGCACGATCGCAGGAGAACTGCCTACCGTCGCGGTGTGCTCACCGTGGGGCCGCCTGTGTCAACGAAGCCAGGCTGCGAAGTGCTGGCGGACCTCGTTCTCTAGTTCGGCAGGGGTCCTCTTCGATCGCATCTCGGCTGCCCAGGAGTCAGGACCAGCGTGCAGTTCATGCCACTTCGGTCGGGCCGCGTGCTGAATCCTGGACCGCCCCGGATGACGAAGGTTGAACCCGTCAAGGGTCGTGTTCCACACCGGCTTGAACTCCGATGTCAGCTCAGCCACTGCTGGCGCAATGAAGAGGTCATCAATGAACAGCACTCGGACACAGAAGTCCATCGGGTCGAGGTTCCGGCTCTGGTCGAGGGTTCGGCAGTGCTCATCGAGTCGCACGCTCACCGCGGGGGGCTTGAGGTATGCGTTCATCGGCACCGACCCCGACCCCTTCTGAACACCGCCCACGTACAGCGGAACCGAAGTTCCGGAAACCGGGGCGTAGAGCTCGTGAGCACCGAAGTAGTAGATCGCGTAGATCCCCGAGTCCCGCGCCCATGAAGCGGCCTTCACGAGGCTGCCGGCCTCGACCGAGCGGAGCCTCTCGACGACGCTGTGTACCAGGTTCTCGGGGCGCAGCGGGTCGAACTTGTACTCGCGCAGGCGCGAGTCCGCCATCTCCCGGGCGATCCGGTACACCGGCTCGCTGATCCGGAGAGTGTCGGCGGTCACGGATCGTGGTTGTACTGCTTCCTCGTTGCGGGCGATCGCCAGAAGATTCCGCAGCGGGGCAGGGTCCGCGTTCAAGGCTTCTGCGAGCACCTCAAGGGTCCGGTCAGACGGAGGCGGGCTGTCAGGGCTGAACGCCGCCGAGACCGTCGTGCGGGACAGATTTCCCTCGCTGGCCACCTGCGCCTTGGTCTTCCGGGACCGAGTGAGCAAGTCGGCGAGGGCGTCACTCAGTTGCTGCCGACCACTCTGGTCACCCACAGGGCTCACTCCTCGACTCTCAGGTGTACAGTTGAGTTCAATCCGGCGGATTGAACACGTGCTGAACGCTGGCGTGTTTCACACTCTCCCAATTCTCCAGGAAGGGCGGCCATGCGGGCCCTCGTGTTCGTGATCATCGCTCTGGCGAGCCTCGTCGTTGCTCTCACCAGCGGCCTGCTCCGCTACTGGCGCACCCGTTCCTTCCCCGAAGCAGTCGAGCGCGGCGCTGCCGCCGCTGGAGCCACACTCGCTCTCGGTGCCGCCTACCTGGCCGTCCTTTGGGTGAAGTAGCGAGCGGAGACCGGGTTACCGACTACTGCGTTCAGCACCGGGCAGCGACTCCGCCTCTTGCCGCAGGCTGGCCGGTGCGGCCTTGCCGAAGGGCTGGGCCAGGACCCTCCGGGCGGCTTCCTGCCGGTCGACGCGGAGTACCTGGGCGAGTCCGTCGAGTGTGGTGACGGGCTCGCCGTTCGGGTAGCGGATGTCCCAGCGCCGGCTGCGCAGCCAGTCCTCGTTGAGTTGCTGGCGGTCGCTCGGTGTTCCAGTGGTCATGCTTCATCCTCACACGGGGGTACGGGCGGGGTCGTCGCGGTCTGCGGGCCGGGGCTGGTGGTCAGCGTTCAAGCCTCCAAGCGAGGCGGCAGCGGCAGCCGACGGCCTGCCCGGGCGGGGCGGTGGTGTCGCCGGGGTGGCGCAGCAGGTCCTCGCCGATGGTGAAGGGCTGTCCGTAGGGCTGGGTCTGGCCGTCGGCCGCGTCGTGGTCGGGCCTCGTGCGGCCGTCGTCGTGGGCAACCCAGCGGCGGACGAGCCCGGTTCGGGCGCTGGCGGCGGCGGCCTGGTCACGGGCGCTCTCGACGGTGACGGTGGCGAGGTGGCTTGCCTTGACGCTCGCCCGGTTCGCGAGGGAGCGGCCCCAGTCGCGGGTGGCCTCGGCGATGCCAGCCAGGCTCTTGCCCTCCCGATCGGAGCCGGCCATGTCGTCGGCGAGGGCCTGGGCCTGCTTGGCGAGCCAGTCGGTGAGCAGCGGGGCGATCGTGGGCCAGACGGCGGCGGTGGCGGTGCCGGTCGACCCGAGGGCGGCGTGGAGCTCGGTCACGGCCGTGGTGGCGGCCTGTTCGATGAGGGGCCGGAGGGCCTGGACGGCTTCCTGCCGCCAGGTCGCGATGTCGATCACCTGGTCGACGGGCAGGCCCTTGATGCCGGTGGCGGCATCGGTGGTGCCGCCTCGGTCGTCCCAGTGCCGGGTGCCCTTGCGGTGCCGGGGGGAGTGGAGCCGGGCGACGGTGCGTTCCGTCCAGCGGGTGGTGAGCGTCTGGAGGGCGTCGTCCAGGCGGCCCCGGAGGGAGTCGGCCGCGGTCTCGTCCAAGACGAGGTCGGCGGCGGGTGCCAAGGTCTTGCCCGTGGCCGGCACCGGGGGCGGCGTCGTGGTCCCGACGGCCGGAGCATCTGCCGTGCGGGCGGGCAGGGCGGTCCGGCCGGAGGCCAGCCACAGGGCCCGGGTCTCGGGGGTGTCATCGATCTCGTCGGCGTATCCGGCGAGTTCGGCGTAGGAGCGGATCGAGCGGACGCCCGCGGCGACTTCCTCACGGGCTTCGGACAGGCGTTTGGTGCGGGGTTCGCGCAGCACGTCGATGTCGGAGGTGTCGAAGTAGACCTCGTTGTCGTCCCCGGCATCGTCCTGGAAGGCGTCGGCGATCAGCCGCAGGTGCGGCGGCATGGTGATCTCCCAGAACGTGGTCTTCTCGGCCCGGGCGTTGTCGAACGTCCTGCCCGACGCGTTGCCGAGCTGGGACTCCGGAACGCCGAACGCGGCGAGCAGCTCGATCTTGGACAGGGCGGCGACGGTCTCGTAGGCCATGTCCCGGGGTGTGACGGAGGTGTCGGTGACGGTGACGTTGCCGCCGTTCAGCACTGTCCAGGAGCCGGCTGCGGACGGCCCGGTGCCGAACCTGGCGCGCAGCAGGCGCAGTTCGTCGTCGTCCATGTCGCCGTCGATGCCGATCACGCCGCCGGGCCTGGCGTCGTTGTTGACGAACGACAGGTTGTAGTAGCGGGTGAAGAAGTCGAGGTCGGCGCTCAGGCCGGCGGCTTCCAGCGGGGTAATGCCGGAGTAGGGGTCGAGCGGGTGGGGGGTTCGGATCCACCGCACACGTTCCACGTCGAGGTGGCGCAGCTCGCCGGTGATCGTGACGGTCTCGAAGTGCGAGATCAGGTCGCTGCCGGTGGACGGCACCGGCCGGGTTCGGCCCGGCGGCAGCAGGTCGATCCGCAGCAGATCGCCTCCGCGCGAGAACGTCGGCTCGAGGAACACCCCGCGCTTGGACAGCAGAAGCTGCATGCTGACCCGCTTCTTGAACGTCCACGCGCCCTCGGCCGGGTTGGCCCTGATGTTCATCGCGCGGTAGAGCGGGTGCGCGTCGTGGGGAGGCAGCGGCTCGTCGGAGGTGCCGCTGCGTGGGCGGACCCGTAGCGGCCGGTCGGCGGCGTGGTTGGAGATCGTGTCGACGGCCTTGTAGATCCACACCGCCCGTTCCATGCCGTCGCGCACCGCCCGTTCGACGGACCACGGACGGGCCCGGTCCACGCCTGCGGGCGTCCAGCCGAGGGTGTAGTCCGCAGTGGACTTCGTGGCCGGCGCGGGGCGGCGCAGGGTGGGGAACCAGCGGCGGGGCATGCGTTCTCCTACTGCTGCTCGTTGTGGTGGCCGAGGACGGCGGCGGCCGAGAGCGCGAGCAGGCTGGTGCCGGCGAGGCCGAGGCGGGGGTCGGTGGTGTAGGCGGCCACGTTGAGGCCGATGGTGCCGAGTGCGAGTAGGACGACGGCGACGACGTCGCGCACCCGGCGTGCGGTCAGGTGCGCGACGTCGTCGGTCAGGTGGGGCTGGTGCCTGCTGGGTACGGTCACGGCAGGCAGGCTAGGCACTTCGGTGCCTAGCGTCCCGGCGGCTGCTCCCGCTTGCGGTTGCCCGCGTCCCCTGGGTCCGGCTTTCGGAAGTTCTCGGCCGCGGCGACCTGGTGGCGATGCTCGGGGGCGGGACGGCGCTTGCGCGTGCCGATGGGCCCTCCGTGCAGCATCTGGTCGGCCCCGGCACACGGGTCTTCGCAGACCTCGTCGTAGGGCCTGCGGCAGCGGATGCAGATCACGTCTGCGGAACGGATCTTGGTTGTGGCCGGGACGCGGTAGACGCCGCGGCGGCGTGCGTAGGCTGCGCCTTGCGTGTCCACGGGGACGTACGCGGCGATCACCCACTCGTGGAGGTCGGTGTTGCTGTCGTCGGTCGTCGTGCTGTCAGTGTTCAAGCTGCACTCCCCTCGCCAGCAGGCGCCCGTGTGGGTGGGCGCCGGCGGCAGCAGCGGTTGTTCGTCTCTGCGTGGCGCACTGTGCGCCCGTGCGGGCTTCGGGCGGTACCCGAAGGGGCGTTGTCCTCAGTACTGGTAGACGGGTATGCCGTTTTCCAGCTGGGCGGCTTGGGCCTGGTGCGCCTGTCGGCCGAGGGCCGTGTGCGTCGGCGTGGCGCCTTCGGCTCGGGGCAGGGCGGTCGCCCCGTGCGCGGTCTCGCGCGAGATCGGGTTTGTGCTCCCCCCCGCTTCGCCGACGGTGCTCCCCCAAGCACCCGGACGGCGTACGGCAGCGCGTCGTTCCGTGATCCGATTTGCGTGCTGATGGCGAGTCAGCACGGCTGGTGTGCGCAAGTTTCCCCTCCATTCCGAGAGTTACGGATTGGGGATCTCCCCCCTACTCGACCGTAGATGGTGTGCGGCCGATGCGGAATCTGCCCGCTGCACAGGAGGCGTATCACCGCTGCACAGTGAACACCGACAGTAGCGCATGTCACTTAGCGTAGTCGGCGCAAGGGTGGGGCCGTCAACGCGAGAGCGGCAGGGGGATGTTGAACTCACCGGCGATCGCCAGCACGACGTCGTACGCGTCGGCGGACTGACCGAGCAGGTCCCGCTGGAGGAACCGGGAAGCGATGCGCAGCCGCTTGCGGACGGTCTGCGCGTGGATCCCGAGGGCGCCGGCCATGCGGGCCGTGTCACCGTCGGCCAGGACCCACGCCTTCAGGGTGTCGACCAGTTCCTCCGTCAGGACCTGGAGGAAGTCCTGCCCCCAGGCCTGCGCTTCGGGGTGGGCCAGATAGTCCTGGAGGTCGGCCGGTCCAGCGTGCGTCTCCTCATCGACGTGCTCGTCCAGGAACAGTGCCTCCAACGCGGCCGCCACCACCGCCCGGTCGCGGAGGGCTTCGAGATCGACCCCCAGGATGGTCGCTGCGGCCCGCACGCGGTTCGCGACGGTGTTGCGGTGGACACCGGTGAGCTCGGCAGCCGCTCTCACCGACGACTGGAGCGTGAGCGTGAGCGTCTGGAGCAGCATGTCTCGATCCGCTTGATCCTGTCGGAGCAACGGGTGCAGCACGGCCGTGGCCCAGCCCGGGTACAGCCGGTTGAGCAGTTCTGGCAGCCTCCCCTGCGAGCTGTAGTACGCGGTCCGGGTGCAGTCGATCCGGGCCCGGGCAAGGGCCCTCAGGGCATGCCGGTGGGACTGGTCGGTCTCGGCGATCAGCCGGAGCCCGCTGGCTCCGAGGTACCGGTCGGGGCGTAGGGCGACCAGGCGGCGCAGCGCCGTGTCCATCTCGTCGTCGGTGTCCGTGACGGTGCACGGCTGCGGGGCGACGACGACCAGGTGCTCCTCGTAGATGGGGCACTGCACGACCAGGGAGAGCCTGTCGACGGCTCGCCGGCACTCGTCGTACAGGCGGTCTCGCTCGCTTGGCGGGGCCTCCAGGATGTAGACCCGGGCGGCCGCCGCGTCAAGCAGGCCCGGGTAGACCGGGGCTGCCGTACGGCGGGCCTTGAGGACCTCGCCCGTCATCAGCAGTTCCAGGATGGCGACGCGCAGTTCCCTCTCTGCGGACTGCTGGTTCTGGATCGCTGCGTCGGCGTCTTCGACCGCGAGGTGGAGGGAGAGCAGGTCAGCGGTGCGGTTGGTGACCTGGGTGAGGAGGTGACGGTCGAAGGGCGGCTCCCTGACGACGGCCAGGACGGCGCGCGGGCGGGTGCTGCCGACGGCAACGAGGCGCACCTCGGCGCCGTCGCTCTCGAGGGCTGCCGACTCAATGCGGCCGGCCGCGATCTCCTGGATCTTGTCGGCGACCGGGGCGAGCTTGCCCGCCGAGCGCTGCGGAGCCATGGCGACAACAGCTCCGTCCCGTCCGATCAGCACGACCCGGCCGCCGGTCTCGGTGGCCAGCCACCGCACGATGCGGCCCGAGCGGCGGACGTCCGGCGCGGGACGGGCCTGCCCGAGCAGCCAGTCGCGCCACTCGGCGCCGTGGCGCAGGTCGATCACGCACTCACGGGTCACCGCGTCCGCGAGATCGGCCCACGAGGTTGTGGTGGGCAGGGTGAGCAGCGGCACGCGCAAGTGCCGAAGGGCGTCGGCGAGTCCCGCGGGTACGCGGCCGGCGGTGGAGACGACGGCCAGCGCGGCAACGCCGGCTTCGGCGGTGCGGCTCACAAGTTCTTCGAAGTCAGGGTCGGTCGGGGCCCAGTGATCCAGGTCTGCGATGGCGAGGGTCGTCGAGAGGTCGCCGGATGCCCGAGGACGGTCCCCGGGGCGGACGGGCCGCACGGAGGTGATGTTGCGGGCCAGTGCGTGTGGCGGCGTGTCCGGGAATTCCGTCAATCCGAATTCGAGCATCCCGGTGAGACGCTTTAGCGATGGCATGGTCCCCCCTCTTAATGGATTATCGCGCGCTCAACCGACAGAACGCGGACATGCCAAAACTGGCGACTGCCCCCACCAGTTCTGGCTGACCGCGTTCCGGAAGACTTGCCATCAAAGCCCGGCCCATGTCCCATGTCAACGGGAATAGTTGGGCCATGCATTACCGTCGGATTGACATCCAATTCGCCTCCCGTAGACCAGGCATTTACTGCTTGTTCGTCAGGCAATCACCCGGACACGGCGGCGACCGACTTGCGGCTCGTAGGGGGCGAGCAACACAGCCTCGGCGCGGTCGGGCGAGCTGACCCCGCGTCGCCGCATCGACCTCTTGGACTCGATGACGGTGCGTCCGCCCGAGTTGGTTTCCAGCTTCGGGGCGGACATCTGGGCCTGGGTGCGGCGGTCGATGCGCAGCCGCAGCGAGCCCTGCCCGTGGGGGGACAGCAGCGATCGCATCGCCAGCCACATCTCGTCCCGCTTGTTGGAGGGACGCAGCATGGCGGCTTCGTCGTCCCGGCCCGTGCTCTCGCTGGCGAGCACGGTGACGATCTCCGCGCGGTGGAGGCCTTCGCGCCGCCAGGCTTCCAGCAGGCCGGCGACACCCCAGCCGATGCCGACTCCGTCGATCTTGACGCGTACGGGGGCGGTGCTGCCGAGCGCGGCAGCGAGGGCCTGGGCGGCCTTGATCTCCCGCAGCACGACTCCGGCGACGACCACGGCGTCCGCGTTGTCCTGGCCGGCGGTGGCGTGGCGCAGCTCGACCAGGTCACCGACGGAGCGGGCGATGGCGAACTCGTCGCCTCCGTCGGCGGCGACGTCGACGCCGAGCCTGACCCAGGCGCCTCGCCGCACCCGGTGGGCGCTGGTCTCGCCGTCCAGGCCGAGGGCGTTGAGGGCGACGTAGTCCGGGCCGTCCGGTTCGGGGTTGTCGCTGGCGCGCTCGACCCAGGAGGAGGGGATGGCGCGGGCCTGGCCCCCTCGGGGGAACCTCGCGTGCACCTTCGCCTGGACGAAGGGCGCGTCCTCGCCATGGTCCCGGATGGCCTCTTCCACCCACTGGGGGTCCACGAGGTGGGTGGCGAGCAGGTGGACGGGGGCCTGGGGCGGGCAGGCACGGCAGCGCCGGGTGCGCTCGCCGGACAGCAGCGGGGTGTCGTAGACGCTGATCGGCAGCACCCGCACCGCGGGGTCGGCGCAGGTCTGCTCGAACCAGCCGCCCTCGTCGTCGGTGGGCGGGTTGCCGATCAGCAGGGCACGGGTGTGCTCGCCAGTGAGCAGGCCGCGCATCGCGGCGCCGATGATCCGGCCGATGCCGCCGGCCTCGTCCACGATGACCATCAGGCGAGGCGCGTGGATGCCCTGGACGGCGGACTCGTCGTGCGGCGGGGCACTGAAGCCGTAGGCGACCACGACGTCCGAGCCGTGAGAGTCGGGCATTTTCCACTGGGCGACGCCGACTTCGCCGGGCAGGCCCGCACGGGCGACGATCTGGCGGATGTGGGGCCACATCTGGCGCTGGACCTGGCGGGCCCGGGTGGCGGTGGTGACGGTGAGCGCGGTGCCGGGCGGGTGGACGACGGAGGACCAGACCGCGGCCCGGGCGGCGATGTGGGTCTTGCCGGAGCCGAAGCAGCTCGGGACGGCGACGCGGCGGTGGTCGACCAGGGCCTCCAGGATGTCCCGCTGGCGGCTCCACTGGGACTCGCCGAGCACGTCCTCCACGAACCCGACCGGGTCGTCGGCCCACAGGGCGTAGGGGGTTCCGGCCTCGGTGTCGGCCGCCGCGAGGACCTGCGCCCAGTCGCCGGTGTCGAGGGTCGCGTAGAAGCGCCGGCGGACGGCCGGTGCCGAGGCGGCGAGTTCCGCGTAGAGGCGGCGGCCAAGCCTTCCGGGGCGGGGCGCGGGCACCGCGGGCAGCGGCTTGGTCACGTGGCCCTCCTGGTCATGTCGGTTGGCAGGCCACGGTGCCGGACCAGCGGTCGGGTGTCGCACCGAGCAGTCCCCGAGGAATTTACCTTGCTCTTTTTTATAGACCTAAGTCAATTTCTCTGCGAGGCTGGTACCGCCAGCCGGGGACCGCGAACCCCCGGCCCCAACCCCAAGGAGACCAACCATGGCCCCGACCAACCGGATCACTGCCCGTCACGCGGCAGTCGCCTTCGCCCTCACCACCGCCTTCACCACCGGCATGGCCATCAGCACCCACCCCACCACCGCCCCGGCCAACCCGGCGGCCGTGACCCTCAGCCCCACCCCGGCACAGCCGCTGCCCGCCACCGCCCCGGCGGCCCCCGCCGTGGCCCCGCTGGCCGACCTCTCCCCGGCGCCCGTCTGCCCCGCCCCCGCCGACGCCCCGAGCCCGGCCGCCATCACCCTGCCCGGGACGCCCACCACGGTCACCGTCACTGCCCCTGCGGTCACGATCACCGAGCCCGCCCCGACCGTCACCGTGACCGTCACCGCCACGCAGGTCGTGACCGCCCCGACGGTCACGGCCCCCGCCCCATCCCCGACCGCCATCACCACCCTGCTGCCGACCTCGGCGCCCTCCCCGACCCCGAGCACCCCGCGCGGCCCCCAGCCGAGTCACTGACCTGGACCCGGGGCTCCTCCGCCCGAGGAGCCCCGGCCCGGCAGGGACAGCACCCAGCCGCCTCCCGTCTTCGACGCCACCACCCCGAGCTGGCGCCGCGCCCGCTGCACTGTGCGCGGGGCGAGTCCGACGGCCGCTGCCGCCGCCAGCACGTCCCGGGCCGGTGCCGGGCCGGCGGCCAGCATGCGGCCCAGGAGCTTGTAGGCGCTGGTGCTCGCGGGGCGTCGCCGCAGCAGGTCCGCGCCGGTCATCGCTTCGTCGCGGCCGCGCGCGCAGCGGCTGCTCCACGTCACGGGCCGGGTCCGGCCTGCTTGGTGGAACTGCAAGCCGCCCATGACCGCCCAGCCGCTGTTGGCCACCGGCACCAGCGCCATCGCCCCGTCCACGCCGTGGACGGCCATGTGCACCGCGGCCGCGTGCGAGGACCGCGCCGCCTCCGTCGCCCTGCGCGTGGACGACCAGCCCGCACGCTTCGAGGCGTCCCGGACGGCCAGGACGGCCGTGCCGACGCGCTGCGCGAGTTCCGCGAGCACCTGCATCGCCTTCTCGACGGGGACCCGGTAGGGGCAGATCGTCATGAGGTCTACCACCACGAGGTCGGGCCGGCGCTCGCGCAGGAGGTGTTCCATCTGGTCGGCGTCGCCGGGCAGGCGCAGGCCTCGCCGCCCACCGCGGCCGCCCAGCACCAGGGCCACCTCGACCCGCTCGCCGCCCGGCCCGCAGGCCGCCAGGAGTTCCGCCGTCCGGTCCGCCGTCTGCGGCGATGCGAGCACCAGCACGGTGCGCGCTGCCTGGAGCTGCTGCCCGTCGGGCAGGGCCGCCGCCGTTGCCGCCCGCACCGCGACGTCCAAGGCCACCGCCCAGGTGCTGACGCCGTCCTCGCCGTCGATCAGGCTCAGGCCCGCCGACGGCACGTACCCGGGCCAGATCCAGCCGGGGCCGTCATCGAACGCCGGCGGCGCGACCACCACGTACTCCGGGCCCAGCCGCAGCGCCGCCGCGATGTCTTGCGTCTCGCACCCGTCGGCCAGGCAGTCCAGTTCCACCCGCCCGTCCCCGGCCGCGAGCACCAGCAGGGAGCCCTGGCGGTCGTCGTGCGCGGGGCAGCGCGCCAGCCAGCCGCCCTCGGTCGGCCGGACGTTTCCCCACCGGCGCAGTGCTGCCAGCACCGTCTCGTACTCCTGTGCCACGCACCCTTCCTCCGTTCTGCTCTCGACCGGCCTGCTGGACGTGCAGGCTGGTTCGTCTCCTTACCGTCAAGACACGCAACGGCTCGAAGGGTTGCCCTCCAGCGACAGCGCGATGCAGGTGGCCGCGTGCGGCAGGTGCAGCCGCTCGTACGGCAGCAGCGGCAGGTCCGCGCTCGGTCGGCGCGAGCGGATCGTGCCGGCGCCGTCGCGGTAGACCGCGGTGTTGCCCAGAGCGCTCGGGTTCGCGTCCACCGCCAGCCGCGCGCCTGCGGCGGTGATGGTCCAGCGCACGGCTGTAGCGCACCGGCGGCACCGGGCGAGTCCTCGCGTCGGCAGCACGCTCACGCCTCTTCGGCTGACGCGGTGTCGCCGACGAGGAGGGCCGCCACCTGCCGCCAGCCGAACAGGGCGACGGCGTGGGCCTGGCCGTGGTCGGCGATCGCCTCCAGCACTTCCAGCGGGTCGGGCTCGGCCACGCGGCCTCCGGGCAGCGCGGCCATGAGCGGCCGCTGCCCTGGCATCGGGGCCGCGCCTGCGGGCCGGTCCCGGCCACCCGAAGGCGCGGGAAGCAGCGTCAACGGCTGGCCGGCGGGACCGGGTTCCTGGTCGCGGGAGATCTCGTTCTCGATCGAGGCGAGCCGGTCGGCGACGCTCACCTGCGCCGCCGGGGCCGGCCTTCGGCGGGCCGTCCGGCGGCCGGGCCTGGCCGGGCGGTCGGGCACCGGAAGTCCGGGCTGCTCCCGCTGCTCGCGAACCCACTTGCGCCACAGGGCCTGCCAGTCCGCGCCGAGGGTGGCGCGGCCCCGGTGCCAGTCCGTGAACGCCGCCGTCACGGTGGCCAGCCCGGCCGGGCCGCCGAGGCGGTCCAGGTGGCCGTCGGCCGCCGCCCAGGCCAACGCCGCAGCGTCCGGCCAGAAGCCATCGGGCAGGGGGTGACGGCGCGCTGCCGGCCCCCACCCACCCGCACCTTCCTCACCCACACCAGCCCCCTCCCTGCGGGAGGGGCGGGGAGGGGCCGGGCGCGCACGAGGACGCCGGACGTCCCCTGGGGACACGGGCTGCTGGCCTGTGTACTCCTCGCCGGACGGGGCACAGTTTGGTCCCTGGTCGTCGGCGGAATCGTCGCCGCTCGACGGCGGGTTGCGCTGCTGGCGCTTCTTCTCCGCCGCGCGCTGACGCCGCTCCTGGACCTGGCCCCGGCTCGGGTTGGCGTCCAGGTAGCCGTGCATCACGTAGTCGCCGCGCCGGGGCTGAGGGCAGCGCGCGCACGCGTGCCCGGCCTCGTGCCACAGCCCGGAGGCGAGCAGTTTGGCGATCTGGGTGGTGGTGCCGTTCTTCACCGCGACCGCTCCGGGGATCACCCCGTCGGTCAGGTGGGCGCTCGCGTAGGCGCCGCAGCGCACCCACAGCCCGGTGGCCGCGTTGCCTGCCGCGAGGATCTTGGGGTGGTCGTCCGTACTGTCGCCGACGGCGAACCAGGGCATGCCGGTGGTCTCCTACCAAGGTGTGGGGTGCCGGGTCCGCAGGCCGACACGACGATCAGGGCGAGGCGGCAGCGCTCAGGCGGCGGTGTCGGTGGCCAGGGCATCAAGGCCCAGGAGAACGCGCAGCTTCGCGGTCGGCACGAGCACGCGACGGCCGACCGTGATCGTCGGGATGTCGCCGCGCCGGGCGGCGTTGTAGCTGGCAGCGCGCTCAAGGCCGAAGATGCGGCCGGCCTCGGGCACGGTCATCGTCGGCTGGACCTGCGGGTCAGGAAGGGCGGGAACGGGGCTCGTCGTCATGCCCGCACTGTGGTCTGCGCCGGGCCCTACCGTCCCGCCGTCCACGGCCGGTACGGGCAGTTCTCGTATGTGCCGCACCGGCTGCACCAGTACACCGAAGGCCAAATCCGTGCAGGTCAGCGCTCATGCGAGCCGCGAATGGCGGCCTTCCCCGGGGAATCCATACCGCCCGAGCCGACCGTCTTCGACCACCCGATACCAGGGCGACGACCGCACGACGGCGACACCCCGGCTTCCTCCTCGTCTACCCCGGTCCACGCCCGTCCATGTCGGCGGCCACGCTGCTGACCCCGTCCAGCCTCGGCGCGACCCAACGCCGCCATGGGCCATACGGTCACGGCCAACTCCCCACCGCCGCACCGGCCTGTGCCCTGACCAGCACGGCCTTGGTGACTGTGGGCGTGCCGCGACCGTCGCCCCAACCAACGGGGCCTGAGGGCCGATTGAGAGAGATGAGCGAGCGCGAGAAGAACGACACCCCCGGGTCCGTGTACCGCCGCTGCACCTGCCGCGAACCCGTCCTGGACGAGAACAGGCAGCCCGTCTTGGACGCCGGCGGAAAGCCAAAGATGCGCGAACTCGGCGCCCGCTGCCCGAAGTTGCGAGGCAAGCGGGCCCACGGCACGTGGTGGTACTACCTCAAGCTCAAGCCCGGCGCCGACGGCAAGCCCAAGCGTGACCGCAAGGGCGGCTACCCCGACAAGGACGCCGCGGTGGCCGCTCTGAAGAAGGCCATTGCGAAGGTCGACCGCGGCGAGGTGATCGACCACCGCACCACCGTGGCCCAGTACCTGACGAAGTGGCTTGAGCAGCGCAAGACCCTGGAGCCGACGACCGTCAGTTCCTATGAGAGCCACATCCGGATCTACCTGATCCCCGCGCTCGGCCACATCAAGCTGGAGGACCTGACCGCCGAGCCGATCACCGACATGTTCGACGCGATCCAGGCCCGCAACGTCATCATCGCCTACGAGCTCGCGGTGATCGCCAAGGCCCGCGCCGAGTACACCGAGTGGAAGGCCCTGTACGGGCGCAAGCCGGGCCGCCCCAAGAGGAACGCCCCGCCTCCGCCGGTGCCCGCGCCGGAGATACCCGGGCGCGAGCCCCACGCCCAGATGCGCATCGTCGCCCCGGCGACCATGCAGCGCATCCGCGCGACCCTGCGCTCCGCTCTCACGGCGGCGGTCAAGAAGGGCCAGGTCAGCAGGAACTGGGCGAGCCTGGTCGACCTGCCCTCCGGCAAGCGGCCGAAGGCGCTGTTGTGGACGCCGGAGCGCGTCGAGGAGTGGCGGCGCACCGGCGAGAAGCCGTCGAAGGTGATGGTGTGGACCCCGGAGCAGGCCGGCCAGTTCCTCGACGGCATCGAGAACGACTGGCTGCGCGCGTTCTGGCACCTGGCAATCTTCCGAGGGCTGCGCCGTGGCGAGGGCGCCGGCTTCGAGTGGCCGAAGGCCAACCTTGAGACGGCGGTCATCACGGTCGACTGGCAGGTGGTGACCGTCGACGGAAAGCCCCTCGGAAAGAAGCCGAAGGCCGACAGCGAGCGCACGCTCGCCCTCGACAGCCACACCCTCCGGGAGGTACGAGACCACCGGGAGCGGATGGCCGAGGCCCGATGCGACGCGGCCGAAGCCGCGCGGCCGTGGCCGGTGACCGACAAGGTGTTCGTCCGCGAGGACGGCACCGAGATCCACCCGGACTACCTCACCGACCGGTTCGAGCTGCTGTGCGCCAAGTTGGGCCTGCCGCCCGTGCGCCTGCACGACCTTCGCCATCTCGCGGCCACCCTGCTGCTCGGCGCCGGCGCGGACCTCAAGGTCGTGCAGGAGGTACTCGGCCACGCCACGTACGTGCTGACCGCCGATACCTACACCTCCGTCCTGCCGTCCCTGGACCGCGAGAGCGCCGAGAAGGCTGCCGCCCTCGTCCCGGTGAAGTCCCGAAGCAGCACCAGCGCCCCGCTGGTGTACCTGCTGGTGCTTGGCGGGATCGAGGTCGCTATGACCAGCTCTGAGGACGCGCAGGCCATCGTGGACCTGTGGAACGAGCTCCTGGTCCACGGCTGCCCCGGGCTGAGGGAACGGCCCGCGATCCTGCCGAAGAAGCGCACCCGCTGGCACGGTCGCGGGGAACTGTGGGAACGTCGGCCCCGACACCAGCAGTTGCACTCCGCCGTGGCCGGCGTCGACCGGCGCTCCGGCTCGGTGATCTATCAACTGCCGCTCATCGGGCAGCCCTGCTTCGAGTTCGAGCGCGACCTGTACACCGACCAGGCAGCCGTCAGCTCCGTACAGCTACGTCACGGCCTGCGAGGCACGATCGAAGTCGTGGCCCGCGGTACGGACGAGAAGGCGGTCAAGGCCGCCTTCGAGCAGGCCCTGGAGCAGGCCGGACGGCTGCGGCCCGCCAGCGCTCCCGAGGCCGACGACGACCACCCTCTGGGGTAGGTCGTCGTGGCACCCAGCCGACGGCCCGGGAGCCGACCGCCGGGTGACACTGCCCGTCTCACCATCCCCGGCTGCCCGACGTACCGAACGGGCGACCGGGGATGGTGAGTTCACTGATCGCCGTATGTCTGCGCCTGGGTGCGCCACATCGCCGCGTAGCCGCCGTCGGCCGCGAGCAGCGTCTCGTGGGTGCCTTCCTCGGTGATGGTGCCCTTGTTCAGGACGATGATCCGGTCGGCGGTGCGGGTGGAGCCGAGCCGGTGGGTGATCAGGATGACGGTGCGGCCCTCGGCCAGGCGCCGGATCCGCTCGTACATCGCCTCCTCGGCGAGCGGGTCGAGGGCGGAGGTCGGTTCGTCGCAGACCAGCACGGGGGCGTCGGCACGCAGGAAGGCGCGGGCGGCGGCGAGGCGCTGCCACTGGCCGGGGGACAGGTCCCGACCGGACCAGTAGGAGGGGGCGAGGTTGGTGTCCAGGCCGTCCGGCAGGCCGGCGAGCACTTCGTCCGCGCCGGCCTGCGCGGCGGCGGCGAGGATCGCGTCGTCGTCGTGGTCGGTGCCGAGGGTGATGTTCTGGCGGGCGTCGGTCTGCCACCGGGCGATGTCCTGGGGCAGGATCGCCAGCCGGGCCCAGATCTGCTCCGGTGGCGCGGCGGCCAGGTCCACGCCGTCCCAGGTGACGGCGCCCTCGGCCGGGTGGTAGAGCCCCACCAGCACCTTCGCCAGGGTGGACTTGCCCGACCCGTTGGCGCCGACGATCGCCAGCACCTCGCCCTGGCGGACCGTCACGCTCACGTCGCGCAGCGCCGGAGTCGCCGAGCCGTTGTAGGAGAAGGTGACACCCTCGGCGCGGATCACCTGCGGGTCGGCCGGCACGTCGACCGGCTCCAGCAGTGGGCGGGCCCGCTGCTCGGCGTCGTGGATGAAGTCCTCCCAGTCCCCGAGATACAGGCCCACCCTGTAGGTGGTGTTGAGGCCTGCGACCAGGCTGGCCAGCAGGATTCGGCTGGTCTGGACGGCGACGACCGCGGTCCCGGCGGCGGCGAGCGGGACGTGTCCGGCGACCACCAGCCACAGCAGCGTCCCGTACACCAGGAGCATCGCGCCGCCGGCGAGTGCGTCGCCGGTGAGCTGGTAGCGGGCGGTGGTGGCGCCGACGCGGCGGGCGTGCTGGTCGAGCCGGTCCACGAGGGTGGAGAACTGGCCGAGCAGCCACGGCCGCATGGTGTTGGCGCGTACGTCGAGCGCGGTCGGCCGCCCGGCGGTGTGGAACATCAGCGTGTGCCGAAGGCGCCGGTCGGCCAGGGTGTGCCGCTCGGCCAGGTGCTCGGCGCGGGCGGCGCGCACCGCGGCCGCGCCACGGGGCAGGACCGCCAGGAGCAGCAGCGGGACGAGCAGCGGGTGGAGGGCGGCGAGGATGCCGACGGCGGCCAGCAGCCCGAGCAGGCCGGCGGCGGTGGCGGCGATCGAGTCGACCATCAGCCGGGTGTCCTTGCTGGCCCTGTTCGCGGCTTCGGCGTGGTTGCACCAGTCGGGGTCGTCGTAGGCCGCGAGCGGGACGCGGGTGGCGGCGTCCAGGTAGCGCATCTCGGCCAGGCCGTCCACGCGCGGCCCGATCCGGGCGGTGATGGCGGTGGTGCCCGCGGCCGCGAGCGAGCGGGCGATGCCGACGGCGGCGATCAGCACGAGGGCCGGGGCGGCGCCTCGCAGCCGCTCGTCCAGCGCGCCGGTGGTGAACAACGGGATCAGTGCGCCCCGGGTGGCGTAGAGCGTGGTCGCGGTGAGGATCCCGCCGAGGAGCAGCAGGGCGGCCAGAAGCTTGACCGCGCGCCGGTCGGCCTGCCAGGCGAGCCGGATCACGATGGCGCACAGGTGCGGCAGGCGCCGCAGGACGGTGGCGAGGCCGTCGGTGCCGGCGCTGTCGTGCCGCTCGGCGGCGACGCTGTACTGCGGGAGCGCCTGGTCGGCGAGGTCGGGACGGCGCGTACGGAACAGGGAGCGTCGCCGCTGGCCGGGGTCGGCCTCGGGCTGTCGGGTGGTCGTCATGCCGGGGCCAACGATTCACCCGAACGGGTGTAACGGGTCTTCGGGGTGGCGAATCCTCAAGCGGCCGGGCCGACTTGGAGGACCGGCAGGTAGTGCCACACCCGGTCGGCCGGTTCCTGGCCGATGATCTCGCCGTGCGCCTCGGTCCAGGCGTGGGCGCCGCGGGGCAGGAACGTGGCGCCGAGGACCCAGCGCACCCGGCGGCCGGTGAGCGCGCCGGTCAGGAACGCGGCCAGCGACTCCTCCAGGCAGGCCACCCGGCCCGGCCACCAGCGCGCCGCCCGCCGCACCGCGTGGTGCGCGGCCTGCGCCTGCGCGACAGTGGCCGGGCGGGCCGGCAGCGTGGCGGTGCGGCGGGCGGCGGCGACGCCGTACCGGATCGGCAGGCGCAGCAGCACCAGCGCGGCCGCCAGTGCCACCGGCGCGGCCAGGCGCAGGCCCAGGCCAGTGGGTACGGGGGCGGCGAAGTGCACCGTCGGCTCGGCGTCGTCCGCCTCGGTGGGCCGGTCGGCCGGGGTGAGGAGATCGGCCTTCCGGAGAGCGGCCAGCACGGCAGCGAGGTCGGCCCGGACGGTGTCCGGATCCTGGCCACGCTGCTGCCAGTGCGCGGCAAGCCGGTCGATGGCCTGCTCGGCGGGCACCCCGCTGGTGACCGCCCGCCACAGATCGGCGCCGACCGGGTCCAGGAAGCGCCACGTGCCGGGCCCGTGGCGGGTGTCCATCAGAGCGGTACCCCAGGCACTGGTGCAGGAGTGGACCGCGCCGGTCGGCGTCACCACGTGATCTCCTCGTGTTCCTCGTTCGGTTCCCACCAGGTGTCCCGGCCCGTCGGGATGGTGGCCAGCCACAGCTCGGTGGCGATGAGGTAGTGCAGGCAGGCCAGCGCGGCCGGCTCCCCACGCAGCGCGGCCTCCAGCGCGACCCTGGCCGGGCGGGGGTCGATCAGCCCGGCGCCGGCCAGCAGCGAGGTGTTGAACAACGCCCGGATGAACGGGGCGTTGGCGCGCATCCCCGTCGCCACGGTGCGGGTCATCGCCGTCTTGGTACGGCGCCCCAGCAGGTAGCCGGGGACGCGGCCGGTGAACGCGGCCCGCACGAGCGGCTTGAAGTCGCCCGGGACGCGCCGCTGCCAGCCGGGCACGGCGTGGCAGACGTCCACCACCTGGTTGTCCAGGTAGGGGGCGTGGATGGGCACCTGGAACAGCTGGCGGGCGATCTGGTCGTAGGTGGCGTGCTCCTCGCCCATCCGCTCCAGGAACAGCCGCTCGTGCAGCTGCGCCGGGCCGGTCTCGGAACCGGGCGGCGTAGTGAGCAGGGCGGCGACCTGGGCGCGGCCGTCGCGGGTCAGCCACGCGGCGGCCGGCAGCGTTCCGCACCAGGACAGCGACTCCCAGGGCGCGACGAGCTGGCTGCGATCCAACGGCGCGCGGCCGCAGATCGTGTCGGCCAGCGCGTCGAGGGCGTGGCCGTACGGGGTGCGCAGCGTCGTGTGGGCCTGGCGCAGCACGGCGGCCGTGGAACAGCGGCGTTCCCGGGCAAACGCGGCCAGACGGCGGCCAGCCTCGACGCGGCGGCCGGTGCGGTAGAGGTCGAGCACGGCCGTGGGGACGGCGTCCAGGACGTCGTCCCCACCGCGACCGGTCAGGTGCGCCCCGCTCTCCCAGGCGCGGACCGGGGCGAGCTGGGCGCCCTTCACGGCCAGCACGCCCACGCTGAGGGACGGGCTGTCGGTGACCGGCAGCAGGCCGGTGAGGCCGTCGAACTGGCGGACCTTCTCCGTGTCGCCGTGGACGATCCGGTGGGTGATGGCCGGGTAGTCCGCGGCAATCCGGCGGGCGTACACGCCGTCGTCCTCGTCCTCCATGTGCCGGTCGGTGTAGGTGACCGCCAGCAGGTCGGTGAACTGCGCGGCCAGCGCCGTCAGCGTGCTGGAGTCGATCCCGCCCGACAGGTCGGCCGACAGGCGGCCCGGGAGAAGCGCGCGGCGCTCGACCGCGACGGTCAGCCGCTCCTCCAGCAGCCCGGTACCGGCCATGAAGTCCAACGGCCCCGCCGAGGGCAGCGGCTCGGTGCGCGGCGCCCGGCCGGGCTCCAGGACCAGCGCCTGGCCGGGCGGCACCCGGTTCACGCCGGTGAAGCAGCTGTGCTCGCCGAGCAGGTCGACGCCGCGCACGGCGAACGCGGCCAGCACCCGGGCGAGGTCCGGTTCGCACTGCCGGTAGGCGGCCAGCGCGAGCGCCGAGGTGGACCACAGCACGGTGCCGCCGTCCAGCAGCCAGTGCACCACCACCGTGGCGGCCCGGTCACCGGCGATGTGGACCCGCTCGCCGTCGCGGACCACGGCCAGGTAGCTGCCGGGCAGGCGGGCAGCGCGGTGCCAGCGGCCCGCCGCGGTCTGCGCCAGGGCCTCGCTGCGCTCGGCGTCGGCCGCCAGGCAGCAGCCGACCGTCACCAGCTCGGCCCGACCGTCCGGGGCGGCGTCGGCGGAGGTCTCCCAGTCCTCGAAGCCGACGGCCCACACCGTCCCCAGCGCGCGGGTGACGGGGAGCGCGGCTCCGCCGCGCGGTTTCCAGCCAACCTGGCCCGGGTCCTGCTGCCCGGTGTCGAAAGCCCCCGTCACGTACCGCATCACGGCCATGCTGTGCCCTCCCTCGGCTCGATGGGTATGAAGCAAGCGGGTGCCCGCACCCGCCGCATAGCGCGCGGCAGGTGCGGGCACCCGTCGTAGGTCTTACGACCAGTACTGGGTGTCGTCGGCGTTGTTGTTGCCGGCGGAGCCGAGGGTGACCTCGACGACGGTGCCCAGCTCGTCCAGCGCCGGCGTCACGTACTCGGCGGTGTCCTTGATCACGATGTCCATCTCTGCCTCCACAGGGGGATTTTCCGTGTCCGGCTCGGTGGCCGGCTGAGTACGAGAGTGCCGCCAACTCGCCCATCCGAAAAGATGTTTGGTGTCACTCTGTTGTCATACGGCATACCCGTTGTGATGACACCCGAAGGGGTGCTGTCATGGTCGAATGGCTGATCCAGGAGGGCGGCGCCTGCGGGCGGCCCGGGAGATGTACGGCTGGAGCGGCGCGGACCTGGCCAGTCGGATGAGAGAAGCAGCGAATCGACGTGATCGGCGGTCAGGATCAACGCGCCAGCTCATATCTGACTGGGAATTGGACAAGAAGCGCCCGACGTGGGAGTCCCAAATCCTGCTGGCGGACGCGTTCGACGTCCCCGAGGCTATGTTGGTGACGCACCCCTGGCCGAACTGGCTGCCCCACCCCGACGAGGAAGAGGGGAACATGTCGCTCAACCGACGGGACTTCATTGTCGTCACCGGGATGGCCGCCGCCCTACCGGCGATCGCCGCGACCCCGGCCTCCGCCACCGAACGCCCGCTGGTGGGTACCGAGACCGTCCAATACCTGCGGACCGTTGCGCTCCCGCTGACCACCATGCCAACCGTCGAACGCCAGCACGTGGTCCCCCTCCTCGACTCCAGCCTCACCACCGTCACCGGCCTGCTGGAGACCGCCCGCTACGACACCCGTACCGGTGTGGCGCTGAACCGGCTTGCCGGCCAGCTCGCACAGACCTGCGGCTGGACTCGCTTCGACATCGGACGCCAGGACCAGGCCGCCGCGCTGTGGAACCAGGCATTCGAACACGCCAAGGCCGCCGGCGACCGCGACATGATCAGCAGTGTCATCGCCGACTTCGCCTACCAGGGGCTCTGGACCAACAACGCGGAGGAGTCCGTGCGCCTGCTCGAACGCGCGCTCGCTCGGCCCATGCACGCGACGGTGCGCTCACTCCTGCACCTACGCAAGGCCCGCGCCCACGCGGCCCTCGGCGAAACCGCGTCCTGCCGGCACCACCTGACCAAGTCCGAAGCCGAACTCGCCCGCACCAACGCTGACGCCCCTCCGAGCTGGGCAGCGTGGATGAGCGAAGCGGACATCGAGATCGACGGCGGCCGGTGCCTCATCGATCTTGGTGACGCTGGTGCGGGCATGAAGCGCATCGACCGCGGGCTGTCCCTACTCACCAAGCCCCGCTCGAAGACGTATGCCGTGTTCCAGACCTACCGTGCCGAGGCTCTGCTTCATCAAGGCCAGGTCGAGGAAGCCACATCCGTACTTTCCAGCGCACTTGAGACAGCCCGGCAGATCGGCGCGACCAGGTGCACCGAACAGGTTGCTCAGATCAGCGACCGGCTCCACAACCACCGGTCAGTCGTCGGTGTCGACAAGCTGTTGCTGAGCGTCAAGGCCGCCCGAACGGCAGCGTGAGGCAGTCGACCGGACTGCCTGTGGGCCGATGGTCCGGCGGCCAAGGAGCCGGCTGGGCGTCGGCCCCTGCCAGGCGCCGACGACCGCCGCGCTGGCAGCTCGGGCCATGGTCCGCCTATGCCGGGAAGCTGCCGATGAACGCTTCGCGGCCTCCGGTCAGGTCGAGGGGCTGGAGGTCCACGTCGTAGTCGATCCACCACACGACGGGCACCTCCGGGGCGAGTTCGTGCACCACTTCGTAGATAACGGTCAGGGGCCCGGCGGGCGACCCGCGGTCCTCGAAGCCGAACACACCGTGGCGGCGGTTGAACGACAGTTCCGCCGGCCGGTCGGCCCCGGTGTCCGCCACGATCTCCAGGAAGCCTTCGTACGCGCTGCTCACCGTGGCGTCCGGCCAGTGCCTCAGGACGATCTCCTGCACCTGCTCGCCGGTGAAGGCCCACGGCCCGGCGTGCTCGCGGTCGGCGCTGACGTAGAAGCTGGATCCCACGGGGTGCTCTCGTTTCTCTCGGTGGTGCGGCCGGGTCCGGCCGGTCAGGGTTCGATGCGGACGCGGCCGGTGACGCCCTGGGCCGTCATGAGGGACTGGAAGTAGGCGGAGGCCTTGGGGTCGTTCGTGATGAGTTCGAGGTGGGTGACCTTGTTGCGGGGGTCCTTCAGGGCCGACGCGTACTTCTCCAGCTTCTTGGACTCCCCCTCCATGGTGTTCTCGTACGCGAACTCGAAGACCCCGTCGGCGTTGTCCAGGCGGAACGGGGACTTGCAGCTGTTCTGCTGGCCGATGTACTTGGCGTCGATCGCGGCGCCGTCCTCCGGGCGGACACCGTCGGCGTCCATGCCCAGTTCCCGCCCGGTCGCCGGGTCTGTGACGTCGGTGTACAGCCGGTACTCCGTCGACCCGGCCACCCTGACCTGGTAGGCCCGCCTCGCGTTGATCTTCGGGTCCGCCTTCGCTGGCGGCGCCGGCGCGTGGGGGCCGTTGGCCTGGACAGTCCTGCCGTCCTGCTCCATCTGCGTCATCCACGCCCGGATCGCGGCCTGCTGCTGAGGGGGCAGCAGCGGGAAGGCACTGGTCGGGTCGTGCGGCAGGGGCGGCATGCCGGGGGTGACGGTGAACGGCGGCGGCTTCGGAGTCGGCGCTGCCGCAGCGTCGCCCGCCCCGGCCAGCACGACGCCCGCGGCAGTGGCCGTGGCAAGGGCTCCTGCTCCGACCGGGATCAGGCCGGCTGCCGCGGTGTCGACCACGGCCGCGGCCTCGGCCAGCACGGCGAGTTCCGCGCTGCCCTCCACCGCTGCGGCCATCGCGACCGCCGCGGTGCCGGCCTCGGCCGCGATCGCGGCCTCGCCCCCGGCCGCGGCGACGTCGGAGCCGCCGAGCGTGAAGACGGTCAGCGCGATGCCGACACCCGCGACGATGCCCGCCCCGATGGCGAGGTCCTCCAGGGTGTCCCGAAGGTCCTCGACCTCCTTCGCGTACGCCTCGCAGGCCTGCCCGAGCTTGAAGGCCGCGTTCGTGATGCTGTTCAGCAGCGGACCCTGCGTGGCGCAGCCGTCGTGCATCTTCGACCAGTTCTGCGCGAAGCTCGTGACGGCGCTGGATGTGCTGGACGCGGTGACCCGGTGCACGCGCTTGTCGCCCTCGACGCCCAGCCGGCTGACCAGGGCGGCGAAGTTCTTCCAGCCCGCTGCGGCCTGGCGGAGCCTGGTCGGGTCGCCCTGCGGCCAGAACTTCTTGAGGAAGTCGTGGATGGCGCCGCTGTTGTTGTGGCCGACGGCGGAGTGGAGCTTGGCCTTCGCGACTTCCTCGTCGCACTCCGGGCTGGCGGACGCCGGGAGCTTCTGCGGGGCCATCATCTCGGCGGCCACGTCGACATCGGCCTGGAGGTAGGCGACTGCCATGGTGTGCAGGCCGTTGGCGGTGCCTCCGAGCTGGCCGACGGCTTGCGCCATCGCGTCGACGAGCTTCTGCGCGGCCGGGTCGTACTTGGCGGCGAACGCCTTGCCGGCGTCGTCGTCACCGGCCATACCCGCAACCTCGTCCATGGAGAACACAAGGCTGCGATAGATCTGCCTGGCCGTGATCTGCAGGTCGCTGAACCCAGCGGCCGCGACGATCATCTCCGTCGGCTTGACGTGAAAGGTGGTCATCGGGCCCCCGATTGTCCGTCCTCGTTCACGCTACCAAGGCACCGCACCAGCAAGACGGTGCTCGACAATGTTCCCCCCATTGGACGAACTCAACCGGGAGGTCCACGGGGCGATCCCCCGTGACAGCAGCAGCCACCAGGGGCTTGGCTGGCGGTCTCCACTGGAAACGCCGGTGGCCCGGGCAAACACCCGGGCCACGGACGAGCACGAGGGTGGGCAAAGGCCGAGATTTATGGTTCTGGCCACGGCTGACGGCGGCGCCCTCCACATGCACCTCCCCGATGGACGTCGGCACTCAGTGCTCACGGAACGTGATTCTGCGCCTGCCGGCAGAGCCAGGTGGACGGCCACGTACGTGGGTGGAATGGGGCCCGAAGGGGGCACTTCGGGGGCACTATCCCCGCTTCGTCCCCGCTCAGGGATAAAAGGGATAAATTGAAGGCCAGGCAGAGCGCCGGCGCAGACGGCGAGGAAGCTCCAAATACGAAAAGAGCCAGGTCAGTTGGTATCTGACCTGGCTCTCTCGCTGGTGGGGCGCCAGGGGCTCGAACCCTGAACCTACGGATTAAAAGTCCGCAGCTCTTGAGTTAGCGTCGGCGCGACGTAGGGGACCGACGGCCATGGACTCCTTACGTTCGTCACAGACCGTAGCTGCCGTCCCGCGCCTGCCGTCACTTTCAGGGTACTCCGGGTCCTTCCCCGGCGCTCCGGCCGCGACCCACCGGGCAAGGGCGCCATTCGCGGCACGCATCGCGGCCGCCGCCGAGAAGCGCCTCCTCGCCCTCGACTGACCTGCGCAGACTCCCGGCAGCGGCTGACCCACCTCAGCGGTCGAAGACGTCAGGTGGCCTTCCACCCGGCATGCCCACCGGATCTCGACGCGCCTCGAAGAACGACACGCGCATACGGTCTGCCCCGTTCAGCACGCCAAACCCTGTTCCGCCCGTCCAGGCGGACAGGTGACTGTGGGCGTGCCCGGCCGAGCCCGAGCGGCTCCACCCCACCAGAGGGAGACCATGCGCATTCGACCCCACGTTCCCACCGCCAGCCGGCTTTCGGTTCCGACCCCGGCCGTCGCCGCAACACCCGCGCACGAGGCCGATCCGGCACCGGAGTTCGACCTCCTGCACAGCGGTTGGTACTCGACCGAGGAACTCGCCACGCTGCTGAACGTCGACCCCTCGACCCTGCGGCGCTGGCGCACCGCCACTCCCCCGCAGGGCCCGCCCTTCATCCAGATCGCGCCCCGCCTCTACCTCTACAGCATCCCCGACACCCAGCTGTGGCTCGCCCAGAAGCGCACCGACCCATCCGAGGCAGCCTGAATGCCCGACCACACCCAGCTCATCCCCATGGGTGTCGACCTCACCGACGACATCGAGCACCGCCCCGACCGCCGCCCGCAGTTCCGCTACCGCGCCCGTGTGCGCTGGACGGACCCCAACGGCGGAGGCCGCAAGTCGGCTTCCTCCTCCCTCCCCACGGAGGAGGAAGCCAAGGCCTGGATCGCCCGCATGAAGCGGGCAGCAGCACGCGGCATCACCCCCAAGACCCTCACCATGCCCCTCGCCGACTACGGCGACGAGAACTGGGACCTGGCGATGCGCGGCCTGGAGACCACCACCCTCGACCCCTACACCGCCGGCTGGAAGCTGCGCGTCACCCCGGTCCTCGGCCACATACCCGTCACCAGCATCACCAACGGCATCACCGACCGGGCCCTGCACTCATGGATCGCCGACGGGCTCAGCATCTCCTCCGTCAAGAACAGCCTCGCCCCGCTCGTGCGCATCATGGAGCAAGCCGTCCGCGACGGCCTCATCGACTCCAACCCCTCCCGCATGAGCGGCTGGCAGCGCCTCTACAAGAGGGCCGAGGACGAACTCGACGATCCCCGATCCCTCGCCCTCGCCGACTGGGACGCCCTCGACGCACTCGCCAACGCCCTGGTCGAGCGCTCCCACAACCACTACCGCGGCTGGGGTGACATCGTCCGCTTCGCCGCCTGCACCGCCGCCCGCATCGGCGAAGTCTCCGGCGTCCGCGTCAAGGACATCAACCGCTTCGACTGGACCTGGGACCTGTGCCGCCAGACCACCACCGGCCCCGGCGGCCTCATCGACAAGGGCACCAAGGGCAAGCGGCGGCGCACCGTCCCCATCATCGAAGAGATCCGCGATCTCGTGAGCTGGCGCATGACCGTGGTCGGCAACGACCCCATGGCCCGCCTGTTCACCGGACCTCGCGGCGGACGCATCACCACCGCGATCCTGCGCGACGCCACCCACTGGGACGAAGTCGTCGTCTGCCTCGGCTACGAGTACCTGCGCCGACACGACCTCCGGCACACCGGCCTCACCTGGCTCGCCGACGCCGGTGTCCCCATCCACGTCCTCCAGAAGATCGCCGGGCACGGGCACATCACCACGACCCAGCGATACCTCCACCCGGACAAGAGCTCCATCGAGAAGGCCGGCCAGACCCTCAGCAGGCACCTGTCGGCCGACCGGCACAACCCATCGGCGGCAGCAGAAGCGCCAGTGCGCCATCTGCGTCTCGTCCAGTAGGCGTCCTCACCCGGCATCCATCGGAAGTCCCCACTGGCCAGCGCCGCACAGCAGCGATCCCGTCATCGTCAACCACCCTGCTATAGAAGTGGCTTGTGAAAGACGATGAAGAAGCTACGGAACCCTGGGTCCGGCTGCTGCGCCGCGAGCAGACGGCACGCAACATCCATGGCAGCCTCCGAGCCTCTGGAATCACCGTGCCACTGGACGCCGTCCTCGACCGGTGCAACCTCCCGGTGGAGACGCACGACGGTGGCTCTTCCCGGCTCCCGCCCGCATGAGCGTTCCATCTCCTCGGTGGTGCCCGCACGTTGCGCCCCAGTGTCGCTTGGTTCGGCCTTCGCTCGCACCGCGCGGCGGATTTCCGGTGGCCCCAGCCGGGTAGGGCTGCTGGCATATCGCGCAGGCAGCGCGGACCCCCATGCGGATCCGCGCTGCCGTGGACCAGGGGGTGGACTGGGTGGCACGCCGGAAGACCGTGGCGGAAATCCTCGCCGAGGCGTACCGCTTGAAGCAGCAGGCGAGAGCCGCGCAGACGCAGGGCGGTGCCCAACAGGCGACCGGCCGCGCTGCCGCCCCGGCGGCTCAACCCCGCCCCAGGAAGCGGAAGGTGGACCCGGCCGTCGAACACGCCCGGCTCCTGGCCGCCGGCGAGAAGCACCTCCAACGCGAGGAGGCCGCCCGCGCCAAGGAAGCCGCCCGCGTGGAAGCCGAGTTGGCCAAGCGCCAGACAGCTCGCCGCCGGGAGGAGGAGGCGAAGAAGCGCGCGGACGCCCAGGCCTCGAAGGAAGCCGAACGGCAAGCCCGGCAAGCCGAGACGGCCCGACTCAAGGCCCAGGCCGAGGAGAGCACCGCCGAGTGCAACCGGCGCCGTGAGGAACTGGAATCAGTCCTGCTGCTGCGCCCCGAAGGCCTGGAGGCGTGGCACCCTCACATCGAAGAGGCCTTCGCTCAAGAAGGTCCCCAGGGCGTCGCGGAGCGGATCGAGGACCTGCTGCGGCGCTCCCCTGTCCCCCTGGGCTGCCGGACCGCGGCCCAGGCGGTCTACGTCCCCGAGGCCCAGCAGCTCCTGATCGACGTCGAGCTACCCAACCATGAGATCGTCCCCGCGGCGGCCTCCTACCGCTACGTCGCGCAGCGTGCCGAGGTCGTCCCCCAGCCCGCCAAGCAAGCCGAGATCCACGAGGCCTACGCCCGACTGGTAGCCCGCCTGGCCCTGCGCGCGCTGGACGAGGCGTTCTCCGCCACCCCGGCCTCGTTCGTGGAGACCGTCATCCTCAACGGCCGCGTCAACACCACCGACCGGGCGACCGGCCAGACCGTCCGGGCCTGCGTCGTCAGCGTCGTCGCCGAGCGCAAGGACTTCGCCGAACTGGTCCTGGACGAGCCCAGGCTCGACCCGCAGCAGTGCCTCCACCGCCTCGGCGCCACCGTCTCCAAGCACCCCCACGACCTGGAGCCGGTCACACCCGTCGTCGAGGCCGACCTGTCCCGCTACCGCATCACCACCGACACCGCCGTGGTCGCCACCCTGGACAGCCGGCCCGACCTGCTCCAGATGAACCCCTACGACTTCGAACGCCTGGTGCGCGAACTCTTCGAAGCCATGGGCTACGAGACCTGGCGCACTCAAGGCTCCCGCGACGACGGTGTGGACGCCGTCGCGACACTGGCCGACCCGACCGGATCCACCATCTTCGCCATCCAGGCCAAACGCTCCAAGAACGTGGTCCCGGTGAACACCGTCCGCGCCATGTCCGGCGTCATGCAGGACAAGGACGCCGGCTACGGCATCGTCGTCACCACCTCGTGGTTCGGCAAGGACAGCTACGACTTCGCCCACCGCAACGGCCGCCTCCGCCTCATCGACGGCCGCAACCTCAAGGCCCTGCTCGCCGAACACCTGAACATCGACGCCCTGATCGGACTACCCAAGGTCCCCCCGGGCTGGCAGGCCGGCGACCTCGTGTAGGCGCGAACCCACGGCCGCCGCACGGGGTTGCGGCGGCCCCTCGGCCGATGGCTGCGGTCCCTGGCTGGTCCCCAGCAAGATCGCAAAGCGGCGGCATCACAGCCGCCCATCACCTGTCGGGCCATCAACAAAAAGGCCGTTGACCTGGGATTTCTCCCGGCCAACGGCCTTCCGACATACTGTCGGGACGACAGGATTTGAACCTGCGACCCCTTGACCCCCAGTCAAGTGCGCTACCAAGCTGCGCCACGTCCCGTGGTCTCGGTGCCTGCAGCGGGGCCTGGGGGGCTCTGCTGTGGGCTTCTCGACCTTGTCTCCGGTTGTCCCGGCGACGTGGAAAACAATACAGCACGTCGGGGGGTGCTCGCTGCCAGGTTCGGGGGGTGGGGTGGGTCAGGGGGTGGGGTGGCGGGCGTCGTAGGTGAGGAAGGCGGGGCGGCGGGCGGCGAGGAGGAGGACGGCGGCGACGCAGGCGAGGCCGCCGGTGATCACGGAGGTGGCGGGGTTGGTGAGGGCGGCGACGGTGCCGGACTCGAAGTCGCCGAGGCGGGGGCCGCCGGCGACGACCACGATGAAGATCCCCTGGAGGCGGCCGCGCATCTCGTCCGGGGCAGCGACCTGCATCATCGTGTTGCGGAAGATCATGCTGACGGTGTCGGCGCAGCCCGCGACCGCGAGCAGCAGGAGGCCGAGCCAGAGGTTGTGGAGGGCGCCGAAGGCCGCGATGGCCAGGCCCCAGGCGGCGACGGCGGCGAGGACGGCGACGCCCTGGCGGTGGACGCGGCCGACCCAGCCGGAGAAGAGCGCGCCGATCAGGGCGCCGACGGCCGGGGCGGAGACCAGCAGGCCGACGGTGCCGGCGTCGCCGCCATAGAAGGTGACCGCGATGGCCGGGAAGAGGGCGCGCGGCATGCCGAAGACCATCGCGGCCAGGTCGGCGAGGAAGCTGGTGCGCAGGTTGGGCTGCTCGCGCAGGAAGCGGAGGCCGTCGAGGACGGAGGCGCGGCCCTTGCGCTCGCCGAGCGGCCGCATGGCGGGCAGGCGCCACATCGCGTAGAGGGTGCCGGTGAAGGCGACGGTGTCGACCAGGTAGGCGGCCTGGGATCCGTAGGCGCCGATGAGGACGCCGCCGAGCATCGGGCCGACGGTGAGGCCGAGGTTCATGCTGACGGTGTTCAGGGCGTTCGCCGCCGGGAGCTGGTGGCTGGGCACCAGGCGGGGGATCATCGCGGAGCGGGCGGGCGAGCTGATCGCGAAGAAGCCGGCCTGGACGGCGACGGCGGCGTACAGGACGGCGACCAGGCCGAGGCCGGCCAGCGCCTGCGCGGCCAGGGCGGCGGAGACGACCGCCAGACCGGCCGAGCCGAGCAGGCCCAGCCGGCGCCGGTCGACGGTGTCGGCGATCGCGCCGCCGTAGAGGCCGAAGGCGACCAGCGGGACGAGGGAGAAGATGCCGACCAGGCCGGTCGCGAAGGCGGAGCCGGTCAGGTCGTAGACCTGGACGGAGACGGCGACGGCCGTCATCTGCTGGCCTATGGAGGAGACGGCCTGCCCGGCCCAGACCCGGCGGTAGTCGGGGTGGTCGCGCAGCGGGCTGAGGTCGGCGAAGGCCCGCCGGTACCAGGGTGAGCCGGCGGCTGCCTCCGGCCCGGGTCCGTCCCCTGCCCCGGGTCCGTCCCCCGGTCCGGGTTCCGGTTCGGGTTCGGGATCAGCGGCGGAGGGCACGGAGGACGGGCCGGGCGCGGGGGACGGCATGGAATGTTGATTGTTCGACATAGTCCCTCATGCTCCGCTCCGCCCCCGGACGTCCCCGCACCGGGGCCGCCCCAGCGAAAGCCCGCCCCTGCCCGCGACGCCCCGGCCCCACCCGCGAGGCCCCCGCTACCGGCTCAGCACCTGCCTCTCCCCCGCCTCCACCGCGAAGTCCAGCCGGTTGCCCGGCGGCGGGAACGGGCAGATGAAGTGGTCCGAGAAGGCGCACGGCGGCAGGTAGGCCCGGTTGAGGTCGAGGACGGTGCGGCCCTCGGCGTCGGGCGCGGGCAGGGTGATGAAGCGGAAGCGGTAGGTGTCGATGCCGCTGGTCGTGTCCGCGATCACGCCGCTGAGTCGCTCGCCCGACCGGCTGACGGTCAGGGTGCGGTGCTCGCCCGCCACCGTGAAGGCGATCTGCCCGGAGACGGCCAGCGGGCGCTCCCGGCCGTCGGCGTTCGGGACGACGACCGATCGGGCGTCGTCGTCCTCGAACGGGGTGAAGACGGCGGGCACGGCCCACTCGGGCGCGTACGGGAAGGCGGAGATGCCCGCGAACGCCGTCCGACGGGGTGCGGCCGGGTCGAAGACCCGCAGGGCCAGCTCGCCCTCGCGCTCGATCGGGACGAGCAGCAGGCCTCCCAGGACGGCGGTGTCGGCGGCCGGGTCGCTGTCCGGGCGCAGCAGCGCCTCGCCGTCCACCGGTGCGTCGGCGCCGTCGACCGTGATGTCGTCGGACGCCGCCGCCCGGACCCGGACGCCCTCGGCGTCGGCCCACCAGCGCCCGGGCAGGCCGGGGATCTCGGCGGGCTCGGGCTCCAGCCAGTGCGTGCCGGTGAGTGCGAGCTGGCCGTGCTGCGCGCTCACCGACGCCGCCCGGCCGTCACTCCAGTGCTTCCAGTCCTCCGCGGCCGTCTCCGTCATCGGTCCACCCTCCCGGTCGGTCCGTGGACGGCCCGCTGTTCGGGCCGCCCGTCCTCCGTCATCCAGAACACCGTCCGCGCGGACGGATCATTCCCGTCGGCCCGATGTCGCCGAAACCGCAACACGGCGGCAACGCGCCGACACCGGGCACAACACGGGGCACCACTCCGGCCACACACCTACCCCTCGCGGCGCTTCAGCGGACGGAACAGCCCCTCCTGCACCACGGACACCACCAGCCGGCCGTGCCGGTCGAAGATCTGCCCGCGGGCCAGGCCGCGCGCGCCGTGCGCGATCGGGGACTCCTGCTGGTACAGCAGCCAGTCGTCCGCCCGGAACGGCTGGTGGAACCACATCGCGTGGTCGAGCGAGGCCATGTCGAAGCTCCGCTCGCCCCACAGCGGCTCGACCGGGGCGCGGACGGCGTCCAGCAGCGTCATGTCGCTGGCGTAGGTGAGGGCGCAGACGTGGATCAGCGGGTCGTCCGGCAGCGGGCCGTTGGTGCGCAGCCAGACGCCGCTGCGCGCCTCGACGCCCTCCAGCTCCTCCTTCGTCCAGCGCAGCCGGTCGACGTAGCGGATGTCGAAGGGCTGGCGGCGGCTGATGAACGGGGGTAGCTCGCCGAGCCGGGAGCCGACCTCGTCCAGGGCGCTGGGCAGGTCCTCGGGGGCGGCGACGGACGGCATCGGGTACTGGTGCTCGATGCCGGCCTCCTCGGGTCTGTGGAAGTCGGCGGTGAGGGCGAAGATCGACCGGCCGCCCTGGATGCCGAGCACCCGGCGGGTGGTGAAGGACCGGCCGTCGCGGATCCGGTCGACCTGGTAGACGATCGGCACGCCGGGGACCCCGGGGCGCAGGAAGTAGGCGTGCAGCGAGTGGACCGGGCGCTCGTCGTCCACCGTGCGCCCCGCCGCGACCAGCGCCTGCCCGGCGACCTGGCCGCCGAACGTCCGTTGCAGCGCCTCCTCGGGGCTGCGCCCACGGAAGATGTTGAGTTCGATCTGCTCAAGGTCGAGCAGATCGACAAGGTCGTCGACGGGGGTACCCATGGGCACGTTTCCTCTCCGGACTCCGAACAATTCTCCAGCTCAATCGAATCCTTTGGCGACCCGGGTCATTCCCGCGCAGCGGTCCGGAACGCCCAGTTCACTCGAACGAGTAGGCGAGCCGACGAGCAGGTGACGGACGGGACGGCCCGGTCGGCCAGGAGGCCCCCACCGGCCGCACGACCTCCGGTTACGCCCCCAGCCCCGACTCCCGCACCGTGATGTTGAGCCGCCCGAGCAGCCCCAGCGCCGGATCGGCCGTCCCCGGCAGCGTCCGCACCACCCCGTGGTACGCGAACCGGGCCGGGCCGCCGAACACCAGCAGGTCGCCGCTGCGCAGCTCCAGGTCCATCCACGGCCGGGTCCTGGTCTCGGTGTTCCCCAGCCGGAAGACGCAGCCGTCGCCCAGCGAGAGCGAGACCACCGGCGCGTCCGCCCGCTCGTCGCGGTCCTGGTGGAGGCCCATCTTCGCGCCGTGCGCGTAGTGGTTGACGATCGCGATGTCCGGCGCGTACGACGCCGCCCCCGCGACCTCCCCCAGCGCGGCCCCGTACGCCTCGGCGACGGCCCTGCGCGCCAGGTCCCCGAGCAGCCGCGGGAACGGTTTGACGGGCGCGCCGTCCTCGGCGACCTCCCGGTACCCGTACGGGTACCAGTGCAGGCCGAGGCTCACCATCCGGACGGACATCATCCCGCCGGTGGGCATCCGCACGGCGTGCAGACCGGCCGGCGGGCGGGCCCACTCCCGACAGGCGGCGACCAGGCGCCGCTGCGCGTCGAGGTCCAGCCAACCGGGCAGCAGGACGGCGCCGGGGGCCGGCTGGGAGCGCTCGCGCGCGCCCGGGGACCCGCCCGGATCACCGAACAGCTCGCCCTGGATCACCCCACCATCCTCCCGCACCGCGCCCACCCGGGCCGACCCGCGCCCACCCGGGCCCAGCCCCGCGCCCAGCCCGGTCGCCGCCGAAGGCGGGCGCACCCCCGCGCGACCCCGACTCCTGCCCGCGGGAACGCCGACGGCCGCTCCCCCGGCCGGCGGAGGAACCCGCGCGGCGGAGAAGCGGCCGTGAAAGCCGTGCACATCGGTACGCACATCCGTACGTCGACGCACCGACAGCCGACACACCGACAGATCAGCGAACCGACAGGTCAGCACATCGGCACCCGGTCGGGCACCGGCACGGTGAGCCCCGGGCAGCCGATGCCGGCTGCGCACGGGGCCTCACGTGCTCGAGGAGGCCTCAGCTGGGCAGACCTCAGATGCTGAGGGTCTGGCCCGGGAAGATCAGGTCCGGGTTGCCACCGATGACCTTGGCGTTGTTCTGGTACAGGTCGTGCCAGTCCAGGCCCTGCGCGGCGGCGATGGAGCTCAGGGTGTCACCGGCCTTGACGGTGTAGTCGCCCTTGGCGGCCGGCTTGGCGTCGTTCGAGCGGTTCCAGGACTTGGCGCCCTGGTCGGCCTTCGGCGCGGACTTCTGAGCGTCGGCCTTCGGGGCGGCAGCCTTCGGCGCGGCGGCGTCGTTCTTCGGCGCGGCCTGAGCCTTCGGCGCGGCCTGGGCCTTGGGCGCGGCCTTCGGGGCCTCGGCCGGCTTGGCGGCGGGCTTCGGGGTCTGCGCCGGCTTGGCGGCGGTCGAGCCGGCGGCGGAGCCCGCCGAGGTGTCGACGGCGGCCGGGGCGCCGCCCTTGGTCAGGCCGGCCTTGACGGAGCAGACGGGCCAGGCGCCCGGGCCCTGCGAGGCGAGGACCTTCTCCGCGACGGCGATCTGCTGCGCCTTGGTGGCCTGGTTGGCCTGCGACGCGTAGGCGGTGCCACCGAACGCGGCCCAGGTGCTGGAGGTGAACTGCAGACCGCCGTAGAAACCGTTGCCGGTGTTGATGGCCCAGTTGCCGCCGCTCTCGCACTGGGCGACGGCGTCCCAGGTGGAGACGGAGGCGGCGGAGGCCGAGGTGGCCGTGACGAGGCCGGCCACCGGCAGGGCCGCGACAGCGGCGCCCGCCACGACAGCCATCCGAACGCGGTTGCGCTTGGTGGCGGTGGAGGTGGTGGCAGCGGCGGTCTCGTTACGGAAGGTCATGAGGTTCCTCTCGACAGCCCCGGGCGGGCATGCGGAACCAGACCCCGGGAAGGGCCGTGATCACTCGCTGCGTCCGTCGGGCGGCCGGGCACGTGTCGGACGTGCCGCTTGCCGCCCCGGCCACCCAGCCGCTCGCCGACGACGTGTTCGAGCGATCGCGTCGGCGGGCACCTGCCACGCCCGGCGGACCGGGGGGCTGTGCGTCGGGGGTGAACCCGGGTGGCGCTCGTTGCGCCGTCCAAGAAGCTACGAGCCGATCAACGGGGAATCCAAAACTTCGACGGTCTGCCCAGCTCAGCCAAGGGTTACCAGCGGTAACGACCATGCAATCATGCCCGAATTGTCCGCTTTAACCGTCGATTCCTAGATCAAACATCCGGACTCCGTGACTCACCTCACTGTTTGATTCCGGCAGTCCCGGCACCGACATCGACAGATTGCGACCACGAGAACACGCGGTGCGGTCGGATCCGAGGCAATTCACGTCAGCCTCCAGGGGCACCCGTGACGCCTGACACAAGGGCCCGTTGGGCATGGCGACCTCTCCGTGTCCGCCCCAGCACCCCATCCACACCCATCCGAGGAGACCCTGTGCCGCGCATGCTCGACGTCAGCGACGAGGTCCGGTCCGAGATCGGCGACGACGAAGCCGACCGCCTGCTAGGTGGCGACCGCGCCCCCGACGGCTACGAGTGCACCTCCTGCCGGACCCCCGGCGACACGCACGTGGAGCCCACCAGCACCGTGCTGTTCGTCGGCGACGAGACCGCCGTCCTCGCCTTCGCGCACGCCCGCTGCATCCCCTCCCAGGTCGTCCCGGTCTCCGAGGAGCAGCTGGCGGGCGCCGTCCGCAGCATCAGCCAGACCCAGCCCGGCGGCCCGGACCTCGCCGTCCCCGCCGCCGTGCCGAGCGCCCCCGCGCCGGCCGCGCCCGTCGGCCCGGCCCCGACCCAGCCGGCCGCCCCCGGCCAGGCCGCCATCCTCGGCATCACCTGCGGGCTGGTCCTGCACGGCAAGGTCGGGCACGCCTCGCTGGTGGTCGAGCCGACCGGGCCGGTCGGCCGCCCCGGCAGCACCTCGGGCGAGGACGAGTTCCTCGACCTGCTCCAGGACGCCGGCTTCCAGCCCGTCACCGACCTCGACGAGACCCCGGACCAGCTGCCCGGCTGGTCCGTCCTGGTCGCGATGGGCAAGCTGCACGCGATCCTCCAGCCCGCCGCGGCCGGCGGCAGCACCGGCTGGTGGCAGGCGCACCAGCCGCTCCAGGTCACCGACGCCTGGCGGATGGCCGCGAGCCAGCTCTCCGAGGTGACGATGTACGCCGTGCCGGCCGGCATGGTCGGCCGGCAGCCCCGCGAGGACCTGCTGCGCCAGGCGCTGGAACGGGCGGTGGCGCTGGGCCAGGTGGTCGCCGCCTCCCTCCCGCTCGCCGGCACCTGATCCGGCTCCGCGCCCCGACCCGCCGGACGGCCGCCGCCCACCCCCACGGCAGCCGTCCGGCGGGCGCACGCCCGCGACACCCCGCCGCGCGCCATGCCCGGGAACACCCCGCCGCACCCCGCCCGCACCCTGCGCGCCCCGCTTCACTCCGCCGTGCCCGCGTCCGCCCCGGCGTGCCCACACCCCGCCCGGCGCGCGCACCCGTTGCGCACTCCGGCGTGTAGGCGCACCCCCGCCCCCAGGGCCCGCATCCCCCGCCCCTCTCGCTCGTTGGCCCCTACGTGTACAGCTACGACGTCTCCGCGTCCCCCGGCCGGTCCGCCAGCGCCTCGCGCTCGATCCCGGGCATGCGCCCCTCGTACGACGCCGAGCACCCGCACTCCGCGACGCCGATCTACGACGAGCTGTACTCCGAGTACCGGCGCCTCTTCCGCGCCCTGCCCGGTGACCGCTCGAACGAGGAGGACCTGAAGTTCACCGGCTTCGCGGTCCGCGACAGCTACCCGCTGCACGGCGAGCAGCGCCCGTACCCGCCCCAGCAGCAGACCTTCCACACCCTCCCGGGCCAGACGCCGGGCCTCCCCCAGTTCATGCCGGGCTCCCAGCACCACGGCTCCGGCCCCACCGGCGGCCAGCAGCACAGCCACAGCGGGGGCCACACCGGCGCCCACACCACCCCCCACAGCAACTCCCACACCGGCAACCACACCGGCGGAGGCCACCCCGGCACGCACGCCGGAAGCCACACCGGCCGTCACACCAGCAGCGCCCACCCCGGCACCCACAGCACCGGCCACCACCACGGCCACCACCCCGAGCCCCCCACCGGCGACAACCTCGGCCCCGCCGCCCCGGCCCCCGTCCAGGACCAACCCGCCGTCCCCGCCGCCCAGTTCACCGACGGTCAGGGCTGGGTCGCGGCCGGTTACCTGGGCGCGGCTCCGCACCCGATGCCGGTGCCCGCGCCCGCACCGCCGGCGCCGCCCGCGCCCTCCCCGGTGATGGGTACGGCCACCGGTCTCGCCCCCGCGCCGTCCAGCGGCGGCCGCCACCGCCAGATGCTCTCCCTCCCCCCGGGCCCCACCGTCGACCACCGCTGACACCCGGCCCGCACCCCGGCCCGCACCCCGGACCGGCCCCGACCGGGAAACCCACCCCGGACACGCCGGAGGGCCCCGCCACCACCGTGGCGAGGCCCTCCGGCCATCGGTCGGCGGACCGACCGGTCCTACCGACTGCTGCTGCTCCTACTACTTCTTCTTGCGCTTCTCCCGGACCCGCACCGAGATCGAGATCGGCGTCCCGACGAACCCGAACTCCTCGCGCAGCCGGCGCTCGATGAAGCGCCGGTAGCCGGCCTCCAGGAAGCCCGAGGCGAACAGCACGAAGCGCGGCGGACGGGTGCCCGCCTGGGTGCCGAACAGGACACGCGGCTGCTTGCCGCCGCGGATCGGGTGCGGGTGGGCGGCGACCAGCTCGCCGAGGAAGGCGTTCAGGCGCGCGGTCGGGATGCGGGTCTCCCAGCCCTCCAGCGCGGTCTCGATCGCCGGGACGAGCTTCTCCATGTGCCGGCCGGTCTTGGCCGAGACGTTGACCCGCGGGGCCCACTGCACCTGGACGAGGTCGCGCTCGATCTCGCGCTCCAGGTAGTAGCGGCGCTCCTCGTCGAGCTGGTCCCACTTGTTGTAGGCGACGACGACGGCGCGCCCGGCCTCGACGGCCATCGAGATGATCCGGGTGTCCTGCTCGGCGAGGGTCTCGCTGGCGTCGATCAGGACGACCGCGACCTCGGCCTTCTCCAGCGCGGAGGAGGTGCGCAGCGAGGCGTAGAAGTCGGCGCCGGCGGTCAGGTGGACCCGGCGGCGGATACCGGCGGTGTCCACGAACTTCCAGGTCTTGCCGCCGAGGTCGATCATCTCGTCGACCGGGTCGCGGGTGGTGCCGGCCAGCTCGTTGACGACGACCCGCTCCTCGCCGGCGACCTTGTTCAGCAGGCTGGACTTGCCGACGTTGGGCCGGCCGATCAGCGCGATGCGGCGCGGGCCGCCGGGGGCGGCGTCGCCGAAGGTCTGCGGCGGGGCCTCGGGCAGCGCGTCCATGACGGCGTCCAGCAGGTCGCCGGAGCCGCGGCCGTGCAGGGCGGAGACCGGGTACGGCTCGCCCAGGCCCAGCGACCACAGGTAGGCGGCCTCGGCCTCGGTGGAGGGGCCGTCGACCTTGTTGGCGCACAGGACGGTCGGCTTGCCGGCCCGGCGGATGATCTTGATCAGGGCCTCGTCGGTGTCGGTGGCGCCGACCTTGGCGTCCACCACGAACAGCACCGCGTCGGCCTGCTCGATGCCGAGCTCGGCCTGGGCGGCCACCATGGCGTCGATGCCGAGGACGTCGATCTCCCAGCCGCCGGTGTCGACCACCTTGAAGCGGCGGCCGTTCCAGCTGGCCTCGTACGTGACCCGGTCGCGGGTGACGCCCGGCTTGTCCTCGACGACGGCCTCGCGGCGGCCGATGATGCGGTTCACCAGGGTCGACTTGCCGACGTTCGGGCGGCCGACCACGGCCAGCACCGGCAGCCGGACGTGCGCGCCGCCGTCCTCGGCGTCGAAGCCGTCGAGGTCGATGCCCTCCTCGGCCGCGAGGGCCATGAACTCGGCGTAGTCGGCGGCGTCCAGCCCGCCGTGATCGGCGGTGTCGTGCTCTGCGGTCATGTTCGTCTGTTCCGTTTCCCGGCCCGGCCCTTCCCAGGGGCGTGCCGTGCGTACCTGCCCCGCTCGGGGCAGCGCGATGGTTTCCGCCGCGGCGCCTCGACGGCCCGCGGTTCGTTCAGTGGGTCGGACCGGCCTCCACGGCCGCTCCGGTACCCGGTCGATCAGCGCCGGTCCGACGTCCGGTCGGCCGATCAGCCGATCAGTCGGTCGGACCATCGGCCGATCGGTCGGTCAGACCGACGACAGCCCGGCCCGCTCCTCCACCAGCCCGGCGATCCGGTCGATCACCTGCTCCAGGGTGAGCTCGCTGGTGTCCACCAGCACCGCGTCCGCGGCCTGGGCCAGCGGGGCCGTCTCCCGCGAGGAGTCGGCGGCGTCGCGGCGCGCGAGGTCGGCGGCCATCGCGGTGATGGTCGCCTCGTCCACGCCCTTGGCCCGCAGCTCGGCCGCCCGGCGCGCGGCCCGGGCCTCCACGGAGGCGGTCAGGAAGACCTTGACGGTGGCCTGTGGGAACACCACGGTCCCCATGTCCCGGCCCTCGGCGACGATGCCGCGCTCGGCGACCTCGGCGCAGCCGCGCTGCAAGTCCACCAGCCGGGACCGTACGGCCGGCACCGCGGACACGGCGCTGACCTTGGCGGTCACCTCGGGGCCGCGGATCGGGCCGGACACGTCCTGGCCGTCCACCGTGATGGTGGGGCCGTCGGCGTCCGTCCCCGACACGATGACGGGCTTGCCGCACGCGACGGCCACCGCCTCCGGGTCCTCGACGTCGACCTCGTTGACCAGCATCCACCAGGTCATCGCCCGGTACATGGCGCCGGTGTCCAGGAAGCTCAGGCCCAGCCGGGCGGCGACCGCCCGCGAGACGGTCGACTTGCCGGAGCCGGAAGGTCCGTCGATGGCGACGACGACCGGGGCGTGCGCTCGGTCGGCAGTGTCCACGGGCGAACCTCTCTCTGAGCATGGGAGCCGGAGCCTGGGCAGGCGGACGGCCGGGGATGTCTCCCTCAAGGTTAATGGACCGCCGCCGTGACCCGCTCCGCCGCCGGTCGGCCGACCTCCGGGCCCGGGACCAAGCCCGAAACCAGGCCCGACCGCCAGGCCCCTCCGGCCCGCCCCGACCGGCCCCGCACCTCAGCCCCGCACGCCCCGCACCTCAGTCCCGTACGCTCCAGCCGCTCGCCCGCAGCGCCTTGGTCAGCCGCTTCACCGCCGTCGGCGCCACCGACAGCTGGACGAAGCCGACCTGCTGCCCGGTCGAATGCTCGATGACGACGTCCTCGATGTTGACCCCGGCCTCGCCGACCTCCCCGAACAGCCGGCCCAGCTCGCCCGGCTGGTCGCCCAGGACGACCGCCAGGGTCTCGTAGCGGGTGGGCGGCGCGCCGTGCTTGCCGGGGATGCGGGCCTGGCCGGTGTTGCCGCGCCGCATGACCGCCTCGATCCCGGCCGCGCCCACCCGGCGCTCGCCCTCCTCGTCGGCCTGCATGGCGCGCAGCGCGGTGACGGTCTCGCCGAGGTCGCGGGCGACCCCCTCCAGCACGTCGGCGACCGCGCCGGCGTTGGCGGAGAGGATGTCGACCCACATACCGGGGTTGGAGGCGGCGATCCTGGTGACGTCGCGCACGCCCTGGCCGGAGAGCCTTATGGCGGTCTCGTCGGCGTTCTCCAGGCGGGCCGCGACCAGCGAGGAGACCAGCTGCGGGGCGTGCGAGACCAGGGCGACCGCCCGGTCGTGCTCGGCGGCGTCCATCACGATCGGCACCGCGCCGCAGAGCGCGACCAGCTCCAGCGCGGCGTTGAGCGTCTCGGTGTCGGTGTCCGCGGTCGGGGTGAGCACCCAGGGGCGGCCCTCGAAGATGTCGGCGCGGGCGGCCAGCGGGCCGGATCGCTCGCGGCCGGCCATCGGGTGACTACCGATGTAGTGGACGGTGTCGCAGCCGAGCTCGGCGACCTCGCTGCCCGGGCCGGCCTTCACGCTGGCGACGTCGGTGTACCAGTGGGCCAGGTTGCGGCGCTGGCAGTCGGCGAGCACCTTGCCGACCAGCGCGGGCGGCACGGCGATGATCGCCAGGTCCACCGGGCCGTCGACCGGGTCGGTGATGCCCGCGCCGAGTGACTCGGCGGTGCGGGCCGCGTCCGGGTCGGCGTCCTCCAGGTGGACGGTCAGCCCGCGAGCGGTCAGGGCGAGCGCGGCGGAGGTGCCGATCAGTCCGGTGCCGACGACGACGGCAGTGCGCATGGCGGGTCGCTCTCCTCATCACGATTCTCGACAGGTGCCGGAACCGTCCGGGAGCACCCGCGCCCCATCCTCCCTCATCCGCCCCGCCCAAGTCCCCACCCGCCACCCGGCAACCACGGGGGCGGCCCCGGCAGCTTCCGGCACCGGCAACCGCGACGCGCCCGCCCCCGTCCCACACAGTGCACGCGCCGCACCCGGAAATCCTGCGACGTCCGCCCCGAAGCCGGGCAGACTGGCCGCCCGGGAAAGGGGAAGGCACGGGCGAGCACCGCGGGAACAGCAGGACGGCACGACGAGCGCCACGCGGCGGGCGACACGCGAACGAAGGGGTTGCGCATGGACGATCAGCACAGCGGCCGGAGCGGGCAGTCGAAACCGCCGGCCGTACCGGCCCACCCGTCGGTCCTGGACTCCGTCGTCGTGTACGCCGAGGGCGCGGTGTGCCGCCGACGGGCGACCGTCCCGGTCCCGCCCGGCGGACGGCTGCGGCTGACCGGCCTGCCCGCCGCCCTGGACGGCCGCTCGCTGCGCGCCCGGGTGCTCGCCGGACCGGCCGGCGCCGCCGTCACCGAGGCCCGGCTGGAGCTGCTCGCCGAACTCCGTGAACCGGGCGAACTCCCGGAACTGAAGCGGGACTTGGACGAGGCCAACGAGCGCCGTAGCGCGCTCGGCGAACGCCTGCGACTGGTCCAGGCCTCGATCGCCGAGACCGCCGCGCTGCGCGCCGTCCCCCCGCAGCGCCGACGCGACGAACCGCTGCGCCGCACGCCCGCCGACGCCTGGCTGGAGCTCGCCGACTTCGTCGAGGAGCGGCTGGCCCGGCTCCAGGAGCGCGCCGAGGAGCTCACCCGGCAGCTGGAACTCGCCGACCACGAGCGCGACCTGGCCGCCGACCGGCTGGAGCGGGCGTCCACCGCCGACCGGACCGAACCGGTCGGCACCAGCACCACCGTCCTGCTCACCCTCACCACCGCGAGCACCCACCCCGCCCAGGACCAGGGCCACGACCACGACCAGGACCAGGTCCAGGCCATGGAGCTGGAACTGGAGTACGGCGTCCCCGCCGCCCGCTGGGTCCCGGCCTACCGGCTGTCCTACCGGACCGGCGCCGACACGGCCCACCTGGTCCTGCGCGCCGCCGTCGCCCAGCGCACCGGCGAGGACTGGACGGGCGTGCGCCTCGCCCTGTCCACCGCCGACCTCGACCGCCGCACCGACCTGCCCCGGCTCGCCTCGCTGCGGATCGGCCGCAGCCAGCCCGCCCCGCCGCCCTCCGGCTGGCGCGAGCCCCCGGCCGGCCTGGCCGACCTCTTCACCGGCTACGACGCGGCCGGCGCCGACCGCCCCGCCCCGCGACGCGAGACCCCGATCGCGGTGTCGGCCGCCGTGGCGCCCCGCTCCGCCCGCCTCGGCGGCGTCCGTCCGGGCGGCTCCCGGGCCGAGGCCTTCGCGGCCGAGGAGCAGTTCGCCCCCACCGTCCCGTACGGCGCAGGCGGCCTGCTGAACGCCGACCAGCCGATGCCCGCGCCACCGGGCGCCCCGATCGAGCCGGGCGCCCCGATCGCCCCCGGTGGCTTCGCCGGCTACGGCGCCCCGCCGCCCACCCCTTACCCGGTCGCCGCCGCCGCGCCGCCGCCGCAGGGCCCGGGCGGCTTCCCGCCCGGGGAGGCCCGCCGCCGCGTCGGCCACGCCGCCCCGCCCCCGCCGCCACCCGGCCTCGCCCCGGACGCCACCCTGCTCGACTACCCCGACCTCGTCCTGGCCGGCCCCGAGGAGCCCGCCACCCGGCGCGGCACCCTGCACCCCCGCCCCGAACGAACCGGCCACATCGCACGGCCCGCACAGTTCGAGCGATTCGAGTACGAGGAACCCGCCTGGACAGCACCCGGCGGCAGCGGCACCGCGCAGCTCCGCACCCTCGCCCTCCCCCGGCACGCCGTCCCGCCCCGCGAGTCGGCCGGCTCCTTCGACCACCGCTTCGACGCCGCCGCCCCCGCCGACATCCCGTCCGACGGCACCTGGCACACCGTCACCGTCGGTGAGATCCCGCTCGCCGTCCGCCCCGAGTACGTCACCGTCCCCGCCGTCGAGGAGAAGGTGTACGCGACCCTGGTGCTCGCCAACCGCACCGACCAGGCCGTCCTGGCCGGCCCGGCCGAGGTCACCGTGGACGACGAGTTCCTGCTCACCGCCGCCCTGCCCACGCTGGCCCCCGGCGGCACCCGTCGGCTGGGCATCGGTGTCGCCGAGAGCATCGAGGTGGCGCGCCGCACCGAGCTGCACGAGTCCACCACCGGCATGCTGAAGGGCAACAGCACCGTCCTCGACCACCGGGTGCACGTCCAGCTGGCCAACCGGCTCGGACGCGCCGTCACGGTGGAGGTCCGCGAGCGGGTGCCGGTCGGCTCCGACGCCGAGATCCGGATCGAGGAGCGGGCCGACTGGCACGCCCCGACCGTCTCCACGCCGGACTGCCCGCCCAGCACCCGGCTCTGGCGGGTCGACCTGCCGCCGGGCGGACGCACCGAACTGGACGGCGGCTACCTGATCAAGATCCCGGCCGGAAAGGCCATCGTCGGCGGAAACCGGAGGAACTGAGCGATGACCGTCGAGACCCGTCCCCTCCCCGTCACCCTTCCCCTCCCCGTCACCGCCGTGACCTGCCTGGAGGACCGCGGCCAGGTCGAGCGCGGCACGACGGTCGCGCTCGCCGCGGGCGTGCAGCGGCTGCGCCTCGGCCCGCTCACCGCCCTCGCCGTCGACCGCACCCTGCGCGTCGAGTCCGGCACCGACGGCGTCCGGGTGCTGGAGTCCCGGCTGGTGCGCGGCTGGGCCCCGCGCGCCCCGCTGCCGCCCGGCCCGGAGGACTCCGACCTGCGCCACCGGCTGCACCGGCTGGACGCCGAGAGCCGGCTGGCCGACCAGGCCCGGGCCCGGCTGGAGGCCCGGCTGGCCCTGCTCGCCCAGCTCTCCGCGGACCTGCTGCGCGAGATCGGCGAGGCGGCGGGCCTCGGCGAGCTCGAACCCAACCGCTGGGCCCGGGAGCTCGACCGGGTGGACGCCGAGCGCGAGCGCTACGGCGAGGAGCTGCGCGCCACCCACTCCCGGCTGCGCCGCCTGGAGGAGGAGCGCTCGCAGGCCCTGACCGCCCTGGACGAGGCCGAGGAGGACCCGGCCGAGCTGACCGCCCACCTGGAGCTCACCGTCGAGGCGGCCCGGCCCGGCCCCGCCGAGCTGACCGTCTCCCACCTGGTGCCCTGCGCGCTGTGGCGGCCCTCCTACCGGGCGACCCTGGACGGCGGCGAGCTGCGCCTGGAGTCGGAGGCGGTGGTCTGGCAGCGCACCGGCGAGGACTGGACGAACGCCCGGCTCACCTTCTCCACCGCCCGCTCCGCCCTCGCCACCGCCCCGCCCGCGGTGGCCGAGGACGTCCTGGTGCTGCGCGAGCGCACCGACGAGGAGCGCCGCACGGTCGAGGTCGAGCTGCGCGAGGAGGCGGTCGCCGTCCTGGGCCCGGCCTCCCGGGTGCCGGGCGTGGACGACGGCGGCGAGGTCCGGGTGCTGCCCGCCCCCGCCCCCGCGACCGTGCCCTCCGACGGCCGCGCGCACCGGGTGCCGCTGGGCGCCTTCACCGGCCCGGCGGGCAGCGAGTACGCCTGCGCCCCGGAGCTGTCCCCGCTGGTCACCCAGGTGGTCCGGTTCCGCAACGCGGCCGGGCACCCGCTGCTGTCCGGCCCGGTCGAGCTGGTCCGCGGCAGCGGCTTCACCGGCCGCGGCGAGCTGCGCTTCACCGCCGCCGGTGCCGAGGCCGAGCTGTCCTTCGGCAGTTCGGACGGCTACCGGGTGGTGCGGGAGAGCGAGGAGCGCCAGGCCACCGCCGGCCTCACCGGCCGCCAGACCACCACCCGGACGGTCCGGCTGCACCTGTCCCGCTTCTCCGGCCCGGAGGAGCGGGACGAGCGGATCGTCACGGTGCGCGAGCGGGTGCCGGTCTCCGAGGTGTCGGCGGTCGAGGTGCGGCTGCGCAAGGAGGAGTGCTCCCCGGCGCCGGACTCCTTCGACGCCGAGGGGATCGTCCGCTGGGACGTCCCGCTCGCCCCCGGCGCCCGGCGCACCCTCACCCTGGTGTACGAGGTGTCCGCCTCCGCCAAGGTGGCCGGGCTCTGACCGCCGCGGGCGGCACCCCAGGACCAATCCGGAGACAACGGGTAGAAAAGGAACCATGATCCTCCACCTCGCCCCCCTGGACGACTGGCTGTCCGACCCCGGCCGCCCGTACGCCACCGCGTCGCTGCTCACCGACGGGTTCATCCACTGCTCGGCGGACGAGCGGACGGCGCTCGCGGTGGCCAACGCCTTCTTCTCCGACACCCCCGACCCGCTGATGGCGCTGCTGATCGAGGAGTCGCTGGTGGAGCCGATGGTGAAGTGGGAGGCCCCGCACGGCGCCCCGCCGCCGGGTGCCACTCCGGGCGTGCTGTTCCCGCACATCTACGGGCGGCTGAACCGCACCGCCGTGGTCGGCCTGGAGAAGGTCGAGCGCGGCCCGGACGGCCGCTGGGCCTCGCTCAGCCCCTGGAGCTGACGGAGCCGCCCGTCCCCGCTACAGCCACCCCCGCTCCCGGGCCGCCATCCCGGCCTGGAAGCGGGTGGTGGCGCCCAGCGAGCGCATCAGGCTCTGGAGGCGGCGCTGGGTGGTCCGGGCGCTCCAGCCGAGCGACCGGGCGATCGACTCGTCGGTGAGCCCGGCCGCCAGCAGGCCCAGCAGCTTGCGGTGGTCGGTCTCCGGCTCCGACCCGGCGTCCTCGGTGCCGACCGCCGCCTGCAGGCGGACGGCCCGCTCCCACTCCGCCTCGAACAGCGTGTCCAGCGCCTGGAGCAGCGCCGAGGGGTGGATCACGTACGCGGCGTCCAGCACGCTGTCGCCGACGCTGATCGGGATGATCGCCATCCGGTCGTCCGAGATGATCATCTTCATCGGCAGCGTCGGCCGGACCCGCGCCTCCTCGCCGTCCTCGACGCCGACCAGGATGTTCTTCTCCAGCCGCCCCGGCCAGGCCACCGCCTCCCGGTCGTAGACCGTCCGGAACTTCACGCCCTCGCGCAGCCGCCGCCGCTGCAGGGTCAACGGCGCCACCGGGTCCTGGATGTACGGCGGGCGGTCGAAGCCGCGCACCTGGTACTGGCTGGTCTCGGTGATGTGCTCCAGCCGCTGGGCGATCGCCTCGCCGCCGGTCAGCACCTCCACCGAGTGCGCCGGGTCGGTGTACCGCGAGGCCTCCCGGAAGGCGTCCATCAGCCGGTGCATCTCGGCCCGGGCGTAGCGCAGCTCCGACTCCCGGTGGCCGATCAGGGTGCCGATCGCGACGTCCGGGGGGACGGGCAGGTAGCGGTGCCGGTCCACCGGCGCCCGGGTGGCCATGCCCTGCTGCGCCAACCGGTCCAGGGCCCGCACGCTCTGCTGGAACGTCAGCCCGCAGCTCTCCGCCAGCTCCTCCGCCGTGGACTGCGGGCTGGCCACCAGGGCCGCGTAGACCTGCCCGTCCGGCTCCGCCAGTCCCAGCGCGCCGAGGGCCTGTCCGCCGGCCCGCCCCAGTGCTGCATCGGACACGACGCCCTCTCCCCCTGCTCGCCCGTTTCCGTCGGCCGCTCCCGCCCCGACCCGCGCACCCCGTGCTGGCGCAGTCCCGCCACCGGGCGGGGCGGCGCTCCGGTGGCCATCCTCGGCCACGGATCATGGCGCTGACAAGGCCGTGACCAGCGGTTGCGTCCCGGCTCACACGACCCGTCCGAAACGTGGACATCCGCCCCCGGACATCCCCACAGCACATCCGCACCGGGCGTCCGCGCACGGACGCCCGCGCGCCGACCCGACCCCGCCGCGGGAACGCCGGAGCCCCCGGCCGCAGCACGTGCGACCGGGGGCTCCGGTGGAGCGGACGGGGCCTACAGGCCGACCTCGCGCATCAGCTGGCCGACCTCCGGGTTGGTCAGGCGGCGCAGCCAGCCCGACTTCTGGTCGCCCAGGGCGATCGGGCCGAAGTGGGTGCGCACCAGCTTCTCGACCGGGAAGCCGGCCTCGGCCAGCATCCGGCGGACGATGTGCTTGCGGCCCTCGTGCAGGGTCACCTCGACCATGTAGTTCTTGCCGATGTTGGAGATGACCTTGAAGCTGTCGGCGCGCGCGTAACCGTCCTCCAGCTCCACGCCCTGGGCCAGCCGCTTGCCCAGGTCGCGCGGGATCGGGCCCTGGATCGCGGCCAGGTAGGTCTTGGTCACGCCGTAGCGCGGGTGGGTGAGGCGGTGGGCCAGCTCGCCGTGGTTGGTGAGCAGGATGATGCCCTCGGTCTCGGTGTCCAGGCGGCCGACGTGGAACAGCCGGGTCTCCCGGTTGGTCACGTAGTCGCCCAGGCACTGGCGGCCGTCCGGGTCCTCCATGGTGGAGACCACGCCGGCCGGCTTGTTCAGCGCGAAGAACAGGTACGACTGGGTGGCGACGGTCAGGCCGTCCACCTTGATCTCGTCGTTCTGCGGGTCGACCCGCTTGCCCTGCTCGGTGACGCGCTTGCCGTTGACCTCGACCCGGCCCTGCTCGATCAGCTCCTCGCAGGCGCGGCGGCTGCCGATGCCGGCCCGGGCCAGCACCTTCTGGAGGCGCTCGCCCTCGGGCTCGCCGAAGGTCTTGGGCAGCTTGACGGCCGGCTTGTCGTGCCGGGCGAGGACGGCGTCCTCGATCTTGGCCTGGAGCTCGCGGGAGCGCTGCGGCTGACGGCGCGGGTCGCCCGGGGCGCCCTGGCCCTCACGGCGCGGGCGCGGGGCCGGGCTGGGGCGCCGGCCGGCGTAGCCGCCGCGGGCCGGGGTGGCGTTGGGGCCGCCGCCGTACTCGGGGCGGTCGTACCGGCGCTCCTCGGGCCGCAGCGGGCGGTCCGGGTAGCGGCGGTCGTCCCGACGGTCGTCCCGACGGCGGTCGTCGCGCCGGTCGTCACGGCCGAACGAGCCGCCGCGCGAACCCGCGCTCGAACCCGAGCCCGAACCGCCACGGCCGCCCCCGTACGAGGAGCCGCCACCGCTGCCGCCGCCGTACGAACCCCCGCGCGAGCCCGAGCCGCCGCGGCTACCGCCGCCACCGCTGCCGCTGCCGTAGGAGGAGCCGCCGCCCCGGCCCCCGCCCTGTCCGCCGCGACCGCTACCGCCGCCGCTGCTGTTCCTGCCGTTGCCACTGCTACGCATCAAAGTGTCCGTACGTCGTTCCGTCTGGGATGTGCGGTCGTTTCGGCCGACCTCACCGCCCCCTACCGATCGGGCCCGGCCCGACCGGCCTCGCCACTGCCGTCCGCGGCCTGCGCGGCAGCGGCGGCGACCGCCTCCGCGATCATCGTGCCCTCCAGGGACTCCGCTTCCACGTCGTCGACCTCGGGCAGGAAGGGAGCGAGCTCCGGCAGCTCGTCCAGGCCGCGGAGCCCCATCCGTTCCAGGAAGTAGTTCGTCGTCCGATACAGGATCGCACCTGTTTCGGGCTCGGATCCGGCCTCTTCCACCAGTCCTCGCTGTACCAGGGTACGCATCACGCCGTCACAGTTCACACCACGGACGGCGGAAACCCGGGATCTGGACACCGGCTGCCGGTAGGCGATCACCGCCAGGGTCTCCAGTGCGGCCTGGCTGAGCCGGGCCTGCCGGCCGTCCAGGAGGAAGCGGTCGACGGCCGCGGAACAGGTGTCCCGGCTGTAGAACCGCCAGCCGCCCGCGACCAGCCGCAGGTCGAAACCGCGGCCCTGGGCCGTGTACTCGGCGGACAGCTCGCGCAGCGCGGCCGCCACCTCGGCCCGGGGCCGCTCCAGCACCCCGGCCAGCCGCTCCTCCGCCACCGGCTCGTCGACGACCATCAGCACGGCCTCCAGGTCGGCCCGCAGCCCGGCGTCGTCGGGCCCCTCGGCACCGGAGGCCGGCGGGGCCGACTTCTGGTGCACGACGACCGCCCCGGCCGGCTCCACCGGCCCGACCGGCCCCGCGGGCTCCACCGGGTCCGGCAGCAGCGCGAAGGCCGGCTCCAGCCACTCCTCGGCCCTCGGCCGCCCCGGCATCCCCAGCGGGCGCCGCACCGGCCGCCCGCCCTCGTCCCGTCCGCTCATCGCCGCCGACCCTCCTCGACCCCGCCGTCTCCACCGACCCCGCCGTCTCCACCGGCCTCACCGGCCGGCCGGTCGAACTCGTCCGTCACCTCGACCGCGCTCCGCCCCTCCTCGGCCACCCAGCGCACCAGCAGCTCGCCGAGCGCCTCCGGCTGCTCGAAGGCGAGCACCCGCTCCCGGTACAGCTCCAGCAGCGCCAGGAAGCGGGCGACCACCACCAGGTCGTCCGGCGCGTCCTCCACCAGCCGCCGGAACGAGGCCTCGCCCAGCTCGGTGAGCAGCCCCACCACCAGGGAGGCCTGCTCCCGCACGCTCACCGGCGGGGTGTGGATGTGGTCCACGTACACGACCGGCGCGGGCCTGGGCTCCATCGCCTTGGCCGCCAGCTCGGCCAGCCGCCGCGGCCCGATGCCGAGGACGACCTCCGGCAGCAGCTCCGCGTGCCGGGGCTCCAGGGCGGCGGTCCGGGGCCGCCGCAGCAGCTCGGCCGCCCAGCGTTCGCCGAACAGCGCCGCCGCCCGCTTGTACGCCCGGTACTGGAGCAGCCGCGCGAACAGCAGGTCACGGGCCTCCAGCAGGGCCAGGTCGGCCTCGTCCTCGACCTCCGCCACCGGGAGCAGCCGGGCGGCCTTGAGGTCGAGCAGGGTGGCGGCCACCACCAGGAACTCGGTCGCCGCGTCCAGGTCCCAGTCGGGGCCCATCGCCCGGATGTGCGCCATGAACTCGTCGGTCACGGTGGCCAGCGCCACCTCGGTGACGTCCATCCGGTGCTTGGCGATCAGGCTGAGCAGCAGGTCGAAGGGGCCTTCGAAGTTGTCCAGCCGTACCCGGAAGCCGCCCCGCGACTCGTTCTCGGTCGCGCTCGCGGCTGTGGTGGCGGTGACGGTGGCGGCTGGTCCGGCGGTTCTGGGCATGACGGTCCATCTTCACCCGTCGCCGCCTCCGGCCCCGCCCGGGGGCCGACCGACACGCCGTGCCACCCGCGCCCCGGACCGGCGCCCGCCCGGCGCTCCGCAGGCGCTCACCGGCCCGTACGAGCCCCTCCGCACGCACCCGTCCCGTCGAACAGGCCACGGTGGGTCCCCCGGGCCCCGGGAACGCCCCTACGGCGCCCGACACGGCCCTCCGGCACCCGGGACGTCGCCGGCCCTCCGGCCCGCGTCCCACGGGCCTCCTGCCGCCCTTGCGGCGCCTTGCGGCGCCCGACACGGCTCCGGCGGCCTCCCCACGCCGGGCCCGCGGCCCCCCTCGACGCCCGGCGCAACCGCCGGCCGCCCTTCCGCGCCGCCTACCGGCCGCGCAGCCGCCGCACCAGGATCGAGGCCTCGCCCCGCTGCTCCAGGTCCGCCAGGACGACCGCGATGGCCTCCCGGACGATCCGCCCGCGGTCCACGGCCAGGCCGTGCTCGCCGCGCAGCACCAGCCGGGCGTGCTCCAGGTCCATGAGCTCCTCGGCGGACACGTACACCGTGATCTTCTCGTCGTGCCGCTCGCGCCCGCTGGGCCGGCGCGGCGCGCGGCCGCGCGGCCGGGCACGGCCGGCGGCACCGGACGGCTCCTCGGCGGCGCCCTGGTGGGTGCGGGCCGCCGGGGCGGCACTCCGGCCGCCCTGGACGGCCTGTCCGGCCGCGGCGACGCCTGCGGCGGGCCCGACGCCCGCTCCGGACCGCTGCGCGGGCGCCGGCACCGAGGCGCCCACCTGCTGCTCCGGCGTCACCTGCCGGTCGTCCTGGGCGGCCTCGGTGCCCTCGGCGCCGTCCGGTCGGCCGTTGACGGTCCGCGCGGTCTCCGGTCTGGATGCCTCGGCGGCCGGACGCGGCGCGAGGGAGGGCGACAGCGCCATCCCTCCCGTGGTCCGGAACAGCTCGTCGGCACCCGGGAGACTCACTCGGCGGGGCGGCACCGGTCGAGCACCTCCCTGGCGAGCTGGCGGTAGGCGGCGGCACCGACCGAGTTGGTCGCGTACGTCGTGATGGGCTCGCCGGCGACGGTGGTCTCCGGGAAGCGCACGGTCCGCCCGATGACGGTGTGGAAGACGTGCTCGCCGAACGCCTCGACGACGCGTGCCAGCACCTCGCGGCTGTGCACGGTGCGCGAGTCGTACATGGTGGCCAGGATGCCGTCCAGGCGCAGGTCGGGGTTGAGCCGCTCGCAGACCTTCTCGATGGTCTCGGTCAGCAGTGCGACACCGCGCAGCGCGAAGAACTCGCACTCCAGCGGGACGATCACGCTGTGAGCGGCCGTCAGCGCATTGACCGTCAGCAGGCCCAGCGAGGGCTGGCAGTCGATGATGACGTAGTCGTAGTCGGGCAGCAGCGGCTTCAGGGCGCGCGCCAGCGCGGACTCCCGGGCCACCTCGCTGACCAGCTGCACCTCGGCGGCGGAGAGGTCGATGTTGGAGGGCAGCAGATCCATCCCCGGGACCGCCGTCTTCAGCAGCACCTCGTCGGCCGTCAGGCCCCGCTCCATGAGCAGGTTGTAGACGGTGACGTCGAGCTCCATCGGGTTGACGCCGAGGCCGACCGAGAGCGCGCCCTGCGGGTCGAAGTCGACGAGCAGCACCCGGCGGCCGTACTCGGCCAGCGCCGCGCCCAGGTTGATGGTCGACGTGGTCTTGCCGACGCCACCCTTCTGGTTGCACATGGCGATGATCTGGGCGGGGCCGTGCTCGGCGACCGGCGCGGGGATCGGGAAGTACGGCAGCGGACGGCCGGTCGGGCCGACCCGCTCGCGGCGCTGGCGCGCGGCGTCGGGGGCCAGCGTGGCGGCGTACTCCGGGTCCGGCTCGTACTCGGCGTCCGGGTCGTCGTAGGCGCCGTAGGCGAACTCGCCGTAGGCCAGGCCGTAGGCCGCCAAGTCGGCGTCGTGATCGGTCACCGTGGTCACCTGTGCTGTGTTCTGGCGTGCTTCGAAAGTACGGAGTGCGACCGAGCCGACCTCGGCCGAGCCCACGGAGGGCTGCCGGGCCCCGGGCTCCTCACTCGGCTGGCCGGCGGTGAGCGCCGCCAGTCCTGGCTGACCACCCCCGGGAGCAATTGTCGACTCATTCACAAGTCGTCTTACCTCCTTGGGCATCCAGGACTCTATGTCGATTCGTCAGCGTGGCAGCATGCCGACGGTTTGCGACTCTAGGCCGTTCAAGGCGTTCGCAGCAACACAATCCACGGTAGTGGGCAGGATGTGTCGACTATCGAGCGGGCTGCTGTCAAGGGATGAGCGGGTCACCGGCCCCAACGTTTCTGCGGGCGGGTGACGTGACCGACAGATATTGACGACAGAGCGACCTACCCGATCCACCCGCCGTTCACGGGCACGGCGAAGCCCCCGGCCCGAAGGGATCGGGTCGGGGGCGAACGACCGCCGGGCGGTCAGGGGGTTCAGGCGAGCACGCTCTCCAGGGAGACCGACTCCAGGCCGAAGGCCTCGGCCACGGCCGGGAAGGTGATCTGGCCCTCGTGCACGTTCAGGCCCTTGGCGAGCGCGGCGTCGCGGCGCAGCGCGTCCTTCCAGCCGCGGTTGGCCAGCTCCAGCACGTACGGCATGGTGGCGTTGGTCAGCGCGTAGGTGGAGGTGTTCGGGACGGCGCCCGGCATGTTGGCCACGCAGTAGAAGACCGAGTTGTGGACCTTGAAGGTCGGGTCGTCGTGCGTGGTGGCGTGCGAGTCCTCGAAGCAGCCGCCCTGGTCGATGGCGATGTCGACGAGCACGGAGCCCGGCTTCATGCGGGAGACCAGCTCGTTGGTGACCAGCTTCGGGGCCTTGGCGCCCGGGATCAGCACGGCGCCGACCACCAGGTCGGCCTCCAGGACGGCCTTCTCCAGCTCGAAGGAGTTCGAGACGATGGTCTTGACCTTGGTGCCGAAGATGCGGTCGGCCTCGCGCAGCTTGTTGATGTCGCGGTCCAGCAGGGTCACCTCGTAACCCATGCCGACGGCGATGGTGGCCGCGTGCCAGCCGGAGACGCCGCCACCGATGACGACGGCCTTGGCCGGGTGGGTGCCGGGCACGCCGCCCGGCAGGGTGCCGCGGCCGCCGGCCGGACGCATCAGGTGGTACGAGCCGACCTGCGGGGCCAGGCGGCCCGCGACCTCGGACATCGGGGCGAGCAGCGGCAGCGCGCCGTTCGACAGCTGCACGGTCTCGTACGCGATGGCGGTGGTGCCCGAGGCGATCAGCGCGTCGGTGCCGGCCCGGTCGGCCGCCAGGTGGAGGTACGTGAAGAGGGTCTGGCCCTTGCGCAGCCGGTGGTACTCGGAGGCGATGGGCTCCTTGACCTTCAGCAGCAGGTCGGCGGTGGCCCACACCTCGTCGGCGGTGGGGAGGATGGTGGCGCCGGCGGCCACGTACTCCTCGTTCGGGATCGAGGAGCCGACACCGGCGTTGTCCTCGATGTAGACCTCGTGTCCGTTGCGGACCAGCTCATGCACGCCGGCGGGCGTGATGGCCACGCGGTACTCGTGGTTCTTGACCTCGCGGGGGATGCCGACCTTCACGGCTAAACACGTCCTCTTGCCATGGGGGTCCCGACCGGAGAAGACCGGTGGGCGACGCGCACGTGGGGAAGCCTCCGGGACAGCCCGGGGCCGGGATCGCTGCGCGACTGAGTTCGAGTGTAATGAAGCCCAGGCGGCGTGTCAGCCTTCCAAAGTGAATAAATTTTCCGAACACATTGGCAGATTCGTAGGCTTCCCCTGCGACTTACCCACCAAAGACGTCGTAACCGGGCACTTCCGACAATACCTCCGAAAGGCCCATCACCACCCGGCGTCGACGCGTTCCCGCAGGTCCGCGAGGGCTCCCCCGACGGCCTCCAGGCCCCGCTCGTCGCCCAGCCGGCGCAGCACCGCGAGCGCGGCCCGGTACTCTCGGTCGGCCTCGTCGAAGCGGCGCTGCGCGGTGTGCGCCTCGGCCACCCGGGCGAGCAGCCGGGCCTCGGCCGCGTGGTCCCCGAGCGCCTGCCGCAGGCCGAGCGCCCGGCCGTACCAGTCGGCGGCCCGCACCGCGTCGCCGAGCGCCCGGTGGCAGTTGGCGGCGCTCTCCAGGGCCCGGGCGCAGAGCGGTTCGTCGTCGGCCCTCCGGGCGTGCTCCAGGGCGGCCCGGTAGTGGGCGGCGGCCTGCTCCCAGCGGCCCGCCGAGGCCTGGAGGTCGCCCAGGTTGAGCAGCGCGGCCGAGGCCCGGCGGGGCCGGCCGTTGCGCTCGGCGACGGTCAGCACCAGCTCGTGCAGCCGGTAGAGGTCGGTGGGGGCGGCGGCTCCGGTCAGCGGCAGGGCCCGCAGCAGCGCGGTGACCAGCCGCCCGGCCGATCCGTCCAGGTCGCCCTGGCCGATCGCGTCGGCCACCGCGCCGAGCAGCAGCTCCCGCTCGCCGAGCAGCCACTCGCGGGCGTGCGCGGCCGAGCGCAGCCGCAGCGGGGCGGGCAGCGGGTCCTGACCGGAGCCCGGGCCGGCCGCCGGGTCGAGCAGCGCGCGGGCCGACTCGGTGAGCCGGACCAGCCGCTCCAGCAACCGGGCCCGGGCCAGCTCGGTCTCGGTGGGCCGGTCCTCCTGCTCGCGCAGCCGGACCAGTCGGGGGTAGAGCCGCCCGGGCACCCGGTAGCGCGGGGTGCCGTCGGCGGTCGGCGCCTCCTCGCCGAGCAGCTCCCGCTCGGCCAGCGCGGCCAGCGTCGCGGCCGCGTCCGGCACCGGGCAGCCGACCAGGGCGGAGGCGGTGCGCGGGTCGGCGGTCTGCGCCGGGGCCAGGGTGAGGGTGCGCAGCATCCGCGCCTGGGCGGCCGGCAGCCCGCGGTACAGCAGGCTGAACGCGCCGAGCAGCGGATCGTTGTCGGGGACGGGCACCGGCTCGGCCAGCTCCGGGCCGGGCTTCACCCAGGCCGCCGGGTCACCGGCCGACTCGGTCACCGCGGCGGCGGCCGCGGCGGGCTCACCGGCCCGGCCCTCCGCCGGCTTCCCCGGGGCCGCCTTCCCCGAGGGGCCCCGAGCGGCCCCGCCCGGCCCGGCTGCTCCGCCCGGCCCGGCCGAAGGGGCACCGGAGGCCTTGGCCGCCCGCTCCCCCTCCTTCTTCTTCGGCGCCCTCCCCTTCTCCTTCTCCTTCTCCTTCGCCGAAGCAACCGCGGCGGCCTCGCCTCCCGCGGCCGGCTCCGCGACGGCCCCCGTGACCGCCGTCTCCTCCCCCACCACCCGGTTGAGCTCGCGCGCCGCCTCCGTGACCGCGATCTTCGGGTTCCCGCGCAGCCACCCCGCCATCAGCCGCAGCGCGGCCGGCCGGGAGGCGCAGGCCTCGGCGAGGTCCGCCCCGCCGACCGGGTCGCAGGAGATCCGGGTGCCGCCGACCAGGTCGGCCAGCAGCTCGCCGGAGGCCTGCCGGTCCAGCCCGCCGAGGATCACCGGGTCGATGTCCTCGATCCCGGTGAGCGGCCCGGCCGTGGTGGCGAGCACCAGGCAGCCCGGTTCGTCGGCGAGCAGCGGCCACACCTGCCCGGCGTCCCGGACGTCGTCCAGGACGAGCAGCACCCGCAGCCCGGCGAGCGCCTCGCGCAGCGCCACGCAGCCCGGCTCGTCCCGCCCGTCCTCGCCCGTCCCGGGCAGCGGCACGGCGGTCTGCGGGTCGAGCTGCTCCAGCAGCAGCCGGGCGGCCCGGGCGGGCGGCACCCGGCCGCCGTCCGGGGCGGACAGCCGGACGAACAGCACGCCGTCCGGGTAGTCGGCGGCGACGGTACGGGCGAAGCGGGCGGCCAGTACGGTCCGTCCGGAGCCGGGGCGCCCGGCCAGCACCAGCACCGGGCAGCGCCCGCTCGCCGGGCGGGCGGCGGCCGCCCGCAGCGCGGCCAGTTCGGCGCGCCGCCCGACGAACAGCGTGGGTGCGGCCGGCAGCCGCTCCAGGCCCGGGACGGCCCCGGCGGGCGCGCCGGGGCCGGGGTCCATCGTCGCCGTCTTCCTCGCCACCCGTGCCACTCCCGACGTCATCCCGCGCTCGGCATCCGACACCCGGCTTCCGGTGCCCGGCCTCCGGAGTTCAGCGGAGGCGGCCCGGGACGGGCGCCCTGTCTGCGAAGCGTAGTTCGACCGTCCGGCTCAGCCGAGGTGACATCCGGTCGTACGAATCCGCAAATCACCCCAACGACTCAACGACCGGCGGCCGGCCGTCCCCCGAGCGGCCGACTCAGGCCTCGAAGGGGCGGGCCGGCCAGGGCGAGTCCGCCGGGCGCAGCGCGTCCAGCCCGTCCGGGCCGGTGAGCGCGGCGTGCACGGCGAGGGTGCCGGTGACCAGGGTCGGGTTGTGCAGCTTCCCGGCCTGGATCAGCCGGATCAGCTCCGGTACCGGCACCCAGGCGACCTCGATCTCCTGCTCCTCGCCCTGGGCCGCGTAGCGCTCGCCCTCGGCCGGCGCCAGGTCGGTGGCGAGGAACATCCGCAGCGCCTCGTCGGTGCCGCCCGGGGAGGTGTAGTAGTCGGCGAGGATCCGCCAGGTGCCGGCCTTGCAGTACGCCTCCTCGTACAGCTCGCGCTGCGCGGCGTGCCACGGGTTCTCGCCGGGCACGTCGAGCAGGCCGGCGGGCAGCTCCCACAGCCGCTGGCGCACCGGGTGGCGGTACTGGCGCAGCACCAGCACCCGCTGCTCGTCGTCCAGGGCGAGCACCGAGACCGAGCCGGGGTGGGTCTGGTAGTCGCGGCGGGCCCAGCTGCCGTCGGGCATCCGGACCTCCTCGCTGCGGACCCCGGTGACCTTGCCCTGGAAGGGCGTCCCGCCGGCCCGGACCTCCCACTCCTCGGCCACGTCGGCGATCCCCTGGCGGCTCTGCTCGTCCATCGCTCTCCCCTTTTCGTCAGTACGACACAATCTAACGCCGAACGGCGGCCCCGCGGGAATCGCGGAGCCGCCGTTCGGTGAACGACCGGGGAGGACTACTCGGAGACCGCGGTCTTGATCTCGATGGCCGCCTTGACCAGGCCCGCGAACAGCGGGTGCGGGCGGGTCGGGCGGGACTTCAGCTCCGGGTGGGCCTGGGTGGCCACCAGGTAGGGGTGCACCTCGCGCGGGTACTCGACGTACTCGACCAGGTCGCCCTTGGGAGAGAGGCCGGAGAACTCCAGGCCGGTCTTCTCCAGGTCCGCGCGGTAGGCGTTGTTGACCTCGTAGCGGTGGCGGTGGCGCTCCTCGACGTACTGCTCGCCGCCGTAGACCTCACGGACGATCGAGCCCTCGGCGAGCTTGGCCGGGTACAGGCCCAGGCGCATGGTGCCGCCCAGGTCGCCCTTGCCGTCGACGATGGCCAGCTGCTCGGCCATCGTGGAGACGACCGGGTGCTTGGCGGCGGCGTCGAACTCGGTGGAGTTGGCCTCGGGCAGGCCGGCCAGGTTGCGGGCCGCCTCGATGACCACGCACTGCAGGCCCAGGCACAGGCCCAGCAGCGGCACCTTGTTCTCACGGGCGAAGGTGATCGCGCCGACCTTGCCGTTGACGCCGCGGTCGCCGAAGCCGCCGGGGATGCAGATCGCGTCGACGTCGCCGAGCTGCGCCCGGGCGCCCTCGGGGGTCTCGCAGTCGTCCGAGGTGACCCACTTGATCTCGACCCGGGCGTTGTTGGCGAAGCCGCCGGCGCGCAGCGCCTCGGTCACCGACAGGTACGCGTCCGGCAGGTCGATGTACTTGCCGACCAGGGCGACCTTGACGATGTGCTGCGGCTCGTGGACGCGGCGCAGCAGGTCGTCCCAGGTGGTCCAGTCGACGTCGCGGAACGGCAGGTCCAGGCGGCGCACCACGTACGCGTCCAGGCCCTCGCCGTGCAGCACCTTGGGGATGTCGTAGATCGACTTGGCGTCGATGGCCGCGACCACGGCCTCCTCGTCCACGTCGCACATCAGCGAGATCTTGCGCTTGATCGCCTGCGGGACCTCGCGGTCGGCGCGCAGCACGATCGCGTCGGGCTGGATGCCGATGTTGCGCAGCGCGGCGACGGAGTGCTGGGTGGGCTTGGTCTTCAGCTCGCCCGAGGGGCCGATGTACGGCAGCAGGGAGACGTGCACGAAGAACACGTTGTCCCGGCCGACCTCGTGGCGGACCTGGCGGACGGCCTCCAGGAACGGCAGCGACTCGATGTCGCCGACGGTGCCGCCGACCTCGGTGATCACGACATCGACGTCCTCGGTCGCCATCCGGCGGATCCGGGACTTGATCTCGTTGGTGATGTGCGGGATGACCTGGACGGTGTCGCCCAGGTACTCGCCGCGGCGCTCCTTGGCGATGACGGTCGAGTACACCTGGCCGGTGGTGACGTTCGCCGAGCCGTGCAGGTTGGTGTCCAGGAACCGCTCGTAGTGACCGATGTCCAGGTCGGTCTCGGCGCCGTCGTCGGTGACGAACACCTCACCGTGCTGGAACGGGTTCATGGTGCCCGGGTCCACGTTGAGGTAGGGGTCGAGCTTCTGCATCGTCACGCGCAGGCCGCGGGCCTTGAGCAGCGCGCCGAGGCTGGAGGCGGTCAGCCCCTTTCCGAGCGAAGAGGCGACACCCCCGGTGACGAAGAGGTGCTTGGTCGTCACGGCGCGGCCGTTCGCTGCCTTGCCGGAATGGGGCTGTGCCAAGAGGGGGCTCCCGTGGGTCGCGTGTCGAAGCAGACGTGGGCGGGAGGCTCGGGGTTCGCCGTGACGGGAGGCCGGCTCGGTGCGCGGCGCTCACTGGGTCGTCGGTTCGGCTGGTCCGGGGCGTTTGATCCCGCCGGTCCACGGGATACCAGGGTATCAGTGACGCGACCCGGACGCCGATCGAGGCACGCGCACCGCGCCGGGAGCGCGCGCGGGGCGCACGACCGGCGCATCACACGCCACAGGTTTCACACCGGTCGCACAACCCGCCGGACCGGGCCAGAGCGCGGTGTCCGTCCGGACCATCCCGGCTCCCCCTGCCGGGCCAGGCGGAGGTGATCCTTCCGGACCATCCTGCGCCGCGCCCTCGCGATGCACGGCATTTCCGCCGAATTGCGGCGCCACCACGGGCTGCGTCCGCGTGCTTCGCCCCTTTCGTCCGTCGTAAGCTGCTCGGACGCATCGCCGACAGCACGAGCACGCGGAGGGCGTGGGAGGGTCAGGACACTCCCGGTCCCCGATGCGCGACCGGACCTCCCCGTATTCCCGCTCATCCCCACCCACTCCAGGGGCTCGACCGAGCCCCGCGGACACTCCAGCAAGGCCCGCCACCACCCCCGGCAGGCCGGACGTCCCGGGGTGGACCTCCGGCCCCGCAGACCGCTCGCTCCCTCCGCTCGCCGATGCCCTGACCACATTGCGAACTGGAGATCCACGTGGCCGGCCGTATCGAGGACTACGCACTCATCGGGGACATGCAGACCGCTGCCCTGGTCAGCAGGGACGGGGCGGTGGACTGGCTCTGCCTTCCCCGCTTCGACTCGCCGGCCGTGTTCGCCGGCCTGCTCGGCACCGATGAACACGGCTTCTGGCGGATCGGCCCGGCCGAGGCCGTCGTCACCTCGGTCCCCCTCCCCGCGACGGCCCCGGCCCCCTCGCCCGCACGGGTCCGCATCGCCGAGACCGCCGACCTGCGGGTGCCCCCGCCCACCGCCGCCGCCCCGGCCGTGCCCGCCGACCGCCGCCGCTACCGGGGCGACTCGCTGATCCTGGAGCAGGAGTGGGACACCCAGGGCGGCACCGTCCGGGTGATCGACTTCATGCCGCCGCGCCCGCTGGCCGGCAAGGACGCCGTCCCCCAGGTGATCCGGATCGTCGAGGGCGTCTCCGGCACCGTGCGGATGCGCTCCGCACTGCGGATGCGCTTCTCCTACGGCCGAGTGGTGCCCTGGGTGCACCGCGTCGAGCAGGCCGACGGCGGCCACCGCACCGTCGCCGTGGCCGGCCCCGACTCGGTCTGGCTGGACGGCAGGGCCGAGACCTACGGCCGCGACCTCACCACCTACGCCGACTTCACCGTCACCGCCGGGGAACGGATCGCCTTCGCCCTCACCTGGCAGGCCTCCCACCTCGACGCGCCCAAGCCCCCGGACGCCGAGGGCATGCTCGACGCCACCGCCGACTTCTGGCACGACTGGGCCGACCAGTGCACCTACCAGGGCCCCTACCGCGAAGCCGTGATCCGCTCCCTGATCACCCTCAAGGGCCTCACCTACGCCCCCACCGGCGGCATCGTCGCCGCCCCCACCACCTCCCTGCCCGAGGACATCGGCGGCGAACGCAACTGGGACTACCGCTACACCTGGCTGCGCGACGCCGCCATCACCCTCTCCTCCCTGCTGCGCACCGGCTACCGCGACGAGGCCAAGGCCTGGCGCGAATGGCTGCTGCGCGCCGTCGCCGGCGACCCCGAGAACCTCCAGATCATGTACGGCATCGCCGGCGAACGCGAGCTCACCGAGTCCTCCCTCGACTGGCTGCCCGGCTACGAGGGCTCCCAGCCCGTCCGCATCGGCAACGGCGCCGCCGGACAACTCCAACTCGACGTCTACGGCGAGGTCGTCGAAGCCCTCCACCTCGCCCACATGACCGGCCTCGTCCGCAACGACCACGCCCACCAGCTCCAACTGCGCCTGATCGACTACCTCGAGGACCACTGGCAGAACCCCGACGAGGGCATCTGGGAGGTCCGCGGCCCCCGCCGCCACTTCGTCCACTCCAAGGTCATGGCCTGGGTCGCCGTCGACCGCACCATCAAGCTCCTGGAGCAGACCCCCGAGGACGAGCCCACCGGCGGCCACCTGGAGCGCTGGCGCGCGCTGCGCGACACCATCCACGCCGACGTCTGCGAGAAGGGCTACGACCCGGAGCGCAACACCTTCACCCAGTACTACGGCGGCAAGGAACTGGACGCCTCGCTGCTGCTGATCCCCCAGGTCGGCTTCCTGCCCGCCGACGACAAGCGCGTCATCGGCACCATCGAGGCGATCCAGCGCGAACTGTCCACCGAGGACGGCTTCGTGCTGCGCTACCCGACCCACGACGAGTCCGGCAACAACGTGGACGGCCTCTCCGGCCACGAGGGCGCCTTCCTGGCCTGCTCGTTCTGGCTGGCCGACGACCTCGCCATGATCGGCCGGGTCCAGGAGGCCCGCGAGCTGTTCGACCGGCTGCTCGCGCTGCGCAACGACGTCGGCCTGCTCGCCGAGGAGTGGGACCCGCGCCTCAAGCGCCAGGTCGGCAACTTCCCCCAGGCCTTCAGCCACGTCCCGCTGATCGACACCGCCCTGCGGCTGACCGCCTGCGGCGCGGCGTACCTGTCCGCCCAGCCGGACGGGCCGGCCACCGACCGGGCCGAGCGGGCCACGGTCTAGGGGCGGACCTAGCCCCGCTGCACCAGCTCGTCGTAGGTGCTGAGCACCTGGGCGACGGTGGCGGCCTCGTCCGGCCAGGTGTCGGCCTGCTGCCGGCCGGCCGCCACCTGCCGCTCGCGGCGGGCCGGGTCGACCAGCAGGGCGCGCACCGCGCGGCCGAGCGCCGCCGGGTCGCCGGGGGGCACCAGCTCGGCGGCGTCCCCGACCAGTTCGGGGATGCCGCCGACGGCGGTGGCGACCACCGGCACGCCGGCCCGCATCGCCTCCTGCACCACCAGCGAGCGGGCCTCCCAACGGCTGGAGACCACCACCACGTCGGCGGCGGCCAGCAGGTCGGGCACGTCCGTCCGGTAGCCGAGCAGCCGAACCGGCAGCTTCTCCGCGGCCGCCCGCTCGCGCAGCGCGCCCGCCTCCGGGCCGTCCCCGGCGAGCAGCACGAGCGGCTCCGGGTCCAGCGCGGACAGCTCTCGGGTGGCGTCCAGCAGCAGCCCGAAGGCCTTCTGCGGGACGAGCCGGCCGACCGCCAGCACCAGCGGACGGTCCGGGCCGTCGCCGAGCAGCGCGGCGCGCGCCTCGGCGCGGCCGAGCAGGCCCTCGGGCATCGGCGGCGCCGCGACCGGGCCCAGCCGGGCGTCGGTGGCTCCCAGTTCGCGGGCCCGGGCGACCAGGTCGGAGGAGGCGCCGAGGACCAGGTCGGCGGCGCGCGCCACCCGGCGCTCCATCAGCCGCTGCAGCCGGCGCTCCATGCCGGTGGCCAGCAGCGCGTGGTGCGAGGTGACCACCAGCGGGGTCTCGGGGCGCAGGCCCGGGAAGCGGCCCGCGGTGCGCAGCGCCAGGTCGGACAGCAGCCCGGCGCGCAGCCCGTGGGCGTGCACCACGTCGGCGCCGGTGAAGGCCCGGCGCAGCTCGCCGATCGCGGTGGCGTCGCTGCGGGCTCCCGCGGTGGGGGTGATGTCGACGGTGTGGAACCTGGCGCCCGTACGGGAGAAGCCGAACAGCGCGTCCGTGCCGGCCGGCGCGCAGACCGTGACGTTCACTCCGTGTGCGACCAGGCCCTGGGCCAGGGAGCGCACGTGCGCACCGATGCCGCCGGTGCTGGCGGCCAGGACGAGTACCACGTGCAGCTGCCCCGGTTCGGGGACGGCCGCGGTGGCCCGGGCGGCGGAATGGTCCACGTCGTCTCGCATCCGACTCGATCAGGTTCGCGCGCCGCTTCGCGAGGATTGCCCGCCCGGCGGCGCTCGGGGCTGGGAAGCCAGTGTCCAGCCGCCACGATGCCAGGTCGGCGGCCCTCTTGGACAGTCGGCGCCACGGGGGCGCGTCGCCGACGTCCGGGGGGCCGCCGGCCCCGGCTAGCGGCGGCGCGGGGCCCGGGCCGCGGCCAGCAGTTCCTCGGCGTGGGCGCGGCCCAGTTCCGAGTCCTCCAGGCCGGCCAGCATCCGGGAGAGTTCGCGCACCCGCTCCTCGTCGTTCAGCACCTTGACACCGCTGCGGGTCACGGTGCCGTCGTTGGTCTTCTCCACCACCAGGTGCCGGTCGGCGAACGCGGCGACCTGCGGGAGGTGGGTGACGACCACGACCTGGGCGGACTCGGCGAGCTTGGCCAGCCGGCGGCCGATCTCGACCGCGGCCTTGCCGCCGACGCCCGCGTCCACCTCGTCGAACAGGTAGGTGGGGACGGGGTCGGCGCCCGCGAAGACCACCTCGACGGCGAGCATCACACGCGACAGCTCACCGCCGGAGGCGCCCTTGGCGATCGGGCGCGGCTGGGCGCCGGGGTGCGGGGCGAGCAGCACCTCGACCTCGTCCACGCCGTGCGGCCCGTACGCGACGGTGCGCCCGCCGACCTCGATCCCGGCCAGGTCGTCGACCTGGCCGATCGCGAAGGTCACCCGGGCGTGCGGCATGGCCAGTTCGGCGAGTTCGGCGGAGACCGCGTCGGCGAACCGCCCGGCCGCGGCGTACCGGGCCTGCGACACCTCGGCGGCCAGCTCGGCCAGCTCGGCCCGCAGCTCGCTCTCCCGGGCGCCGAGCTCGTCGATCCGGTCGTCGTCGCCGTCGAGCTCGGCGAGCCGCACCGCACTGGCCTCGGCCCAGGCGATCACCTCGGCGAGCGAGTTCTCCTCACCGCCGTACTTGCGCAGCAGCTGGGCCAGGACGGCCCGGCGGTCCTCGACGGCGGCCAGGCGCACCGGGTCGGCGTCCAGGTCGTCCGCGTAGCCGGCCAGGTCGCCGGCCACGTCGGCGAGCAGGTAGCCGACCTCGTTGAGGCGGTCGGCCAGGGCGGCCAGCCGCTCGTCGTGGTGGCGCACCGCGTCCAGGGCCCGGCGGGACTGGGCGAGCAGGGTGCCCGCGTCCAGCGCCTCCGGGTCGACCGGGTCGCCGGCCAGCGCCGCGTGGGCGAGGGTCGCGGCGGAGGACAGCGCGTCGGCGTGGCCGAGCCGCTCGGCCTCGGCGGCCAGCTCGGCGTCCTCGCCGGCCACCGGCTCGGCGGCGGCGATCTCGTCCAGGCCGAAGCGCAGCAGGTCGGCCTCCTGGGCGCGCTCGCGGGCCCGGGTGGTCAGCTCCTCCAGGGTCGCGGAGACCTCCCGCAGGACGCGGTAGGTCTCCCGGTAGCGGGCCAGCGGCCCGGCCACCGAGGCGCCCGCGTACCGGTCCAGCGCGCCGCGCTGGCGGGCCGGGCGCAGCAGGCGCTGCTGGTCGGTCTGGCCGTGCACGGCGATCAGGTCCTCGCCGAGTTCGGCGAGCAGCCCGACCGGGACGGACCGGCCGCCGACGTGCGCCCGGGAGCGGCCCTCGGCGGAGACGGTCCGGCTGATCAGCAGCGCGCCGTCGTCCAGTTCGGCCCCGGCCTCGAGCGCGCGGACCGCCGCCGGGGAGCCGGGGGGCAGCTCCAGGCGGCCCTCCACGACGGCGCGTCCGGTGCCGTTGCGCACCAGGCCCGGGTCGGCACGTCCCCCCAGCAGCAGGCCGAGGCTGGTCACGACCATGGTCTTCCCGGCGCCGGTCTCACCGGTCACGGCGGTGAAGCCGGGGGCGAGTTCGACCACCGCGTCGTCGATGACCCCAAGATCCCGTATCCGCATCTCGTCCAACACGGAGACGACCTTACGAGGTTCCGCCCCCGGCGCGCGACGAGCGACAACGGCGCGCGGCAACTCCGTGCCCGGAAGTTCATCCCTTCCGGGCGTCCTCGGCGGGCACCGGGACGGTGCACCAGGGCAGCAGGAGCTGCACCAGCGGGCCGATGGCCAGCGCGTACGCGACGGTGCCGGCCCCGGCGGTGCCGCCGAGCAGCAGCCCGGCGGTGAGGACCGTCACCTCGATGCCGGTGCGGATCAGCCGCAGCGAACGGCCGGTGCGCCGGTGCAGGCCGGTCATCAGGCCGTCGCGCGGGCCGGGGCCGAGCCGGGCGCCGATGTAGAGGCCGCTGGCCAGGCCGTTGAGGGCGATCGCCGCGGCCGTCAGCGCGATCCTGGCGGGCAGGGCGCCGGGGCCGTCGACGACCCGCAGGGTGAGGTCCATGGCCGCGCCGATCACCAGCACGTTGGCGACGGTGCCCAGGCCCGGGCGCTGGCGCAGCGGGATCCACAGCAGCAGGACGAGGGCGCCGCAGATCGTCACCCAGGTGCCGACCGAGAGGCCGATGGTGCGCTGCAGGCCCTGGTGCAGGACGTCCCAGGGGTCGAGGCCGAGGCCGGCGCGGAGCATCAGCGCCATGCTCACGCCGTACAGGGCGAGGCCGACGAACAGCTGCGGTATCCGGCGGCCGAGGGCGTGGGTGTCGCCGAACACCCGGACGGCGAGCGTCCGCCCGGCGGCCGGTCCGGGTCTGGTGGGGGTGGCTGATCCTGGTGTGGTCGTGGTGGCCAAGGCCTGCTCCTGCGGTGGTGCTGCACCACCGGGGCGCCCGGTGGTGGCGGCCGGCATGGCCGCCCTGCCATGATGGCCAGTCCAAAGCTGCCCGCTCCAGGGCCAATCCCGAGCAAGTGGACTTTTCAGCCATGGTCGACTGGCACACCACCGTCACCCCGCCCGCACTCGCGCGGCTGCTCACCACCGCCCGGCTCCCCGAGCCGGCCGCCGCCCGCCGCCCCGCCTACCGCACCCTGGCCGGACAGATCCGGCTGCTGGTCACCGAGGGCCGGCTGCCGGTCGGCGCCCGGCTGCCCGCCGAACGCGAGCTGGCCACCGCACTGGCGATGAGCCGCACCACCGTCGCCACCGCGTACGAGACCCTGCGCGGCGACGGCTACCTGCGCAGCCGGCGCGGCGCGGGCAGCTGGACCGCCCTGCCCGAGGGCGCCCCGCCGCCCGGCGAGGCCCTGCACCCCGTCCCGCCGGACGAGCAGGGCCGCATCCTCGACCTCGGCGTCGCCGCCCCGCCCGCCCCCCAGCCCTGGGTCGGCCAGGCCGCCGCCCGGGCCGTCGAACAGCTGCCGTACTACGCCGCCGGGCACGGCCACTACCCCACCGGCGTCCCGGTGCTGCGCGAGGCCGTCGCCCGCCGCTTCACCGAGCGCGGACTGCCCACCACCCCCGACCAGATCCTGATCACCACCGGCGCGATGGGCGGCCTGCACCTGCTCCAGCGGGCGCTGGTCGGCCGCGGCGACCGGGTCGCCGTCGAGGCGCCCAGCTACGCCCACACCCTGCAGGCGCTGCGGCTGGCCGGCGCCCGCCTGGTCCCGGTGCCGTACACCTGGACGCCGCGGCCCACCTGGGACCTCGACGAGTGGCGGCGGGTGCTGCGCGGGGCCGGCCCCCGGGTCGCGTACGTGATCCCGGACTTCCACAACCCGACCGGCGCGCTGATCGACGAGGAGCAGCGCCGCGAACTGCTGGCCGCCGCCAGGGCCGCCGGGAGCATCGTGCTGGCCGACGAGACCACCGCCGAACTCGGCTGGGGCGTACCGCCGTCCACGCCGCTGCCGCGCCCGACGGCGGCCCTGGACCGCGCCGCCCAGGTGGTCACCGTCGGCTCGGCGGGCAAGCTGCTCTGGGGCGGCCTGCGGATCGGCTGGGTCCGGGCCGCGCCCGCGCTGGTACGCCGGCTGGCCACCGAACGGGTCTACAGCGACGTCGGCACCCCGGTGCTGGACCAGCTGATCGCCGCCGAGCTGCTGGGCGATCCGCTGCCCGACGTGCGGGAGCACCAGCTGACCCGGCTGCGGGCCACCGCGCGGGCCTTCGCCGCCGCCCTGCCCGAACGGCTGCCCGGGTGGAGCTTCACCATGCCGTCGGGCGGGCTCTCACTGTGGGTCTCCACCGACGGCCTGTCCGGCGCGGCGCTGGCCCGGGCCGGGGAGCGCAGCGGGGTGCGGATCGCCTCCGGCAACCGCTTCGGTTCGGACGGCGCCTTCGAGCACCACATCCGCCTCCCGGTCACCGTGCCCGCCGCGACCGTCCCCGCCGCCGTCGAGCGCCTCGCCGACCTGGCCGCCCAGGCGGCGGCCGGCGGACGCCTCGAACCGGCGGACGAGTCCCAGCCGCTGGCGGTCTGACGGCCGCCCGGCGGGGCAAGTCCCTTGGCGCGCGGGAACTTTGGCGCGTTCGCGCGGGCCGCGGCCGGCCGTGCCGCAGTCGGACGAACCGTGTCTGTACGGGCCGCGGTCGGCCGTGCCGCAGCCGACTGCGGCTACTGGTGGTCGGCCCGGCCGCGCCAACCCGTCACCGGCAGCGCGAACTTGGCCACCAGCCGGTCGGTGAACGGCGCCCGGTGCAGTCTGGCCAGCCGCACCGGCGTCCGGCCCCGGCGGACCTCCACCCGCGCCCCGGCGGGCAGTTCGACCGAACGCCGCCCGTCGCACCAGAGCACCCCGTGCGGGGTCTTGGGCTGCACCTCGACCGCCAGCACCGACTCCGGCGAGGTCACCAGCGGGCGGGCGAACAGCGCGTGCGCGGAGATCGGCACCATCAGCAGCGCCTCCACCTCCGGCCACACCACCGGCCCGCCGCCGGAGAACGCGTACGCGGTGGACCCGGTCGGCGTCGCGCACACCACGCCGTCGCAGCCGAAGTTGGAGACCGGGCGGCCGTCCACCTCGGTCACCACCTCCAGCATCCGTTCCCGGGACGCCTTCTCGATCGAGGCCTCGTTCAGCGCCCAGTCCTCGTGCACCACGTCGCCGTTGGTGCGGACGATGACGTCGATCGTCATCCGCTCCTCGACCTCGTAGTCGGCGTCGACCACCCGCTCGACGACCACGGCCAGGTCGTCCCGCTCGGCCTCGGCGAGGAAGCCCACCCGGCCCAGGTTGATCCCGAGCATCGGCAGCCCGTGGGAGCGCGCCAGCTCCGCCCCGCGCAGCAGCGTCCCGTCCCCGCCGGCCACCAGGATCAGCTCGCAGCCGTCCGCCGCCCCGGGGCCCTCGGTGACCTTCTCGACGCCCTCCGGCAGGTCCAGGTCCACCGCCTCGGCTTCCAGCAGTCTGATCCGGAGCCCCACCTTCAGCAGCCCGTGCACCAGGGCCTCGACGCTGCGCAGCGCCGTCTCCCGGCCGGTGTGCGCGATCAGGAAGACCGTACGTTCTTCATCGCTCATGCCGCTGCCCTCTCCCTAACGCCTGCCGGGTCGCCCTTGGTCCCGGGGCGGCCGCGCCATACGACATGACGGGCCGGACGCTCGCAAGGCACCCTACCGGGGCCCCTCCGCCACGGCCCGGTCCGCGTCCGCGGGGTCCAGCCGCGGAGCGTCACGGCGCAGCCAGAGGAAGTACTCGACGTTGCCGGACGGCCCCGGCAGGGGGCTCGCGGTGACCGCGCGCACGCCCAGCCCGAGCTCCCACGCCTGCCCCGCGACCTGGCGCACCATCTCGGCGCGCAGCTGCGGGCTGCGCACCACCCCGCCGCTGCCCAGCCGCTCCTTGCCGATCTCGAACTGGGGCTTGACCATCAGCACCAGGTCCGCGTCCTCGGCCGCGCAGGAGGCGAGGGCCGGGAGCACCAGGCCGAGCGAGATGAACGACAGGTCGCCCACCACCAGGTCGACCCGGGTGCCGCCGATCAGCTCCGGCGTCAGCTCGCGCACATTGGTGCGGTCCATCACGGTGACCCGCTCGTCGCTCTGCAGCGACCAGGCGAGCTGCCCGTAGCCGACGTCCACCGCCAGCACGTGCGCGGCGCCGGCCCGCAGCAGCACATCGGTGAACCCGCCGGTGGACGCGCCCGCGTCCAGCGCCCGGCGGCCCTCGACGACCAGGCCCTGCGGCACGAAGGCCGCGAACGCGCCGGCGAGCTTGTGGCCGCCGCGCGAGACGTAGTCGGGGTCGTTCTCGTCCTTCGCCACCACGACCGCCGCCGAGGTCTCCACCTGGGTGGCCGGCTTGGTCGCGGTGGCGCCGCCGACCGTCACCCGGCCGGCGGCGATCAGCTCGGACGCGTGCTCACGCGATCGGGCCAGCTTGCGGCGGACCAATTCCGCGTCGAGTCGACGTCGTGCCACTGCCACTGGTGTTTCAGCTCCTACGGATCCTGCGGGTCATTCCTGGTCGAGCGCGGCCAGTGTGTCGACGAGCCGCTGGTGAACATCTTCGTACACCGCGACGTGTGCCTCGGCGGGGACCCCGTCCAGGGCCTCCAGCCGGGCCAGTCCGGCGTCCACCCCGGGGTGGCCGGTGGGGAGCAGCTCGACGCCGAGCGGCTCGGCGGGGAGCACCGCGTCGAGCGGTGCCGGCGGCCCGGCGTGCCGGACGGACCGGGGCGGTTCACTCGTCTCGGGCATCGGGCTTCTTCGCGTCGTCGGACTTCTTCGGGTCGCCGGGCTTCTTCGTGCTGGTGGCCTTGCGGACGGTGGTCTTCCTGGTCGCCGCACGCTTCGCGGGCGTCCCGGGCTCGGTTCCGGCCTCGGCCTGCCGGGGGGTGGCGGACTTCTTGACGGTCGTCGTCCGCTTCGCGGCGGCCTTCCCGGCCTGCGTCGTCTTGGCCGATGTCTTCTTCGCCGGCGTCTTCTTCGCCGGGGTGGCCTTCTTCGCCGTGCTCTTCTCGGCGGCGGCCTTCCCGGCGGAGCTCTTCCCGGCGGCGCTCTCCTCCGCCGCGGGCTCCTCCCGCGGGGCCGGGGCGACCGCGGACACCCGCGGGACGGACGAAACGGGCGGGACCGGCGGGTCGACCTCGACCGGCTCGTCCACCTCCACCCGCTCGGCGACTATCGGCTCACCCACCGTCCGGGCGGCCGACCGCTCCTCCTCGGCCTCCCACCCGCGCCCGAAGAGGTCGCCGGCCCGCGGCGCCGGCACCGGCTCCTCGGCCCCGTACGCCCCCGGCCCGGACGCGGCCGCCGGGGCCTCCTCCTCGACCTCGCGCAGCTTGGTCTCCAGGTACGCCAGCACCACGCCGACCTTGGTCACCTGGTCGCCGACCTTCTCGAAGACCTTCTCCGCCTCGTTGCGCGCCACGCCGACGGCCAGGTCCACCCCGGCCCGCCCGGCGGTGACCGCCTCCCCGGCGAGGGTCTGCAGGGTCTCCACCGACGGCGGGAACTGGCCGCCCAGCCTGCGCTCGACCCCGGCGACGTCGACCCCGGCCTTCTCCAGGATCGAGCTCGCCGTCCCGACGACCAGCTTGCCGACCTCCTCGACCACGCCGGCGGCGGTCTCCACCACTCCCCGAACCGTCCTCGGCAGCATCCGGGTGCCTCCCAATCGCCTCTGGGCGTCGCTCCGTCGCCCTCAGTACCCGGGCGCCGTTCCGGGCACCCCACCGACGACGCTACCGCCAAAACCCGCCTGAGGTACCGTGGCCCGCAGTCAGCACCGTAGCGACCGGGGGAGGGAGCCGGCCCGTGGCGAACGCCGAGGAGTGCCGGGAGGCGCTGGAGCAGCTCAGCCGGAACATGACGAAGTCCACCGGCGACGTCCGCAAGGCCGCGGCCCTCGACCGCTCGCTCAGCTGCCGGATCACCGACCTCGACCTGACCTTCACCGGGCGGCTGCGCGACGGCCGGATCCAGGACGTGGTGGTGGCCCCCGGCGCCCCGGCCGGGAAGGCGGAGATCCGGCTCACCATGAGCAGCGACGACCTGGTCGCGCTGGTCGGCGGGCGGCTCAACTTCGCCTCCGCGTGGGCGAGCGGCCGGGTCAGGCTGGAGGCGGGCTTCCGCGACCTGCTGCGGCTGCGCACCCTGCTCTGACCCCGGCCGCCGTACCCGCCGACCGCCGGACCGTCCTCAGAACCCCAGGTCGGCCAGCGCCTTCCGGCCGTCCACCGGCGCGCCGCCCGCGTCCAGCACCGTCCACGCGGCCGCGCACAGCGCCCGCAGGCCGTCCCAGCGGTCCCCGGCCCCGGACAGCCGCAGCACCCCGGCCTCGACGCCCGCGACCCAGCCGCCGCACCCGAAGCCGCCGTCCACCGGCGTCACCGCCGGGTGCGGGACGAGCAGTCCGCGCAGGTCCGCCGCCAGGTAGGTCGGCCGGTGCTCGACCGGGGCCGCCAGCAGCAGCTCCGGGGTGGTCACGCCGGTGAACACCAGCAGGCTGTCCACCCCGCCGTTGAACGCGCCCTCGATGTCGGTGTCCAGCCGGTCCCCGACCACCAGCGGCCGCTCCGCGCCGGTGCGCAGCACGGTCTCCCGGTGCATCGGCGGCAGCGGCTTGCCCGCCACCTCCGGCTCCACCCCGGTCGCCGCCCTGACGGCCGCCACCAGGGTGCCGTTGCCGGGCGCGATGCCGCGGGCCCTCGGCACCGTCAGGTCCAGGTTGGACGCCACCCAGGGCAGGCCGCTCTGCACCGCGTACGCGGCCTCCGCGAGGTCCGTCCACCCCACCGAGGGGTCGAAGCCCTGGACCACCGCGAGCGGCCCGTCGGCCAGCGAGCGGACCGCGACCAGCCCCAGCTCGGCCAGCGCCTCCTCCAGCCCGAGACCGCCCACGACCAGCACCTTCGAGCCGGCCGGCACCTTCTCGGCGACCAGCCGGGCGGCGGCCTGGGCCGAGTTGATCACGTCGGCCGGCTCGGCCGGGACGCCCAGCTCGGTCAGGTGCTCGGCGACCACCCGCGGCGGGCGGGAGGCGTTGTTGGTCACGTACGCGAGCCGCATCCCGGCCGTCCGGGCCGCGTCCAGGGCGTCCACCGCGTGCTCGATCGCGTGCGCGCCGGCGTAGACCACGCCGTCCAGGTCGAGCAGCGCGGTGTCGTACGCGTCGGTCAGTGGCCGCTCGCTGCCTCCGGGGGCGGTCCGTCGCACGGGGGTGGCCGTCTCGGTCATGGCTGCGCTACCTCATTCACTGCGTCGTCGTTCACTGCGTCGTCCGTGTCGCACGTCCTCGTGCGTCAGGGTGTCAGGGCGTCCGGTACGGCCTCCGGCCCGGCGCCTCGTACCGCGTCCGGCCGGGTCGCGGCGCCCACCGGTCAGGCGCCGCCGTCGGCACCGGCGGTGCCCGCCGTTCCGCCGGCCGGGCCCTCGGCGCCCGCCGGGGGCTCCACGTACCCGGGGGCTCCCGGCAGCAGCGGGCCGTACGCCCCGGCGCGGGCCGCCAGGGTCGCCCTGGTCTGCCGCAACGCCTGCCGGTAGTGGTCGGACTCCGGCCGCATCGCCACGGCCAGCGCCAGGTGCTCGGCGGAGGTCTCGAAGTCGCCCAGCCGGGCCGCCGAGACGCCCCATCCGAACTGAGCGTAGTCGTCCGCCGGATCGGCGAGCGCCACGGCACGGAAGTTCGCCAGCGCCGCCGCGTACGAGCCCGCGTCGAACTGGGCCCGCGCCAGCGCCTCCCGGATGCTGCGCGAGTGCGGCTCGGCCGCCACCGCCCGGGCGAGCAGCTGCTCGGCGGCCGCCGGGTGCCCCTGCGCCAGCAGCTGGGCGCCCCGGCGGAACCAGTCGTAGACGTCCCCGGTGGGCTCCCCGGAGCGGCTCTGCCGCGGCACCCCGCCGACCGGCACCGCGCCGGACTCCACACCGTTCTCCGGACCCGCCTCCGAACCGACCGGCACCGCACCGGCCGTCGAACCGTCGCCCGGCACGCGGCCCGGCACGCCGTCGGCCGGAGCGTCCCCGCGGGTGGCACCGACCGGCCCGCCCGACTCGGCCGGGCCGCCGCCGTCCACCCGTTCCTGCCCGTCGTCCATGCCGTACCTCGCCCTCGGTCGCACACCCGCCCCACAGATCGGCACGGGTATTCCGATCTCTCAACAACGCGTACCCGGTTACGATGCCCAGAATGAGCACACCCAGTGCAGAAGACGGAGTCGAGACTCCCGAGGGCGGCCCCGGCGATCCCGGGCACGTCGCCACCGCCGGCCTGTCCCTGTCCCCCTTCCGCGGCCTGCGCTACGTCCCCGACCGGGTCGGCACCCTGGCCGCCGTGACGTCCCCGCCGTACGACGTCGTGGACCCGGGCCGCCGGCTCGACCTGGAGACCGCCGACCCGCACAACGTGGTCCGGCTGATCCTGCCCAGGCCCGAGCCCGAGGACGCCGGCGACCGCCCCGACCGCGACACCCGCTACCGGCACGCCGCCCGGCTGCTGGCCGCCTGGCAGCGCGAGGGCGTCCTGGCCGCCGACCCCGAGCCCGCGATCTACGTCTACGAGCAGCGGCTCCCGGCCACCGCCGACTCCCCCGAGCTGCTCCAGCGCGGCCTGATCGGCGCCCTCGCGGTGAGCGGTCGGGAGGGCGGCGTGGTGCTCCCGCACGAGGACGTGATGCCCCGGCCGGTCGCCGACCGGGTCGGCCTGATGCGCACCACCCGGGCCAACCTGGAACCGCTGCTGCTCACCTACCGGGGCGGCGGCGGCGCCTCCGGCGTGATCGAGCGGACGGTCGAACGCGAGCCGCTGCTCTCCACCGCCACCAGCGACGGCACCCACCACCGCCTGTGGGCGGTCACCGCCCCGGCCGAGATCGCCGAGATCAGCCGCGACCTGGCCACCTGCCGGGCGCTGATCGCCGACGGCCACCACCGCTGGGAGATGTACCTCCGCCTCCAGCGCGAGCACCGCCACCTGCCGCGCAGCCCCTGGGACCGCGGCATGGTGCTCCTGGTGGACACCGCCCGCTACCCGCTGCGGGTCCGTGCCATCCACCGCGTGCTGTACCGGCTGCCGGTGGCCGAGGCGCTGGAGCGGCTCGGCGACCAGTGGAAGGTCAAGGAGGTCCCCGGGCCGCTGTCCGCCGCGCTCCAGGCCCTCGCCGAGCAGAAGCGGCACGGCGGCAACGGCTTCGTCCTGACCGGCGGCGACGGCGTCTACTGGCTGCTCGGCGAGCCCGAGGAGTCCCTGCTCGACGCCACCGTGCCGCACGGCCGGCCCGAGGAGTGGCGCCACCTGGACGCCACCGTCCTGCACGCCACCCTGCTGGACCGCACCTGGCACGTCCCCGACGGCCCGGACGACATCGGCTACCTGCACACCGCCGTGGCCGCCGAACAGGAGGCCGCGCGCACCGGCGGCACCGCCGTCCTGCTGCACCCGGTCCGGGAGTCCGTGGTGCGACGGCTGGCCGAGCAGGGCGTCACCATGCCGCGCAAGTCCACCTCCTTCGGGCCGAAGCCGGCCACCGGGCTGGTGCTGCGCAACCTCGCGCTGGGCTGACACCGCGCGGGGCTGACACCTCGGCCGGCCCGGACACGGGCCGGAACGCCGTGAGGCCCTGCCGTTCCCGGAGTTTCCCGGGGAACGGCAGGGC
>NZ_JBHJSJ010000022.1:59314-143020 GCF_042268845.1 Kitasatospora sp. NPDC056273 | reverse complement strand
GGGGGCCCCCCCACACCCCCCCCCCGCCGCGCGGGCGGCCCCCCCCCGCCGCCGCCCGGGGCCCCCCCCCCCCCCCCCCCCCGCCCCCCCCCCCGGACTGGTTCGGCTTCGCCGTTCGCCGCAGGGGTCAGGCTGCGGTGGGGGTCAGGGCGCGGGGGGTCGGGGTGGTGAGGGCGAGGTTGCGGTGGATCTCCAGGGCGGCGGTGGAGCGGTTCAGGGTGATGTAGTGGAGGCCGGGCGCGCCCTCGTGGAGGAGGCGTTCGGCCATCCTGGTGGCGTGGTCGACGCCGATGCGGTGGGCGGTCGCCCGGTCGCCGCGGGCCGCCTCCAGTTGTCGGGCCAGTCCGGTGGGGAAGGAGGCGCCGCTGAGTTCGGCGAAGCGGCTGATCTGGCGTACGTCGGTGGCGGGCATGATCTCGGGGATGACCGGGGTCGCGCAGCCGGCCGCGGCCAGCCGGTCGCGCAGCCGCAGGTAGTGCTCGACGTCGAAGAACATCTGGGTGACGGCGTAGTCGGCGCCGGCCCGGCACTTGGCGACGAAGTGCCGGATGTCGTCGTCCCAGTCCGCCGAGCGCGGGTGGCGCTCGGGGAAGGCGGCGACGCCGACGGTGAACGCGCCGCACTCCTTGACGAGTCGGACGAGTTCGGCCGCGTAGCGCAGGCCCTGCGGGTGGGGCTCCCAGCGGCCGTTGGGGTTGCCCGGCGGGTCGCCGCGCAGGGCGAGGACGTCGCGGATGCCGACGTCGGCGTAGCGCCGTAGGACGGCCTGGAGTTCGGCGGTGGAGTGGCCGACGGCGGTGAGGTGGGCCACCGGGCGCAGGGTGGTCTGGGCGGCGATCAGTTCGGTGGTGCCGATGGTGCGGTCGCGCGAGGAGCCGCCGGCGCCGTAGGTGACCGAGACGAAGGTCGGCGCGACCGCCTCCACCCGCCGGATCGCCGCCCACAGGGCGCGTTCGCCGGCCTCGTCCTTGGCGGGGAAGAACTCGAAGGAGTAGGTCCGTTCGCCGGCCGCGAGGATGTCGCGCAGGCCGCGCGGGGCACGCCGGGTGGTGTGGTCCATGGGTTCACCTCAGGTGGTGGGGTCGGTCGTCCGGGGATGCGGGGGAGCTCCTCCACCCTGCCCCGGCACCCGCAACAGGACTGTCACAGCGGGTCGTTGACGGCCCCGGCCGGGCGGCGGAAGGTGCTCCGGCAGCTCTAGCAATTACCCTAGGGGGGTATGGTATGTTCGAAACGAAGCAGCCGCCCGGGCAGTCCGGCCGGCGCCGGGCACCACGACAGGAGCACACCCATGAGCGAGACCACCGTCACCGTCGAGTCCGCCGCCGCCGAGGCCACCTCCTGCTGCGGCTCGTGCGGCACCGGCGCGGCCCCGGCCGCCGAGTCCGGCCGGACCTCGGTCTTCCAGGTGAAGGGCATGACCTGCGGCCACTGCGTCTCCTCGGTGACCGCCGAGTTGAAGAAGCTCGACGGCGTCGAGGAGGTCGCCGTGGACCTCGCCACCGGCCGGGTCACCGTCGGCAGCACCCTGCCGCTCGCCGACTCCGCCGTGGCCGCCGCCGTCGACGAGGCCGGCTACGAGCTGGTCGGCCGCGTCGAGGCCTGAGCCTCCGACATCGGCCCGGACGGGAGGGCGCCACCCCGCCCGTCCGGGCCGACTCCCCCTCGGCACGCCCCCGGTAGAGTGAGCGCACGCCTCACCGCACAGGAACCGGAGACGGCCATGGCCGGCTACAGCTCGCACAAGGACGACTTCCGAAAGCGGCTCCGCCGCATCGAGGGCCAGATCCGTGGCCTCCAGCGCATGGTCGAAGAGGACACCTACTGCATCGACGTCCTCACCCAGGTGTCCGCCGCCAGCCGCGCCCTCCAGTCCTTCGCCCTCCAACTCCTCGACGAGCACATCGAATGCTGTGTCCGGGACGCCATCGCCGAGGGCGGCCAGGAGGCGGGCACCAAGATCCGCGAGGCCAACCAGGCCATCGCCCGCCTGGTCAGGTCCTGACCGCGTTTCAGCGGTGACGGTTCCTCCGACGGCCCCCGGGGGCCGTCACCTTTACGGGGTGGGGGTATCTCGCCGGGGCATTCCAGGAGGGGATCAGCCGTGTCCGCGATCGAGTTCGTCCGCCGCCTGGACGGACTGGTCTACCGCTTCGACCTGAACGGCACCGCCAACGGCCGCCCGTCCTACAAGCGGCGGGACCTGGACCTGTGGTGCCGGTGGACGCCGGAGCGGGGCTGGTGCGTCGTCGACGCCGAGGGCGTGCCCAACTCCGGTCCGCTGCTGGGCGAGGACCGGTACCGGGAGCTCCCGCCGACCGGGCCGTGGCGCAGCTGGAAGGCCGGCCGGTCGTACCTCTACGACCTGCGCCGCGTCGATGGAAACGGGGACGGCGACGCGTCCTGAGGCCCGCGGGGTCAGACCCGGTCGAGCGGGCGGTGCGGGCCGTCCGGCAGCTCGACCGCGACGGCGTCGCCGGGCCGGACCGGGCCGCCGGTGCGGACGACGCCCATGATGCCGGCGCGGCGCACGATCGTGCCGTCCTCGGCGCGGCCGACGACCTGCTTGAGCAGGCCGGGCCGGTAGGCGTCGATCTGGGCGCACGGGTTGCGCAGGCCGGTGATCTCCACCTCGGCCTCCGAGCCGATCCGCAGCACCGCGCCGACCGGCAGGCCGAGCAGGTCGACGCCCTCGGTGGTGATGTTCTCGCCGAGGGCGCCCGGCGTGACGTCGAAGCCCGACTCGCCGAGTTCGGTGAGCAGTTCGCGGTGGATCAGGTGGACCTGGCGCAGGTTGGGCTGCGTCGGGTCCTGGGCGACCCGGGACCGGTGCCGGACCGTCACCCCGGCGTGCACGTCCCCTTCGACGCCCAGACCTGCGAGCAGGGTGATGCCGTCCCGGTTCGGCTTGGTGAACGAGTACTCGGCGTTGCTGCTGACCGCCACCACGGTGCCGCTCATGCTCCGGACCCTCCTCGCGGACGTACGTTCGATCGCAGGGGCAGCATAGCCTCCGCTGACGACCGGCCCCCCGATGACGGAACCGGGGGAGCTCAGGACCGCCGCTCCGCGTGCGCCCGCTCGTCCGCTTCGGCGAGCCACAAGTACACGGGTGCGAGCCCGAGTTCGATCCCCATCAGCACCAGCTGGAACCAGTGCGGACGGCCGTCGACGACGAGCGACAGCACCCGCGCGAGGCCGCCCAACAGGAGGACCGCCGCCAGCCACCGCACCGGCCGGGCGGGCACCGGCGCCTGCCGGGCGGCGTGGATCCAGGCCGCCCCGTACCCGGCGAAGACCGCGCCCATGAAGCGGCCGAAGCTGCCGACCGTCGGGCCGGCGTCCGCGATCCCGGGCATCGCGGAGTTCCCCAGCAGGATGTGGAGGAAGCCGATCGCCACGCAGGCGATCCCCATCGTCCACGCGAGCACCCGCAACGCCTTGGCCATGGCCCGTCCACCCCTCACAGAGGTCTGGTTGACACGTGTCTACTACGTTGCCCACCACGCTAGCGCCGACAAGTAGACACGTGTCAAGTAGCCTGGCCCGCATGCCAGTCCACGAACGGCGCCGCCGGCTCTCCCCCGCCGAGCGACGCGCCCAGCTGCTCTCCGTCGGTGCCCGGCTGTTCGCCGAACGGCCGTACGAGGGGGTGCTGATGGAGGAGGTCGCCGAGCGGGCCGGGGTCTCCCGCGCCCTGCTCTACCGGCACTTCGCGAGCAAGCACGAGCTCTTCGCCGCCGTCTACCGGGAGGCCTCCGCCGACCTGCTCGCCAGGAGCCGGTTCGACCCGGGCGACACCCTGGTCGAGCAGCTGGTCGAGGGTATGGACGCCCACCTCGACTACTTCATCGCCAACCGGCACGCCGTGCTCGCGGCCAACCGCGTGCTGGCCGGGGACCAGGTGATCCAGACCATCATCACCGAGGAGCTCGACGCCCTGCGCGGCCGGCTGCTCGGCGTCCTCCCGCTCGCGGACGAGCGGGCGCGACTGGCGGTGTCGCAGGTCCTGCGCAGCTGGCTGGTGTTCGTCCGGGTGCTGGTCATCGACTGGCTGACCGAGGAGAGCTGCACCCGCACCGAGCTGCGGGACGCCTGCATCGGCGCCGTGCTGGGCGCGCTCCGGCCGCTGCTGCCCGTCGATCCGGCACCCGGCTGGGGGCACCGAGGGCATACCATCGGGACGTAAGGGGAGAAGCTCCGCAAGCACCCAATTCCTCATGAACATATGACAATTGGATGCTCTGACTCCCCTCGACCAGCCGGACCTCCGAACCCCGCGAAGGGACCCATGGACTCCGCCGCAGCCGACACCGGGACCACCCTCCCCCCACTCCACCGGCTCCCCACCACCCCCGCCCAGCCGCCCCACCCCACCACCCTCCCGGACGGCACCCCCGCGTGGCTGATCACCCGCTACCACGACGTCCGGCAGGTCCTCGGCGACCCCCGGGTCACCCGGGCCGACCTGCATGACGTCGGCACCGCGGGCGCCACCGCCGACGTGGCCGCCAACCCGGCGTCCCTGTTCAACCAGGACGGGCCCGCCCACCGCCGGCTGCGCGGCACCGCCCAACGGGCCTTCACCCCGCGCGCCATCGCCGGCTGGCAGCCGTGGGTCGCCGCCGCCGTCCAGCAGTCCGTGGACCGGCTGGTCGCCGCCGGCCCGACGGCCGACCTGGTCCCCGCGTTCGCCCGGCCGGTGCCGTTCGCCGTCACCACCCGGCTGATGGGGCTCGACGGGGACGGGCCGGACCACCTGGACGAGGAGCGGCTGCGGCGCTGGACCCGCGCCCTGCTCGCCCAGGGCGAGGACCAGGGCGGCGAGCCGGGCGGCGGTCAGAACGGCGGTCAGGACGGCGGACAGCAACCGGACACGGACCCCGACCACGACGCCACCCTCGCCGAATTCGGCTCCTTCATGGGCGAGTTGGTCGCCCGCCGGCGCCGCGAGCCGGGCGACGACCTGGTCAGCCGGCTGGTCCGGGCCGCCGACCAGGACGGCGGCGTCCCCGAGGAGTCCCTCGTCTTCCTGGTCGCCGGGCTCACCGCCAGCGGCAACGAGAGCGTCGCCGGCGCCCTCGCCAACGCCCTGGTCTACGTGCTCGGCGAACGCCCCGAGCACTGGCCGCGCCTCGCCGACCCGGATACCGCCGAGCGCACCGCCGAACGGCTGCTGCACTACATCCCGCTCGGCGACGACGAGGCCACCATCCGCCGCACCACCGCGCCGGTCGAGGTCGGCGACGTGACCATCCCGGCCGGCTCGGTCGTCGCCGTCAGCCTCGGCAGCGCCAACCGAGACCCGGCCGTCTACCCCGAGGGCCTCGACGCCGACCTGGGCCTCCCGCTCCCCGCCCCGACCCTCGCCTTCAGCTCCGGCCCGCACTACTGCATCGGCGCCTGGCGGGTCCGGCTGGAGATGCGGGAGTCCCTGCACCGGCTCGCCACCGCCCTGCCGGGCCTGCGCCTCACCACCCCGGTCGCGGAGCTCGCCTGGCAGCTCGGCGGCACCACCCGGAGCCCGGCCCGCCTCCCGGTCGACTGGTAGGCCGAACGAGAGGCGGCACCGGCGGTCGGCCGGGAGCCGGCACCGGCGGTCGGCCGCCCGGCCTCAGCCGTCGGGCAGGGCGGCCGACCACCACCCCCGGCTCACCCGAACAACCCCTCCCCCAGCGTCCCGCCCTCCGGCGCGCCCGGCAGGACGTAGGCCACCGCCGAGGCGGTGTGCTCGATGAAGGTGTTGAGGGCATCGCGCGCCGCCAGGCGGTTCTGGACGCGGGTGAACTGGGCCGGGTCGCGCATGAAGGCGCAGAACAGCAGGCCGCGGTCGCCCGGACCGTCGTCGTAGTTGTAGCCGCGCCGCAGCATCCGGGCGCCGCCGTCCAGCCGGGGGCTGGAGAGGCGGACGTGCGCGGTGGCCGGGATGAGGTACGAGCCGTCCGGGTTCTTGGCGTAGATGTCCGGCTCGTCGTGCTCGGCCGTGCCGGTGAGCGGGGCGCCGTCGCCGGCCCGGCGGCCCATCACCTGCTCCTGGTGGTCGACGGGGAGGGCGGCGAAGGCGGCGGTGTCCATCCGGATCCGGCGGTAGACCAGCACCGTCCCGTGCTCGTACGGCCCCGGCGGGCCCCAGACCCACTGCCCGCTCTCGGTGCCGTCCGGGTTCGCCGTACCGTCCTTGAAGCCGAACAGGTTGCGCGGGGTGGCGCCGCCGGCCGTCCGGGCCAGGAAGCCGGACTGCGTCCACCGCGCCGTCGCGCCCGCCGCCCGGGCCGCCGCGTCGACCTGTTCGGCGACCACGGACAGCGGCCAGCGGTCGGCCGCGCACAGCTGGACCACCAGGTCGCCGCCGCCGCGCGCCGGGTCGAGCCGGTCCCCGGGGAAGGCGGGCAGCTCGGTCAGCAGGGCCGGCGGAACGTTCAGCCCCAGCCGGGCGGCGAGGCCCGGCCCGACGCCCACCAGGCTGCTGAGCCGGGCCGGTTGGCCGCCCTGCAGCCGGGCGTCGGCCGGGCTGCCGCCGGTCGCCCCGGCCAGCACCCGGGTCAGCTCGCCGAGCAGGCCGCGCAGGGCGGCCCGCCCGTCCGAGGTCGCGGCGGGCGCCAGGTCGAGGGCCAGCAGCTGGGTGGCCGGCTGCTGCGCGGTCGTCACCCCGGCCTGCCGTTCGCCGTGGAAGGGGACGGCCGGTGGCTCCGGTGCCGCCGCCGGTCGGGCGCCGCGGCCGTGCCCCCGGACGCCGCCGGTGCCCATGGCCAGTGCCGTGACCCCCGCGCCGAGCCCGGCGGCCACCACGGCCCCGCCCGCGAGCAGCCCCCTTCGATCCACCCCGGCGCCCCGCGCGGTCGGTGGCTGGTCCTGCGCCTTTCCGGTTTCGGCATGCATGGGCGACATTGGAGACGATAGAACACGCCGTATGCAACTTTTGACCACACGTCACCCGCGGTCCGGCACGACACCCCCACCCGGGGCCCGCGTCGCCAGGCGCCTGCCCGCCCTGCTCGCCGCCGCCGTCCTGGCGCTGGCCGGCTGTTCCTCGGGCGGCTCGTCCTCCTCCGACGCCAAGCACCCGGACGGCACGGTCATCCGCGTCCCGCAGCACTTCCCGACCATCCAGCAGGCCGTGGACGTCGCCCGCGAGGGGGACACCGTGCTGGTCGACCCGGGCACCTACCGGGAGAGCGTGCGCCTCACCAAGCCCCGGATCGTGCTGCGCGGCACCGACCGCAACACCGTGGTGCTGGACGGCGGCCTGCGGCTGGTCAACGGCATCACCGCCTCCGGCCCCGGCTCGGTGGTGGAGAACCTCACCGTCCACGGCTACCTCGCCAACGGCGTGCTGTTCACCGGCGTCACCGACGAGAAGCTCCAGCAGCACGGCGCCGGCGGCTCCGCCTACAACCCGCTGGACACCGTGCGCTTCCCGGTGGTCGAGGGCTTCCGCGCCAGCAGTGTCACCGCGTACAACAACGGCCTGTACGGGATCTACGCCTTCGACGCCCGCGGCGGCGTCATCGAGGACTCGTACGCCTCCGGGGGCGCCGACTCCGGCATCTACGTCGGCCAGTGCAAGCCCTGCGACACCCTGGTGCGGGGCAACACCGTGGAGCGCAACGCCGTCGGCATCGAGATCACCAACGCCTCCGACGGGCTCACCGTGGTCGGCAACCGGGTCACCGGGAACCGGGTCGGCGTCACCGTCAACTCCAACGACCTCGAAGCCCTCGCCCCGCAGCACGGCGCGGTGATCGTGGGCAACGTCGTCACCGACAACAACGCCACCGACACCCCCCAACAGGCCGACGGCGCCTACGGGATCGGGATCGGGATCGGCGGCGGCACGGCGAACCAGGTGCAGCGCAACCTGGTCCAGGGCAACCGCGCGGCCGGCATCGTCATCACCGACCCGCCCGGGCACCCGGCGAGCGGCAACCGGGTCGAGGGCAACCGGGCCAGCGGCAACGGCACCGACCTGGTGCTGGCCTCCGTCGACCCGGGCAACTGCTTCACCGGCAACCAGCCGGCCGTCCAGAGCCCGGACGGCCTGGAGACGCTGGCGGGCTGCGCCGCCCAGGGCCGGAGCGCCCCGCCCTTCGGCCGCACCAGCCCCGTCCAGGCGCCGCCCGGCATCCCGTTCAGCCAGGTGCCCGTCCCGCCCGCGCAGCCCTCGCTGCCGGACCCGACCGCGCCCGGCCGCCCGGCGACCGACCTCCCGGGGCCGGTCGACCCCGGCGCCTACCCGCTGCCGGAGTCCGCGGACGCCGTCCCGAAGCACTGAACCGGCCGCACCGGGCGGGCCCGCGGACTCCTGCTCCCCGCGGGGCCGCCCGGCGCCGGTCACCGGTCGTGCGGCAGCCAGGGGCCGGGGATCAGCCGGTTGACCACCGTCACCGTGATCCCGTCGCCGAGGTTGTCGCAGGTGAGCACCAGCGGCCCGAAGACCGTCCGGTCCGCCGCGTAGCCCTCGGGCGGCCTCAGCTCCACCCAGTAGTACGTCCCCGGCCCGCCGCGGCCCCGGCAGACGCCGTCGGCCCCGGTCGTGCAGGGCTCGCCGACCGGCGTGTCCCCGCGCTCGCGGCCGGGGCCCGGCCAGCCGAGCCACCCCGGCCACCCCGGTCCGCCGCTGACCCGCCACAGCTGGAACGTCGCCCCGGCCAGCGGCCTGCCGTCCTGGTCCACCTTGACCAGGGTCAGCACGCCCCTCGTCGGCCGGAAGCCGAAGTCGAGGGTGTGGTCGTTCTCGCCCGGTCCGCCGGTGGTCAGCTCCCGTTCGGCGTACTTCCCGCCCCGCGGGACGACGCCCTTGGAGTTGACGAACGGGTCGTCGCCGACGTCGTGCCGGGTGGGCGCCCACTCGAACAGCGGGCCGCCCTCGGCGTAGTCGGCCGGCTCGTCCAGCCGGAGGGTGTACCGGGTGCGCGGCGCGAGGCCGCCGGTGACGTTCGAGTCGTCGAAGTAGTACTCGCCGCGCGCCGAGGTCCTCGTCGTGCCGACCAGCGCGCCCGCCCCGTCGTACAGGTGCACCGTGACGCCGGGGACCGGGCGCCCGCCCGGCCGCTGGATGCCCGTGCGCCCGGGGTCGTACCAGACCCGGTTGCCGATCTGCAGCGGCGCCCGGTCGCAGAGCACCTCCAGGTCGCCCATCGAGGCGCCCTTGCCGAACGGCGCCGGCACGTCCGCCGGGTTGAGCCGCAGGCCGGTCCCCGGAGCCTGCCGGCCGTCCGCCCGCTGGACGAAGGCCGTCCCGTAGCCGAAGGCCGTGTTGTTCGGGTCGTACCCGGAGATCCCGATGGTGCTCTCGACCTTGGACAGCGCCATCCCGGCGTAGTCCGCGTTGTGGTGGACGCCGAACCGGCTGGTGTCGAAGAAGCGGGTGCCCCGGGGCGAGAGCCCGCACCCGTCGTTGGTGTCCAGCACGTACGTGCCGTTCTCCGCGCAGGCCTTGTCCAGGTCACCGCCCGACAGCACCTCGCCGACCGCGGCGCCCGAGGCCGACTGGCCCGTCGCCCGGTCGGCCAGGCGGTCGCGGAAGGCCAGCAGCATCGAACCGTCCGTCTCGAAGCCGACCTCGGCCAACTCCGGTTCCGGCTGGGCCCGGTAGCCGGAGCAGGCCTGGCCGTTCTGCGAGGTCGGGTAGGTGTCCGTCCACGGGAACCAGCCCGCGCCGTCGCACGGACCGCTGCCCACGGTCGACTGCCGCGGGTAGTCCAACGGCTGGTCCAGGACGGCCGGTTGGAACAGCCCGGTGGCGGGGTCGAAGGGCAGCACGACCGCCCGCAGGTCCGAGGCCCGGCCCGTCGACTCGCCCGAGCAGACGCCGCCCAGGTAGCCGACGCCGTCCTGGAGGCCCAGGCCGAACGGCCGCCAGTCCCCGGCCGAGGGGCAGCCCGGGTCGGGGACCGGGTAGACGGCCGTCGGCGCCGCGGCCGTCGCCGCGGTGGCGTCGTAGCGGTACAGCGCACGGGAGTTGAGGTTGACGACGAACAGGTCTCGGCCGTCCTCGGTGACCTTGAGCCCGCCGAGGCTCTCCTTGCCCGGCACGGTCAGGAACGCGTCGTCCGACCCCGGCGCGTGCGCCGTACCGCCGGCGTCCGGGACGGTGGCGAACAGCGTGGTGGTCTTCCGCGCCGGGTCCGTCACGTAGATCCCGCCGGCGCCGCCCGGACCGTAGTCGGTGGTGCGCTTGGCCGCCGCCGAGGAGAAAACCCGCCGGTCGGCCTTGTTCCACGCGACGCCGAACAGCGTGCCCGTCTGCGCGTCGGTGGCGATGCCGGTGACGTCGACGTCCACGCCGTCCTGGCCGCGCGCGCCGTACGGGAACGACACCAGCGTGCGCTGCGCCCCGCCCTGCCAGGTGGTGTTCTGACAGGTCGTCACCAGCGGGGCGTTCTTCTGGCAGTAGTCGCCCGGGTACCAGAACCCGGTGGTGTACGCGACGTTCCGGCCGTCGGAGAGGTCGACGAACTCCTCGTTGGAGCTCAACCGGTTCGGCGCGCCGTCCAGGCCCTGGCGCGAGGCGAAGGCCGGGAAGAGCGTGCCCGGCTTCGGATTCACCACCCGGACGCGGTACTTGCCGTCGGTCGCCGTGCTCGCGGCCGGGGCCAGCGTCACCGTGCCGTCGGTGCCCGTGGCGCCCTCGGTCCTGGTGCCCGCGTCATCCGTGAGCGTCACCGTCACGCCCGCGATGCCCGGCTCCAGCGCGGGCGTCCACACGCCGGTGGCGTCCACCGCCCGGACCACCCGGACCGTCACCGCCCCGACACCGCCCTGCGCGGAGGCCCGAGGGGCCGCCACGAGTCCTCCGCCGGCCAGCACGACGGCGAAGGCCGCCGTCAGCGCGGCCCGGCGCGTCCGTCTTCTCGTCCTCTTCAAGGTTCCGTCTCCCCTCACCGACGGGCGCAGGCCCGATCCGGACAGGACCCCCAGGACAGCGGCCACCGGTCGCCCACGTCCCGCACTCACCCCGCGTTCACCGGCGCGGGTGACGGAAAGCGCCGGGAAATCGCATCGAGTTCGGACACGGCCTCACTAGTTCGCATACTTCCCGACCCCATCTCCGGGCCGTCCCCGATGAGACCGACGGCACGCCCGACCCGCCTGTGCGGCATGATCGGTACGCACCGCCCGCCGACGGCGGAGCCCGCCGAGAGGGAGGCCGCGCCCGATGCCCGACGGCTTGACCACCGACCTCGTACTGGGCTGCACCGTCCTGCTGGGCGCCTCCGTCCAGCGGCTCGCCGGGATCGGCTTCGCCCTGGTCGCGGCGCCCGTCCTGGTGCTGCTGCTCGGCCCGGGCGACGGCGTCACGCTGTCGAACCTCGCCGCCGGGGCCATCAGCGCCGTCGGCCTGCTGGGCAGCTGGCGGCAGGTACGGCTGGCGGCGATGCTGCCGCTGATCCTCGCCGCGGCCTGCACGGTGCCGGCCGGGGTCTGGGTCGCGGCGACGGTTCCGACGCCCGGACTGCTCGTCGGCATCGGCGCGCTGGTCACCCTGGCCTCGCTGCTGGTGCTGCGCGGGGTCCGGGCGGCCGCGCTGCGCGGGGTCGGCGGCGCCCTGGTCGCGGGCGCCACCAGCGGGTTCATGAACTCGGCCGCCGGGGTGGGCGGTCCGGCCGTCTCCCTGTACGCCGTCAACACCGGCTGGACGGCGCGCGAGTTCCTGCCCAACGCCCAGTTCTACGGCGTGGTGGTGAACGCCTTCTCCCTGGCGGGCAAGGGGCTGCCCGCGCTGTCCGGGACCGCCTGGTGGCTGGTGGCCACCGCGCTCGCGGGCGGCGCGGCGATCGGCCGGCTGCTCGCCGCCCGGGTGCCGGAGGCCCGCGCCCGGCTGGTCGTGCTGGGCCTGGCCCTGGCGGGCGGGCTGACCACCCTCATCAAGGGCGTCTCGGGGCTGGGCTGAACGCGCCCGGCCCTCCGCCGCCGTCCGACGAACCACCGGAAACCGCCTGAAACCCACCGGACACTCCGGACGCCCCCGGATGAGCCCGACACCCGTACCGACACGGACAGTTCGGGACGCCCCGGGCACTTCGGAAACCGCCCGAACGGCCCTCCGCGGACATGACATACTGCCTCGGTGACCTCAGCAGACCTGGCCGCGAAGCCGTCCAAAAGCCGTCCCCAACTGGGCCGGAAGTTCAACCTGCTGTGGTCCGCGTCGGCGATCTCATCGGTCGGCGACGGCATGCGGGACTCCGCCCTGCCGCTGCTCGCGGTGGCCGTCTCCGACTCCCCCAGCGCGGTCTCCGTGGTCTCCGTCTCCGCCTCGCTGCCCTTCCTGCTGATGTCCCTCTACGGCGGGGTGCTCGCCGACCGGGCCGACCGGCGGCGGCTGATGTGGACCATCGACGCCGCGCGCGCCGTCGTCGTCCTCGGCTTCGCCGCCTGGGTCTTCCTCGCCGACCCGCCGCTGGTCGCGCTCGCCGCCCTGGCCTTCCTGCTCGGCTGCGGCGAGACGGTCTTCTCCAACGCCGCCACCTCCGCCGTCCCCGAGCTGGTCCGCCCCGACCAACTCGACGCCGCCAACGGCCGGATGCAGGCCAACATGCTGGTCGGCGGCAACCTGATCGGCCCGCTGCTCGGCTCCGCGCTGTTCGCCGTCGCCGCCGCCCACCCCTTCGCCGTGGACGGCGTCTCCTTCGCGCTCGCCGCCGTCCTGGTCGCCGCCACCGGCCGCTCCACCGCCCCCAGTGCCCGGGCCGACCGACGCCCGGTGCTCACCGAGATCCGCGAGGGCGTCGACTGGCTGCTCCGCCACCGCGACGTGCGGATGCTCGCCGTGCTCTCCACCCTCGGCGCGCTGGCCTGCTTCATGGGCACCACCATGATGGTCCTGATGGTCACCAAGGTCATCCACGCACCCGCCGCCTCCTACGGCATCGTGCTCGCGGCCGGCGCCATCGGCGGCACCGCCGCCAGCACCCTGGCCGGCCGGCTCAGCCGGCTGCTCGGCCGGGGCACCCGGATCGCCCTCGCCTTCCTGCTGATGGGCGTCTCGCTGATCCTGATGGGCCTGAGCACCTCGGTGGCCGAAGTCGCCGCGCTGTACGGCGTGATCGGCTTCGGGATCGTCACCTGGAACATCCAGGCGATCTCGCTGCGCCAGCAGGCCGTACCGAAGGAACTGCTCGGCCGGGTCAACAGCTGCTACATGCTGCTGAGCCGCCTCGGCATCATGGCCGGCGCCGCCCTCAGCGGCTGGATCGCCTCCGTCGTCAGCATCCGCACCCCGCTCCTCGTCGGCGGCGGGCTGCTGCTGGTCCTGCTGGTCGCGGTGCTGTTCCTGCTCCCGCGGATGACCGCACTGGAGACCGTCCCGGCCGCCTCGGAGCCGTCCGACGCCGAGTAGGTCCTCTGGGCCGTTGCGCGTCCTCCCGCCCAACGGCCGCTGTCCGCCGGTATGGTGACCGCGGGGGGTGTGCCGGGAAGTCTGGTCGGCGGGCAGCTGCTCGCCCGTCCTGAGGAGAGCCATGAACACCGACCGCCCCGCCGCCTCCGGTACCGCCGCGCCGCCTGTCGGGGCCGGCCGCGACCTCGACCCCGGGCTCGGCCCGCTGGTGCGGGTCGACGGCAGCTGGTACATCGGCGACCACGAGAGCAAGGCGTATCTCGCCGTCCTCCCCGAGGGGTTCGAGCACCGCGTCACCGGACGGGAGCCCTTCCTGGTCCCGTGGAAGCGCCTGATGAGCCTGAAGCTCGGGGTCACCAGCGGCCGGTTCCTCAGCACACCGGCCGGCGGACTCCTGACCGGTCACCACGCGCCCCACGAGGCGATCGGCACCCACGGCTCCTGCCTGAGCGCCATGGTCCGGCACCCCTACGACCTGTGGAGCCCCCGGTTCGTCCACCACCGGCGGTGGTACCCGGCGCCCGAGATCACGCTGCTGCACCAGCTGCTGGGGAACATCGTCGACCTCGGCCGGGTCGAACGGCTCGGCGACGACACCTGGCTGACCTCCGTCGTCGAGGAACTGGCGGCGGACCGTCTCCTCCGGAAGTGGCGCACCAGCAAGGCCGTCGCGGACGGCGTACGGGAACTCATCGCGCGCGGGGCGTGACCGCCGGGTTCACGCGCCGCCCCGGCCCCCGATGCGCCGCCCAGGCCTCGGAGGCCGCGCGGGCGGGTGCTGCCGCCCGCGCGGTGGCCCGGCATCAGGCGGGCAGGCGGTCGGGCGGGGTGGCGGGACGGGGCCGGGCGGTGCTGAGGGCGGCCAGGGCCGGGGTGGCGGCGAGGGCGAGGCAGAGGGGCAGCGGCAGGTGGTCGGCGAGCAGGCCGGCCAGCGCAGTGCCGCCCGAACTGCCCGCGTTGAAGCACGTGTTGACCCAGGCGCCGGCGCGCGTCCGGTGGCCGGGCTCGGCGAGTTCGTCGGCGAGCAGGTAGGCGGTGGTGAGGGTCGGGGCCACGGTGAGGCCGGCCAGGGCGGCGACGGCCGCGAGGAGCGGGACCGTCGGGGCGAGGGAGGTCAGGGTCAGAGCGCCGGCGAAGGCCGCGGTGAGGACGGCGAGCCGCCGCCGGGCCGGGGCCCGCCAGTCGAGGGCGCCGAGGGCGAGGCCGCCGGTCGCGCTCCCGGCCGCCAGCGCCGCCTCCACCCAGGCGGCGTCGGCCGCCTGCCCGTGCCGCCGGGCGAAGACCACCGTCAGCAGGGCGAACGCGCCGAGTCCGGCCCCGGCCCCGGCGGCCGCGGCGAGCGGCAGGCCGGTCCGGGCCGGCGGCCGCCAGGGGCGCGAACGGCCGCCGGTGGCGGCGGAGTCGGCCTCGGCGCGGTCCGGCCCGACACCGCGGACCGAGGCGGCCAGGGCGAGGGAGCCGGTCAGGACGAGGGCGGCGCCCAGCACCAGTCCGAGCGCCGGGCGGGCCGTCGCCGCGATCACCCCGGCCAGCAACGGGCCGGTGACGTACAGGAGTTCCTCGGCGACGGTGTCCAGACTGTAGGCCCGGCGGCGCAGCCCGGGATCGGACAGCAGGGCGCTCCACCGCGCCCGGGTGACCGGGCCGAGGGGTGGCGCGAGCACGCCGGCCGCCACGGCGAGGGCGAGCAGGACGGGGTACGGGACGCCGGGGCGCCAGGTGGCGGCGGCCAGGCCGAGCAGCACCAGCGCGTACCCGGCCGCCATCGGCGGCAGTGTCCGGCGCGGGCCGTGGCGGTCGACCAGCCCGGCCCGGGCGGGTGAGAGCAGCACGTTGGAGGCGGCGAACAGCGCCGTCAGCCAGCCGGCCCGGGCGTACGAGCCGGTCGTGGCGGTGACGGCCAGCAGGAGCGAGAGCGGGACGACACCGTAGGAGAGGCGGCCGGTCAGAGCCGCGCTGAAGAGCCGGACCGCGCCGGGGGTGCGCAGGACCGTCGCGTAGGACGAAGACATGGAGGGGTTCCTCTGGAGCTGGCGCGCGCCGCGCGCCGGTGGACCGGGACGCCGAAGGACCGCACCACCGGGGTGCGGTCGCCGCGCGGGGCCCTAGTCACGGAAGAGGAACACGGGGCCATGGTAGGGCACGTCCGTGCGGGGGCCCGTCGGGACGTCGGCCGCACCGGCTCCCCGGCCGGGCTCCGCGCCGCCGGCCGCAACGGTGCGGAACGCCGGTATCGGAACAGACGGTGTGTCATATTCATTGAGACCAAGGAGAGTTCACCGCCCCTCCTGGGTTCCGGCGGGCTCGCCGGAACCCCATCAGGGTGCGGTCAGCACCATGTCAGCGAGCCGAGGGAGCATGTGCGGAGCGGGCCCACCCGGTTGTCCCGCGTGCGCCGATGACCCGAGGGCCGCACCGCGCCCTACCCGGAATGGAGTGTGCGACATGTCGAACCCCTTTGACGACGCGGACGGGACCTTCCTGGTGCTGGTGAACGACGAGGGCCAGCACTCACTGTGGCCCGCGTTCGCCGAGCGGCCGGACGGCTGGACGGTGGCCCTGGCCGAGGGGCCGCGCGAGGAGGCGCTGGCCTACGTCGAGGCCAACTGGACGGACATGCGCCCGCGCAGCCTGCGCGAGGCCTCCGCCGCCCGGGCCTCGTAGCGGCGACGTCCGATCCATCCGAGGAAGGGCCCGGCCTGCCCGCGTGGCGGCGGCCGGGCCACGTCGATTTCTCCCTCATCGACACGGAAACGGGGACCTTCATCGTGCAGAGGATTCACTTCACCGCAGCCGACCTCGCCAGAACCCGGCTGAAGAGCACCATGGGCCCGCTCGTGGAATCGGCCTTCGCCTGCGACCTGCTGGACCGCGGCGTGAGCGCGCCGTACGCCCGGTGGCGAAAGCAGGTGAACGAGCGCCTCCCCCGGCGGCCGGTGCCCCGCCCGCGCAGCCGTCCCGAGCACGACGTGGACTCGCTGCTCCGGCAGGCGCTGCGGTACGCGGAGGCGCCCGACGCGCCGCCCGAGCCGTCCGGGCCGTTCGACGCGTCCGAGGCCGCCGAGCTGCCGCAGCGGCCCGGGGCGGGCGTGGACGCCTGCCTGCTGGAGGCCTGGCAGCTGGCCGTGGCGCCGTTCTGGCAGCACCTGCACGCCTACCTGGTGGCCGAGTGCGAGGCGCGCGGCCGGATCGTGATGGCCGGCGGGGTGGAGCTGCTGCTGTCCACCGCGCACCCCCGGATGACCTGGCGGGCGCCGGTCCTGGAGATCCCCGGCGGGCCGGACCAGGACATCCGGCTGGGCGGCCGGGGCTTGGTGCTCACCCCCTCGGTGTTCCTCAACCACCGGCCGGGCCTGGCGATCGACGCCGAGGGGCCGGACGCGCAGGTGGTGCTGGTGTTCGCGGCCCCGCCGCACGCCCGCAAGGGGGCCCAGCTGTGGCAGGAGCGGGACAGCGGCTCGCGGCCGCTCGGCGCCCTGGTGGGCCAGACCCGGGCGGCAGCCCTCCGTACGCTGCGGGCGAGTTGCACGACCAGCCAGCTCGCCGACCGGCTGGGCATCTCGGCGGCCAGCGCCAGCCAGCACGCGGCGGTGCTGCGCCGGAGCGGGCTGATCACCACCCGCCGGGTGCGCAACACCGTGCTGCACTCGGTGACGCCGCTCGGGATGGCGCTGCTGGACGGCGGGTCGGTACGGCCGGTGGCGACGGGCTGCGACCGGTCCGAGCGGCCGGCCCGCGGGGCCCGGCCGCGGAGCGCCTCGCACCTGCTCGCCTCGTAGGCACAGCGGGCTGGACCCCCGGCCGCCGTCCGGTGCCGGGGGTCCTCACCCTTCCCGCCGTTCCGGGATCAGCTCCGCGGCCAGGCCCGGAACTGGCGCAGCCCGTACAGCAGCGGCCGCGGGTGGTGGCGCCGTACGACCCGGCGGATCTCGCCGTAGACGGTGACGTGGTCGCCGACCCGCTGGGCCAGCACCACGTCGCAGTCGGCCACCGTGTGGGCGTCGCGCACCAGGTGCGGGCCGGCCGCCTCCGGGGCCTGCTCCCAGGGGAGCAGCTGGAACCGGTCCGGGTTGCCGGAGGCGAACAGTTCGGCGGTCCCCTGGGCGTCCTCGTGCAGCAGGTTGACCGCGAACAGGCCGCTGTCGGTGACCGCTTCGAGCGTGGGGCTGCCGTCGCGCAGGCAGACCAGGAGGGTGGGCGGGTCGAGTGAGACGCTGCACACCGCGGAGCAGGTCATGCCCCTCGGGGCGCCGTCGGGGCCGGTGGCGGACACCACGCTCACGCCCGTGGGGAACCCGCTCATCATGGCCCGGAACTCGTCGGGGGTGGCTCCCGCCGTCCCCACGGCTCCGGACGCCCCGGAGGCCCCGGCCCGTAACCGGGCCCGGTCGCCCGCGTACTCGGTCATCTCGCACCGCTTTCTGTCTCGACGGACTCCACCGGCGCCATGGCCGTCGCGCTGATCCCCTCGGCCGCCGGGCGGCCCTCCATCCGGTCGAACAGCTCCAGCAGCGGCCCGGTGGCCGCCGTGGTGACCAGTGCCATCACCACCAGGGCCAGGACCAGCGGCGCGGGCAGCACCCCGGAGGCGAAGCCGGCCTGGAGGACGATCAGTTCGGTGAGGCCGCGGGTGTTCATCAGCGCGCCGATCCGCCGGGCGGTCCGGGGCGGCTGGCCGCCGATCCGGGCCCCGAGGTAGCCGCCGAGGCCCTTGCCGAGGAAGCCCAGCAGGACGGTGCCGGCGATCAGCACCCCGGAGGTGGCGGAGAAGGCGCCGGTGAGCACGGTGACCCCGGTGACCACGAAGAAGGCGGGGGTCAGGAACTGCCCCGACCGGGAGACCGTGGACACCACCCGGGTCCACGGGCCGCCGTCGTCGTGTGGGACCGCCAGCCCGGCCAGTGCCGCGCCGAGGATCGACGTCATGCCGAGGTGCTTCATGGCGAAGGCCACCGCGAGGGCGGCCGCCGCGACCAGGACCGCCATCGCCCGGGGCGAGCGGCCGCAGAGCCGGGACGCGGTCCGGGTGCCCAGCGCGTAGCGGATGGCCAGCGCGCAGACCACGCCGACGGCCAGGGCGCGCAGCGAGTGCAGCGAGCGTGCCGGGTCCCCGGCGCCCAGGCTGATCGCCAGGGAGAGCAGCAGCCAGCCGCAGGCGTCGATGACGACGGCGGAGGCCAGCGAGAGCCGGCCCGGGACGCCGTCGCTCATCCCGCGGTCGGCCAGGATGCGGGCCATCACCGGGACGGCGGTGATGGACATGGTGACCGCGACCATCAGGAGGAAGGCCGGCAGCGGGGCGCCGCCGCGGGCCGCCCGGTCGCCGGTGAGCGCGATCAGCCCGACCAGCAGGCCTCCGGTGGCCAGCGGCGGCACCAGCGCCCCGACGGTGATCCAGGTGGTGGCGCGCCGGGGCAGCCGGTCCCGGCCGCGGCGCAGTTTGTGGGCGAGGCCGACCAGGAAGAGCACCAGGGCGGCCTCGGCGACGGTCTTGACGAGGTCGAACACCGGCCCCGGCAGCACGGCGTCGAAGGCGGGCCGGCCGGCCAGGGCGATCACGGCGGGCCCGGCCAGCAGGCCCCCCGTGATCTCCCCGATCACCTCCGGCTGCCGGAGACGGCGCGCGACTCTCCTGCCCGCCACGGCGATCAGCAGCACGACGCCGAGGACGGCGGCCGCGTGCACCACGCGTGTCAGGAGCTGGAGGACGTCCATGACGAACGGGCCCCTTTCCCGGGATCGTGGTCAGCGCATCCGGGCGAAGTAGTCGTACGCCTTGGGCAGCGTCGCGACGAGCCGTTCGGTCTTCTCCCGGATCTGCGCGAACTCCCGTTCCGCGGCGGCGCCGTCGGAGAGGTCCAGGGCCGGGGAGTGCGCCACCTCGATGCCGCCCATCCCCAGCAGGACGCTCATGTAGGAGTACGGCGGCAGGCCGTGGTAGTAGGGGAAGACCGTTTCGGAGTCCGGGAGTTGGGCCTTCCAGAGTTCGAGCCGCTCGGCCAGCGAGTCGGGGATCTTCCGGGTCTTGGTGTCCCGCCAGTACTGGGTGTCGGTGCGCTTGGCGGCGACGTAGTGCAGGACCAGGAACTCCCGTACCCCGTCCATGACGTGGGCGACGGCCCGGTTGTAGAGGTCGCGCCGGACCGGGTTCCAGTCCTGCGCCGGGAAGTACTTGACCAGTTGCTCGATGGCGTGGTGGATGAAGAAGATCCCGGTGGACTCCAGCGGCTCCACGAAGCCGCTGGCGAGGCCGACGGCCACGCAGTTGCGGGACCAGGAGTTGCGGCTGCGGCCGATCCGCATCCGGATGTGGTTGGCCTCGACGTCGGCGGCGGCGGGGCCGACGAAGGCGCGCAGGGTCCGCTCGGCCTCCTCCGGCGAGAGGTAGTCCTTCGCGTAGACGTACCCGGTGCCGACCCGGCCCATCAGCGGGATCGTCCAGATCCAGCCGGCGTCCTGGGCGGTCGCGGTGGTGCAGGGCAGCACGCCGCGCTTCGCCATGTCCATCGGCACCTGGAGGGCGACGGCGCTGTCGTTGGGCAGGGTGTCCTGGTAGGAGATGAACGGCTCCTCCAGCGCCTTGTTCAGCAGCAGCCCGCGGAAGCCGGTGCAGTCGATGAAGAGGTCGCCGGTGAGCTCGCCGTGCTCGGCGGTGCGCAGTCCGCTGATCCAGCCGCGGTCGTCGAGCCGGACGTCCTGGACGTCGTCGACGATGCGCTTGACGCCTCTGTCGGTGGCGTACTGCGTCAGGTACTTGGCGAGCAGCGCGGCCTCGAACTGGTAGGCGTACGGGAACTGGGTCTTGCCCTGGTGCTCGGACATGGTGAGGCCCTGCATCTCGTCCGCGCCCTCGTCGAAGGGCTGGTCGATGAGGGCGCCGTCGAGGTGGCGGGGGCTGAGGCCGGCGTCGATGACCGAGGCCATCACGAAGCAGTCCTTGTCGAACCGGCTGGTCGGCCCCTGCTTGAGCCACCAGTCGGTGAGCGGGAAGCCGTTGACCGAGCGCATCTGCTCGAACGGGTGGTAGAAGTAGTGGCCGGGCTCGCGCCAGTCCTCGAAGCGGACGGCGAGCTTGTACGTCGCGTTGCAGGCCGGCATCCAGTCCTTCTCCTTGAGTCCGAGGAACTCGAAGAAGTGGCGGATGTCGCTGAAGGTGGCCTCGCCGACGCCCACGGTGGAGATGTTGCCGGATTCCACGAGGGTGATGTCCACCCGGTCCTCGAACGCGGCCTTCAGGTACGAAGCCGTCATCCAACCCGCTGTTCCGCCGCCTACGATCACAACCCGGTCGAGCACTGGTGACTCCTCTTCGGTGGTCCACGTGTTTCCGGCAGGGGAGGTGCCGGATACCGGCCGAGGTGGCGCCGTCGGTCGTCACCCCGCTGGTAGAAGCTGAGGGCGGCGCCACCAGAGAGTGACTCTAGGCATCCTCGTAAGGTCCGACCAGGTCATTTGGCACTGGTCGAAAGTCGCAGGTCGGGTTGACCCGTACCTGTCGGACCATTCGAACGCCTGACGGGTCATCAGCGCGGTGTCAGCGCAGGTCAGCCACACTGCTGTGGCCAGATCTCCCCCGAGACGGAGCCACTCATGACGCAGCAGAGGCAGATCCCGCAGTTCGCCGTCGTCCCCGGCGCGCAGGTGCACGGCGTGCTGTCCGGCAACGAGAAGCAGACCGTCGACCTGGTCGCGGCGACCTACCGGGTGCACGGCGAGGGGGACACGGTCAACCCGCCGTCGTACTTCCTGCGTTTCCCGGACCGGCCCAGCTCGCGCATCATCGCGCTGCCGGCCTCGGTGGGCGGCGGCACGCCGGTCGACGGGATCAAGTGGATCTCCAGCTTCCCGGAGAACGTGGCCGCGGGCCTCCCCCGGGCCTCCGCGGTGCTGGTGCTCAACGACCCCGCGACCGGCTACCCGATCGCCTGCCTGGAGAGCTCGATCATCAGCGCCGCCCGCACCGCCGCCTCGGCCGCGCTGGCGGCCGACCGGCTCTCCGCCGGCCGGCCCCGGCCGCGGCGGGTCGGCTTCATCGGCACCGGGCTGATCGCCCGGCACATCCACACCTATCTGGCCCGCACCGGCTGGGAGTTCGACGAGGTCGGGGTGCACGACCTGTCCGCCGAGCACGCGGCCGGCTTCCGCTCCTACCTGGAGCGCGCGGACCCGGAGCGGGCCGACCGGGAGCAGGCCGGCGCCTCGCCCCGGATCACCGTGCACGGGAGCGCCGAGGAACTGGTCCGCGCCTCGGACCTGGTGGCCCTGGCGACCGTCGCCGCGAAGCCGCACCTCACCGACCCCTCGTGGTTCTCCCACAACCCGGTGGTGCTCAACGTCTCGCTGCGCGACCTGGCGCCCGAGGTGCTGCTCGCCTCGGCCAACGTGCTGGACGACGTCGAGCACTGCCTGAAGGCGGAGACCTCCCCGCACCTGACCGAACAGCTCACCGGCAACCGGGACTTCATCGACGGCACGCTCCACGAGGTGATGGCCGGAAAGGTCCGGGTGCCGACCGACCGGCCGGTGGTGTTCTCGCCGTTCGGGCTCGGCGTACTCGACCTCGCGGTCGGCCGGTACGTCTACGACGCGCTGGCCGCGCGGGGTGAACTCGCCGTCGTGGACGGCTTCTTCCACGAGCTGGACCGCTACGGCCGGGGCGCCGGGCAGTCGTAGCCGCACCTCCGACTTCCCATGGACAGCTCAACCCGCCACCTGTAGCATTCTTCTGACAGGTCGACAGATACGGGCCCGCCGTCACGGTGCGTCCCCGTCGGCCCGTCCCGGGTGGCGCGGCGAGGCCGCACCCCCGCCTCCGAGCCGGGCGCCGGATCGCTCCCCCGTCGATCCGGCGCCCCTCCGGGTGTCATGCACAGGGCGTGTCATACCATCCGCCCCCGGCCGCCCCGCCCGGCTGGTATCTCCCGGTCCGCACCGGCGTCGCGCAGACTCACCTGGACGGCTCGGAAAATCATGGGGTGCTGCTGTGGAAATCAAGCTTCTCGGTCCGCTGCTCCTGTCGCACGAGAACGTGCACTACACCATGGCGTCGAAGCGGACCAGCGTCGTGCTGACCCTGCTGGCGACCTCACCGGGGATCCCGGTCCCGTTCGACGAGATCGTGGACGAGTTATGGGGCGACCAGCCGATGGCCAATGCCCGCAACGCCCTCCAGGCGAATGTCGGCCGACTGCGCCGGCTGCTGGAATCCGTGACCGGCCGCAAGGGCGACGAAACCCTCCGCACCGCCAACGGCGGCTATCTCCTCGACGTCCCGACGGACGCCATCGACGCGCACCGTTTCCTGCGGCTCGCCGACGCGGGCGGCGACCTCGCCCGGCGCGACCCGGACCGCGCCATCGCGACCCTGGAGGAGGCGCTCGGCCTGTGGCGCGGCGGCGCCCTGATGGACTCCTGCGACGGGCTGCGCTGCCGGATCCGGGCGGCGCACCTGGAGGAGCGCCGGATCAGCGCGTACGAGGACCTGACCGCCGCCAAGCTCGCCGTGGACTCGGCCCGGGTCCCGGTGTCCGAACTGCGGCAGCTCGCCGTCGAGCACTCCGAACGGGAGCGCCTGAGCGAGCTGTTGATGCTCGCGCTCTACCGCGACGGCCGGCAGGCCGAGGCGCTGGAGGTCTTCCACAGCACCCGCCGCCGGCTCGCCGACGACCTGGGGCTGGAGCCCGGCCGCGCGCTGCACCACGCCTACCAGGCGATCCTCCGGCAGGCCGACCTGCTCGGCGAGCCGCGGCGGGTGCTCGACTTCGCCGGGCCCGTACCGGCCTGATCCCGCTCGGCATATGCCCGTTCCGGAAAATCCCGGAATACCGGTTTCCGATCACCGGCCGCGCCGCGCATTCCCCCCTCCCGACCCCCGTCCCGTTCCGGCCCGTTCACGCCGCTTCCGACTGTGGACGGTCAAGGATCACTCTGTTAGCGTGGCGACCGCCTTGGATTTTTCCTGGTGGCTACGCGAGGAAGTCGGAATCGCGGACGGGGGCCCAGTGGACGTTGAGTTGAGGCATGCCAAGATCGTTACCACCATCGACCGGCTGGGCAGCATTTCCAGAGCCGCCGCCCAATTGAGCCTTCCCCAATCGAGCCTCACCGCACAATTGAAGCGGATCGAAAGAGCCGTGGGCGGCGAGCTGTTCGTACGGACCAGAACCGGAACCATTCCGACCGCCTTGGGGGAAAGGCTCATCCCGATTCTGGCCGAACTCGTCCAGCACGCGGACCGGGTGATCGCCGAGGCGGCCGCGCACTTCTCGGAGGTGTTCCGGTTCGGGAACGCCGAGTGGACGCCGCCGTCGCTGCGCAGCGCGCTCAAGTCCGCGCTGCCGGTCAAGGAGGTGCAGACCGAGACGCTCAGCCCCGACGCCGCCATCGCGCAGGTGTCCCGCGGCGCCCTGCACGCCGCGATGGTGCCCGGGGTCGCGCTGGCCGCCTCGGCCGAGGCGGACGAACCCGCCCTGGCCAGTACGGTGATCGTGCGGGAGCCCGTCTGGGTGGCGCTCCCGCACGACCACCACCTGGTCGGCCAGGAGGCGGTGAGCCCGGCGCAGCTCGCCTCGCTGCGGTGGGTCCGCTACACCCGCGACCACTGGTTCCACCCGATCGAGAAGCAGCTGTTCGCCGCCGTCGGCCGGGCCGACCTGGAGGTGCTGCACTACGTCGACGGCCACCACGAGGCGATGAACTGGGTCCGGGACGTCCGGGCCGCCGCGCTGACGCCGCCCACCGGCGTCACCCGCGAGGTGCGGCTCGTCCCGGTCTCCGTCGCCGAGGGCACCGACATGCTGCTGGTGTGGCGCAGCGACTCGGTGACCGACGACATCCAGCGCAGACTGCTCACCACGCTCCGGCGCTACTACTGCGAGTACGCCCGCACGATCCCCGGGTACTGGTCGTGGGTCACCCGACACCCGGACCAGTTCGCCGAGTTGGAGTCCTTCCTGCCGCCCCGGGTGCAGTGGGGCGGGGCCGGCCGGGCGGGCCCGGAGTGGTCCGGGCCCGGGGCCGGTCACAGGGTGGCGAGCGCCTCGGCCGGCGGCGTCCGCAGGGCGGCGCCGGTGGCCGAGACACTTGCGAGGGCGGTCAGCGCCCCGACGAACCCGACGATCGAGAGGTAGATCCAGACCGGTCCGCGGGGCAGCCAGGAGCCGTCCAGCGCCATCCGGAAGGGGGCGAGCGTGGCCGCCGCGACGAAGGTGCCCAGCACCGTGCCGACGATGGTGACGAGCAGCGACTCGATGCCGGTCATCGCCAGGATCTGGCCGGGGGTGGCGCCGACCAGCCGTTGCAGGGCGAACTCCCGGCGGCGCTCGGCGGCGGCCACCACCAGGGTGTTGACCAGGGAGATCACCGCGTACGCGATGATGCTGCCGGCCAGCAGGTAGTCGACCCAGGCGCCGACCCCGTCGCCGCCCTGGCCGGCGGAGAGCGTGGTCTGGAGGTAGATCAGCGCGGTGGACAGCCCGGTGGCCAGCATCACCGGGCTGACCGCGCCCGCGATCCGGATCCGGCGGGCCCGGGCGTTGTCCATCGCCAGGTCCCCGGTCAGGCCGAACAGCGCGCGCAGCGGGCGGTGGAACACCCCGGTGAGCACCTTGGTCAGCCCGGGGCCGAGCAGGGCGATCCCGCCCGCCCAGAGCATCGCCGAGGGGCCGGCCGTACTGGCGGCGACCTCGCCGTTCATCACGGTGCCGGTGACCACCGCCAGCGCGGTGCCGCCGGCCAGGCAGAGCACCGCGAAGGCCAGCCGCGGGCCGCTCAGCCAGCGGTGCTGGAGGCGGGACTCGGCGAGCGCGTCGGCGGGCCGGGAGAGCGCCGCCCGCCGGGAGGCGATGAAGGCCGCGGTCAGCGCGGCGAGCATCGAGGTGCCGCCCGCGGTGACCATCGGGATCCAGCCGGCGTGGTAGGTGATCCCCTTCGTGACCACGCCGCTGGCCGCGATCTGCTCCAGCATCCACCCGCCCGCGAGGTAGCCCGGGACGAGGGCGAGGGCGACGGCGACGAGCGCGACGACCAGGGTCTCCACCACGATCATCCGGCGGAGCTGGCCGGGCAGGGTGCCGATCGCGCGCAGCAGCGCCATCTCGCCGAGGCGCTGCTGGACCACCAGGGCCAGCGTGGAGCCGACGATGAAGACGGTGACCATCGCGGCGATCCCGCCGAACACCGCGGACATCGAGATCAGCCGGCTGGCCGCCTGCTGGGTGCCCGGCGGGACGGCCGCGAACGGGGGCACCCGGTGGCGGATGCCGGTCTCCATCAGGCCGCCGCAGGCGGTGAGGATCACCGCGCCGAAGAACAGCGCGACGGTGGAGGCGATGAAGCTCGTCCTGCGGAACCGCAGGGTCTGCAGGGCCAGGGCGAACATCAGCGGGCCGCCTCTCCGCCGCGGGCGACGGGGGCGCCGGAGGCGACCGCCGCGCCGGAGCCGTCGGAGCTGTCGCCCCAGGCGCCGAGCCGGGTCATCCGCTCGGCGATGGTGTCGGCCGAGGCGCCGCTCAGCTCGTCGACGATCCGCCCGTCGGCCAGGAACAGCACCCGGTCGGCGTAGGAGGCGGCGACCGGGTCGTGGGTGACCATGACGGCGGTCTGCCCGTCGTTGTGGACGGCCTGGCGCAGCAGCCGCAGGATCTCCACCGCGGTGCGGGTGTCCAGCGCGCCGGTCGGCTCGTCGCCGAAGAGCACCGCGGGCCGGGTGATCAGGGCCCGGGCGATGGCGACCCGCTGCTGCTGGCCGCCGGACAGCTCGCCGGGCCGGTGGTTGCTGCGCGCGCCGAGGCCGACCTGCTCCAGCACCCGCTCGACGCTCTCCCGGCCGGGCCGGCGCCCGGCCAGCCGCAGCGGCAGGGCCACGTTGTCGGCCACGCTCAGCGCGGGCAGCAGGTTGAAGGCCTGGAAGATGAAGCCGATCCGGTCCCGGCGGAGCCTGGTGAGCTCCTTCTCGCTGAGCCCGGCGAGTTCCATGCCGTCCAGCGAGACCGAGCCGGAGTCCGGCCGGTCCAGCCCGGCGGCGCACTGCAGCAGCGTGGTCTTGCCGGAACCGGACGGGCCCATCACCGCGGTGAAGGTGCTGCGGCCGAAGCCCACCGACACGTCGTCGAGGGCGACGACCCGGTTGCGCTCGTTGCCGTAGCCACGGCAGACGTTCCTCAGTCGCACGGCATCGTCGATGCCGTGCACGGTGGCGGTGGTCATGGCGACTCCGTGGGTGACCAGGACGGATGGGACGGGATGGCGCCGGACGGCGCGGATGGAACGGGTGGGACGGGTGGTTCAGAGTTCGTCGACGCTTCGCAGCAGGTCCTCGACCGATGCCAACCTGGCGGTCAGCGCCCGTAGTTCACCCCGGAGCGCCTTCTGTCCGGTCAGCGTCTCCTCGGCCAGCTGCCGGTAGGCGGCCATCGCGGCGGCGTCCGCGCGGTGCCGCTGGAGGGTGAAGTACGAGACGATGCTGACGCTGATCCCGCCGATGACGATCAGTGTGATGACGATGGCGATCACGCCGCCGCTCATGAGGGTCCCTTCTGTTCCTTCGGGCGTCGCGCCTTCCTCCGGGCGGCGCCTGGTTCAGGCGTCGCTGCCTTCGGGCGTCGCGTTGCGCCCGTCGACCTGCGCCCGGTCCTCCCGGAGGGCGGCGATGACGGTGTCGACCGTGACGCGGATGTCGAACGGAGTGAGTTCGAAGAACTTCATGGCCTTGCCGTCATCGGAGAGCTCCAGCGCGCCGGCGACCAGGCCGGCGTGTTCGAGCCGCTCCAGGTGCATGTAGAGCAGCGGCCTGGACATGCCCAGCCGCCGGGCCAGTTCACTGACGTGGACCCGGCCCTGCGCCAGTTCGCCGATGATCCGCAGGCGCTGGGTGTGCCCGACGGCGGCGAGCAGGGCCAGTAGTTCCGCGCTTGTCGGCACCCCCACCCTCTTCCTCCTACCTGAAAGTTGAGACTGACAGGTGTTGGCGAGCACTGTCAAGCCGATCAACGACCGTCAGTTGCACGTCAGTTGCCCGTCAGCGCGGGCGAGAAGAATTCAGATCATCATCTGTCGCACCCACCCCCTCACCGGGAGGCGAAATGCCCAGCACCGCGGTCGTCACCACCGAACAGCGCGCCCAGATCAAGGAGATCGTCTGCGACATCCTCGAACTGGAGGCCGACGAGGTCACCGACACCAGCCGGTTCAAGGAGGACCACAACGCCGACTCGCTGGGCGCCATCGAGATCCTCTCCTCGCTGGAGCGGACCTTCTCGATCGAGATCGACCAGGCCGAGCTGATCCGGATGGTCAACCTGGACGGCGTCGTCGCCGTCGTCCAGGAGAGCCTGTCCAAGTAGCCCGCCGCAGCGCCGAGTCGACAGAACGGAGTCAGCAATGGTGGGCAGCGGAGACCGGGAACCGCGCCGGGTCGTCATCACCGGGCTGGGCGCGGTCACCAGCATCGGCACCGGGGCGGCCGAGTTCCTCGGCGGGCTCCGCAGCGGCCGCAGCGGCGTCAAGCCGATCACGTCCTTCGACACCACGGGCTACGCCCACGCGAACGGCTGCGAGATCGACGACTTCGACCCGGCCCAGTGGATCGAGCACGGGGATCCCGAAGAGCTGGGCCGGGCCAGCCAGTTCTCCGTCGCGGCGGCGAGGATGGCGGTGGCCGACGCGGGCCTCGCCCTGGAGGAGCTCCGCGCCAGGCGCGTCCTGGTCTCGGTCGGCACCACCGACGGCGAGTCGCGCGACCTCGACGCCCTGACGGAGCACCAACTCCACCACGGCCCCGAAGGGTTGTCCCCCGTGGTGGCCCGCCGGTCGGCGGCCGGCCTGCTGTCCAGCAGCGTGGTGCGCGAACTGGAGCTCACCGACGTGGAGGCCGTCACCATCGCGACCGCCTGCGCCGCGGGCAACTACGCCATCGGCTCCGGCTTCGACGCGATCCGCTCGGGCGAGGCGGACGTCGCCCTGTCCGGCGGCGCCGACGCGGTCTGCCGCAAGACCTTCACCGGCTTCTACCGGCTCGGCACCATCGCGCCGGAGCTGAGCCAGCCCTTCGACGTCGACCGCAAGGGCATCCTCACCGGCGAGGGCGCCGGCATCCTGCTGATGGAGAGCCTGGAGTCGGCGCTGGCCCGCGGCGCGGGGATCTACGCCGAGGTGCTCGGGTACGGGCTCAACTGCGACGCCCACCACCCGGTCGCGCCGGACCGCGACAGCCTCGCCGCCTGCATCGAACTGGCCCACCGCAACGCCGGGGTGAAGCCGGAGGACATCGACTTCATCTCCGCGCACGGCACCGGCACCAAGGCCAACGACGTGACGGAGGCGGGCGCGATCCGGCAGGTGTTCGCCACCCCGCCGCCGACCGTCTCCATCAAGTCCATGCTCGGCCACACCATGGGCGCGGCCAGCGCCCTCGCCTCCGCCGCCTGCGCGCTGGCGATCAAGGAGGGCTTCATCCCGCCGACGATCAACCACCGGCAGACCGACCCGGAGTGCGGCCTGGACCCCGTCCCCAACCGGGCCCGCCCCGCCGAGGTGCGCATCGTGCAGAACAACGCGCTGGCCTTCGCCGGCAACAACGCGGTGCTCATCCTCGGCGCGTACCGAGCGCACCCGGACGCATGAACGCGCCCACCCCCCGGCTGCGCAGGGCCGCCGAGGGCCCCGACCCGGTCCGGGTGCTGCTGCTGCACGGCCTGGGCGGCAAACCCTCGGTGTGGAGCCCGCTGGTCCGGCGGGCCGGGGCCGCCTTCGAGCTGTGGGACGTCGAACTGCCGTGGCGCGCCCAGTCCGAGGGCGACGGCTGGGGCGCCCGGCCCGACCCCGGCCGGTTCCTGGTCGAGCTGCTGGACGAGCGCTTCGACGCCGTCGTGGCCCACTCGTACGCGGCGAACCTGGTCGTCGAGGCGACCGCGGCCGGCCGCACCGCGCCCCGGCCGACCGTGCTGATCAGCCCCTTCTACCGGCCCAGCCCCAAGGACTTCGACTGGTCGGTGATCTCGTACTACCTCAACGACTTCCACCGCGTCTTCGAGGAGGCGCTGGAGGTCGGCGAGACCGCGCGGTTCGCCCGGTCCCACCGCGACTGGATGGCGCGCCAACTGCGCGACCAGGTCGGGCCGTACGGCTGGATGCGGTTCTTCGAGGCCTACCTGCGCTCCCCCACGCTCGACCTCGGCGCCGTCGGCTCGCCGCTGCTCGTGCTGTCCGGGCAGCGGGACACCGCCGCCCGGCCCGAGGACGGCCGGGCCCTCGCGGCCCGGGTGCCCGGGGCGCGGTACGAACTGCTGCCGGGCTGTCGGCACTTCCCGATGGTCGAGCGGCCCGACCTGGTCACCCGGCTGGTGTGCGAGTTCCTGCGCGCCGCCGTGCCCGGGGCGCCGCACGCCGACGCCACCACCCTCTCACCCCAGGAGTTGCCATGACCAGCAGTGCCCCCGCCGCCGACCCGACCACGCGGGTGCGGCTGCGCCCCCGCTACGAGGGCTCGAACATCTGCACCTGGATCGGCTTCAAGCACGTCAACTACCTGGTCGAGGAGGCGGTCTACGACCACGCCCGGCAGCACGGGTTCCCGCCCGGGGAGCTCTTCGAGCGGTACGGCCTGGGCGTCGACCTCACCGATCTCGACACCAAGATCCTCACCGCGCTGCACATCGACGACGTGGTGACGGCCACCGTGCGCCGGCTGCCCGCCCAGGACGGCGGCGGGCTGCGCCTGGGCGTGGAGCTGACCGTGGAGCGCTCCGGCGAGACCGTGAAGGCCGTCGCCGCCAAGGCCACCGTCCACCTCCGCTCCGACCCGCGCGGCCACGCCGTCGCCGAACCGCCCGCCGAGCTCGTCGGACTCACCGTCGACCGGCTGGGCGCGGGCGCGGCGACCGTCCCGCTGGAGCCCGGCACCGACCCGCTCGAGCAGCTGACGGCGGGCCGCAACGCCTTCGGCTGGGCGTGGCGGATGCCGTACTTCTACTGCCACTTCACCGAGCGGGTCCAGATGTCCGGGTACCTCCGGCAGATGGAGGAGGTCGTCGACCTCTTCCTGGCGGACCGCGGCGTCTCCATCAAGACCCTGCTGGACGAGCAGGACTGGATCCCGGTCGTCCCGCACTCCCGGATCACCCTCCTCGACGAGGCGCTGATGGAGGAGACGCTCTACACCGTCTACACCGTCGAGAGCGTCTTCAAGCGGCTGACCTACACCGCGCGGATGGACGCCTACGTGCTGCGCGACGGCGTCCTGGTGCCGACCGCCACCGGCCGGATCACCCACGGCTGGGCGGTGATCGAGAACCGCCGCGACTGGAGCCTGGTCGACTTCGACGACCGGCTGACCGACGCCCTGACCGGCAAGGCGGGCAAGGCCCTCGGCCGGGGCCGGGCATGACGGCGACCGACAGCCGGGCCCGGTCCGGGCCGGCCGGCCCGGACCGGGCGGTGCCCGAGCCGGTGTTCTCCGCCTGGTCGGCGGTCTCGCCCTTCGGGGTCGGCGCGCAGGCCTTCGGCGCGGGGCTGCGCGCGGGCACCGGCGCCGTCGCCGCACTGGACCGCACCGCGTACCCCGGCCCCTACGAACAGGCCGCCCTGGTACCGGACTTCAGCGCCGCCGCGGCCCTCGGCCGCAAGGGCACCAGGACCATGGACCGGGTCACCGCGCTCGCCGTGCACACCTTCGGCACCCTGCTCGACGGCTGCGGGCCCGGCCTGCTGGACCGCCCCGAACGGGTCGGCCTGGTCCTGGGCACCGGCTCGGGCAGCGTGCAGAGCATCATGGACTTCACCAAGGACTCGCTCACCGGCGACCGCCCCTACCTGGTCGACCCGGCCAGGTTCCCGAACACCGTGATGAACCGGGCCGCGGGCCAGTGCGCGATCTGGCACGGCATCAAGGGCCCCAACAGCACCATCGCGGGCGGCTGGTCGGCCGGCCTGCTCGCCCTCGGCTACGCCGCCCGGCTGTACCGCGGCGGGCACTGCGACCGGGTGCTGTGCGGCGCCGCCGAGGAGTACTCGGTCCAGCGCGCCTGGCTGGAGTGGCACAGCGCGGGCGAGGACGGCCGGACCCCGCTCGGCGAGGGCGGCGTCGCCTGGCTGCTGGAGTCCGCCGAGCAGGCGCGCGCGGCGCACCGCCCGGTCCTGGCACGGCTGCTCGGCACCCGCTTCCGCGCCTACCACCGGCCCGAGCAGGCCGCCGGGGCACTGACCGACTGCGTGCGCGCGGCGCTCGCCGAGGCCGGCGCGGACGGCCGGGACGTACGCCTGGCGGCCCCGCTCGGCGGACCGGACGAGGAGGCGGCGGTGCGCGCGGCCCTGCCCGCCGGGGCGGAGCCGCAGTGGCTCCGCTGCCGGCCGCTGCTCGGCGACGCCTCGGCGGCCGCGACCGGCCTCCAGCTGGCGGCGGTGCTGGCCGCGGCCGGCGAGGGACGGCTGCCCGAGGGCGGGCTGGCACTGGTGACCTGCGTCGACCGGGACGGCACGGTCGGCTGCGCGCTCCTGGGCGGCTGACCGCGGCGGCCCGGACACGGCGGGGCCCGGTCCCGGCAGGCCCGGCACCGGCGGGGCCCGGTCGGCAGGCCCGGACAGCCCCGACACAGAGGAGGGACAGACCATGATGCTCACAGCGTTGACCGTGGCGGAGCCGGACGGCCGCCCGGAACCCCCCGGCGCGGCCGGCGAACCGGTGGCGCGGCACGTCCGGGGCACCGTCGTGCTGACCGCGGCCGAACCGTTCCTGCGCGGGCACTACCCCGGACTGCCGGTGGTCCCCGGCTTCGGCCTGGTGCAGTACGTCCACGAGCTGGCGGCCGCGGCCGCCGTCCCCGGCCCCGGCCGGGCCGAGCTCACCCGGGCGCGCTTCCTGAGCCCGGTGCGGCCCGGCGACGAGATCGCCGTCGACGCCCGGATCCAGCGCGACCACGACGGGGCCCGGGTCTGCGCCCAGGTCCACGCCAACGACCGACTCGCCGCCGAGATCACCCTGTTCTACCCCCGGGAGGCCCTGTGAAGGACATCGCCGCCATCACCTCGGTCGTCCCGCACCGCCACCCCGCGCTGCTGGTCGACCGGATCGCCGAGATCGAACCGGGCCGCCGGCTCGTCGCGTACAAGGCGGTCACCCTCGCCGAGCCCGCCTACCGGGACGTGCCCGAGGACGCCGCCAACGAGGAGTACGACTACCCGCTCGGCCAGCTGCTGGAGTCCTGGGCGCAGTGCGCGGTGCTGCTGTCCTGTTGGGAGCGGCCGAACGCCAACGTGCTGGACGGGCAGGTCGTACTGCTGGCCCGGACCCGGGACGTCCGGGTGCTCGGCCCGGTCCGCCCCGGCTCGGTCGTGGTGCACGAGGTCACCATGGTCCGTGCCCTGGGCGACTCCTTCATCACCTCCGGCCGCAGCACCGTGGACGGCCACCCGGTGCTGGAGGTCGGCCAGTTGACGCTGGCACTGCGCCCGGCGGAACTCCTCCGAGCCCCTGGAAGCACGACCGACGGGAGGTCCTGATGTCCGCACGACGGGTCGCCCTGGTGACCGGAGGGTCCCGGGGCATCGGACGCAGCGTGGTGGCCCGGCTCGCCGCCGACGGCTACGACGTGGCGTTCTGCTACCAGTCCCGGGAGGAGGCCGCGGCGGAGACCGCGAAGGAGGCCGAGGCGGCCGGCGCCCGGGTGCTGGCCCGGCGGGTCGACGTGGCCGACCGCGCCCAGGCCGAGGCCTTCGTCAAGGCCGCCGAGCAGGAGCTGGGGCCGCTCCACGCGGTCGTCTCCTCGGCCGGCATCGTCCGGGACAACCCGCTGGTGCTGCTCACCGAACAGGCCTGGCAGGACGTCATGCGGGTCAACCTGGACGGCACGTACCACGTCTGCCGGGCGGCGGTGTTCGCGATGATGAAGCGCCGTGCCGGCGCCCTGGTGACGATGTCCTCGGTGGCCGGCGTGTACGGCAACGCCACCCAGACCAACTACTCGGCGTCCAAGGCCGGGATCATCGGGTTCTCCAAGGCGCTGGCCAAGGAGGTCGCGCCGCGCGGCATCCGGGTCAACTCCGTGGCGCCCGGCTTCATCGAGACCGACATGACCTCCGCCCTCGCCGAGGGCGCCGACCTCACCGGACGCATCCCGCTGGGCCGCCTCGGCCGCCCCGAGGAGGTCGCCGACCTGGTCTCCTTCCTGCTCTCCGACCGCGCCTCGTACATCACCGGGCAGGTCTTCGGCGTCGACGGCGGGCTGGTGCTGTGAGCGGGTCCGGCAGGGCTCCGCGGTTCTACTTCTCGCTGCGCAGCCCGTACTCCTGGCTCGCCTACCGCGAGCTGCTGGAGCGGCACCCGGACGTCGCCGGGGCGGTGGAGTGGCGGCCCTTCTTCGAGCCGGACGGCACCAGCGAGCGGCTGCTGGCCGAGCTCGGCGGCTCGTTCCCGTACACCGCGATGTCCCGCGCCAAGCACCTGTACGTCCTCCAGGACGTGCGGCGCCTCACCGCCGCGCGGGGGATCGCGTTCCGCTGGCCGGTGGACCGCGACCCGGTGTGGGAGGTCCCCCACCTGGCCTATCTGCGGGCCCTGCGCGGGGGTCTCGGCCCGCAGTTCGCCGCGGCCGCCTACCGGGCCCGCTGGGAGCAGGGCCGGGACATCTGCGACCGGACCGTCATCGCCGGGATCGGGGCCGAACTGGGCCTCGACCCGGCGGAGTTGGCGGGTGCGAGCGACGACCCGGAGCTGCGCCGGCAGGGGGCCCTGCTGCTCAAGGACATCTGCGACGACGGGGTGTTCGGCGTCCCGTTCTTCGTCCAGGGCTTCAACCGCTTCTGGGGGCTGGACCGGCTGCCGGACTTCGTCGCCCACCTGCGGGCCCGGGCCGGCGGCGACGGGGCGCTGCCGCCACCGGCCGCCCCGGCGGTCGGGCTCGGCGCCCGGGCCGTCGACGACGGCCACGCGGGCGGCTGCGGCTGACCGGCCCGCACGCGTACGGCACGGCCCCGGCGTTCCTCCGCCGGGGCCGTGCCGTACGCGTACGCGCGCGCCTCAGGACCGCACCGGGACGCTCCGGTACAGCTCGGCGATGCAGGCCCGGGAGAGCGCGGCCAGGCTGGAGACCATCAGCTCCGGCGGCAGGCCCGCGCTCCGGTAGGCGAGCGGGAGTTCGGTGCAGGCCGCCACCACCGGCAGCCGCCGGCGCCGCCAGAGCCGTCCGACGGCCTCCCGGAAGGCGGCGCCGGCCTCCTCGGCCCGTCCGGCCTTCACCCGTTCGGCGGCCCCGTGGACCGCCTCCTGCGTCCCGCCGTCGGGCACCAGCAGCCGGTAGCCCCGGGCCGCGGCCCGCCGCTGGTAGAGGCCGCTGCGCACGGTCCCGGTGGTCGCCGTGAGCCAGCCGCCGTCCGGGCTCAGCCGGACGGCCTCGTCCAGGGTGGCGTCGACGATGTCGACCACCGGGACGGGCGAGGTGGCGGCGAAGCCGTCCAGGAAGACGTGCGCCGTGTTGCAGGGGACGGCCAGCAGGTCCGCGCCCCAGCCGGCCAGCGTGCGCAGGCACTCCCGCACCCGCCGCCCGGGCTCGTCGTCGCCGCCGAGGATCGCGGCGGTGCGGTCCGGGATGCCCGGCTCGGACAGCAGCAGCAACCGGGGGTGCTGCTGGTCCCGGGAGGCCGGCGCGTCGGCCGCGAGCAGCCGCAGGAACTCCGCGGTCGCCGCCGGGCCCATGCCGCCCAGTACGCCCAGGGTCCGCTCGGGAGCCCGTGCCGTCAGCGCTGTCATGCCTCGACTCTGGACGGCCGCGCTGACCCGGAACTGACATTCGCCTGACATCCACCGTTTGGGGGAACTCCCCCTCAGGAGACGGGGGTTAGCCCCATGGTCCCCGGCTTTCCCAGCGGGATAGCTTCGTGGGGTCCGCCCCGCGACGGGGCCTGTCCAGGAACGTCCTTCAGATCTGGGGAATGACATGCGCCAGCAGTCCGGCCGTCTCGCGTCCTTCGTCGTCCTCGCGGCCGCCGTGGGCGGTCTCAGCGCGTGCGGGTTGGCTCCCGACAACAACTTCGACGACGACGCCACGGTGAGCGACAAGATCACCGCCGTACGGCTCGACACCACCTCCGGCGGCGTGACCCTGCGCGGCAAGGACGGCCTCGACAAGGTCTCCGTGCACCGGTCGGTCAGCTACAAGAACGACAAGCCCGGGGTGACGAGCCGGGTCGAGAACGGCGTCCTGGTGCTGGGCGGCTGCGGCCAGTACTGCTCGGTCACCTACACCGTCGAGGTCCCCTCGGGCCTGCCGGTCAGCGGCCAGACCAACTCCGGCTCGGTCAACCTGACCCAGGTGGGCAACGTGCAGGTGTCCACCCACTCCGGGGCGGTCAGCCTGGACGGGGTGAACGGCACCACGGAGGTGAAGACCACCAACGGCGCCATCACCGGGCGCGGGCTGAACGGCAGCCGCATCCAGACCGAGACCCACAACGGGGCGATCGACCTCGTCTCGACCAAGCCGCAGGACGTCTCCGCGTCGACGTCCAACGGCGCCATCACCCTGGTCGTGCCGAGCGCCACGTACAAGGTGTCCGCGAAGACCGGCAACGGCCACAAGGACATCGGGGTCTCCGACGACCCGTCCGGCCGCTACCAGCTCGACCTGAGCACCAGCAACGGGCGCATCCAGGTCAAGCAGGCCTGACAACCCGCGCAACGGGCTGCCGTCCGGCGATCAGCCGGGCGTCAGCAGCCTGTCAGCGTTCCCGGCGAATCTGGTGGGGCTCCGATCCTTGTCGCGAGGAGGCCCCGTCGCATGACGTCGATAGAAGCGGTATCGAGCTACCTGCCACCGACGGTCTCGGTCGAACAGCTGCGGGAGCCGCTGGGGCTGACCGACCAGCAGGTGCGCCGGTTCACCAGGCTGTACGGCCTCGACCGGATCTGCCAGGCGCCCGACCAGTCCGAGGCGGAGCTGCTGGCCACCGCGGCGGGCAAGCTCGACGCCCTCGCCGGGCAGGAGGACCGGATCCGGTACGTGGTGCGCGCCAAGGGGCTGCGCACCACCGCACCGTACCCGGTCAGCCCGCTGCGGACGGTCTGCGAGTCGCTGGGGCTGCGCCGGGCGAAGGTCTTCTCGGTGGCCGACCACGGCTGCGCGACCGGACTGCTCGCGGTGGACGCGGCCGGCACCCTGCTGGCGGCGGACGGCGACCCGGACGCGCTCGCGCTGGTGCTGGCCGGGGACAAGACGCTCACCCCGTTCTCCCAGTGGGTCGAGGACGTCTCGATCATGGGCGAGGGCGTCACCGCCGTCCTGGTGGGCGCCGGCGGCGACCGCAACCGGGTGCTCGGCTACCACGCCCGCATCCACGGCCGCGAGGACGGCGTCATCGACCTCGACGCCGAGGGCGCCCGCGAGGCCAAGCGGATCTACCAGGACGCGATGGCCGAGGTCATCGACGGCGCCCTGGCCGCGGCCGGCCTGGCCGTCGGCGACCTCGACCTGGTGCTGCCGCACAACGTCAACCGGGTCTCCTGGACGGTCGCCGCCAACGCGCTCGGCATCGACCGGGACCGCATCTTCCTGGAGAACATCGGCCGGACCGGCCACTGCTTCTGCGCCGACCCCTTCATCAACTACCAGTCGGCGCTCGAACTCGGCCTGCTGCGGCCCGGGGACACCTACCTGATGACCTCCGCGGGGCTCGGCCAGTCCTTCGCCGCGATGGTCGTGAGGCACTGATGGGCGCCCGCGACGGGGGCCGGACCCCCGATGCCGCCGATGCCCCCGATGCCGCCGACCGGCTGGCCCTCGCCCTGACCGGCTCCCCCGACGCCCGGCTGCTCTTCCTGGGCAACTTCGAGGTGGAGCAGCAGTGGGCGCTCGGCGAGCACACCCTGCCCCGGCTCTCCGCCGCCACCTCCAGCGCCGTGGTCAACCGGATGGACGAGTTCGCGTTGCTGCTGGCCGGCGGCCGGGACCACGTGGTGCTCAAGACCCGGCCGGACGGCGACTACCTCGGCTACCTGGCCGGGCTCGGCCTGGACCTGCCGCACGTCCACGTCCCCGCCGCCCAGGACCCGCAGCGCACCGTCACCGAGGACGCCCTGGCCGACCCGGCCCTGCTCGCCGAACTGGCGGGCCTGGCCGCCGACGGCTGCCGGATCGCCGCGCACGGCGTGTCCGAGCCGGAGGAGCGCCTCGCCGCGGCCACCGGGCTGCGCCTGGCCGGGCCGGACGCGGCCACCTGCAAGGCCGTCAACAGCAAGGTCTACAGCCGCCGGATCGCCGACGAGCTCGGCCTGCGCCAGCCCCGGGGCTGGGCCTGCGAGACGCTCGCCGAACTCGCCGACGCCTTCGCGGCGGTGGACGCCGAACTCGGCGACGGCCGGGCCGTGGTGAAGGAGGCGTTCGGCGTCTCCGGCAAGGGCATCGCCCGGCTGACCAGCCGGCGCCGCGGCGAGCGGATCCTCGGGCTGATCGCCAAGCAGGTCGAGGCCTCCGGCCGGCCGCGGATCGCCATGGTGGTCGAGGAGTGGGTCGCCAAGAGCACCGACCTCAACTACCAGTTCACGGTGGGCCTGGACGGCTCGGTGGCGTTCGACTTCGTCAAGGAGCAGCTCACCGAGGACGGCGTCCACAAGGGCCACCGGATGCCCGCCCGGCTCGGCGCCGACCAGGTCGACGAGCTGCGCACCGCCGCGGACCTGCTCGGCAAGCGGCTGGCCTCGGACGGCTTCCACGGCGTGGTGGGCGTGGACGCCATGGTGGACCCGGACGGCGGGATCTACCCGATCGTGGAGATCAACGCCCGCAACAACATGTCCACCTACCAGGTCCGTCTGCAGGAACGGTTCGTCAAGCCGCAACAGGTCGCCGTCGCCCGCCACTACCCGCTGCGGCTGACCGCACCGCTGGCCTTCGACGAGCTGCGCCGGCTGCTCGACGGCCTGCTGCTCGACCCGGCCGGCGGCACCGGCCTGCTGGTGAACAACTTCGCCACCGTCAACGCGGCGTTCACCGGCGGCGGCGCCCCGGTCGACGGCCGGCTGTACGGGATCGTCCTCGCGGACTCGGCGGAGGAACTGACCACCATCGACGCGGAGATCGCCGACCGGCTCGACCGGCGGGAGAGAGGGGACCGGCCATGAGCGACGTCTTCGAGATCCAGGGCACACCCGTCACCGAGATCGCCCAGCGGTACGGCACCCCGCTCTTCCTCTACGACGGGGACGCCCTGACCGGGCGGATGCGCGACCTGCGCGAACACCTGGACCCCAGGCTCCAGGTGTTCTTCTCCCTCAAGTCCAACCCCAACCTCGCCATCTGCGCCCTGCTCCACGCCCACGGCGCCCGCGCCGAGGTCTCCTCGCTCACCGAGCTGCGCACCGCCCGGCAGGCCGGGGTGGCCGGCCGGGACATCCTCTTCCTCGGGCCGGGCAAGAGCCGGGAGGAACTGCTCGCCTGCCTGGACGAGGAGATCGCGGCGATCGTCTGCGAGTCCCTCCAGGAACTCGCGCTGATCGACGAACTCGCGCGCGAGCGCGGCACGGTGGCGCCGGTCGCGCTGCGGGTCAACCCGAGCTTCTCGGTCAAGGGCTCCGGCCTCACCATGGGCGGCAAGCCCCGCCAGTTCGGCATGGACGAGGCCCAACTCCTGGCCGACCCGGGGCTGGTGGCGCGCCACCCGGCGGTGCGGGTGATGGGCGTCCAGGTCTACATGGGCACCCGCATCCTGGTCGAGGACACCATCGTCGAGAACACCGAGCGGATCTTCGACCTGGCCGAACGCCTGAGCGCCGCCCTGGACTTCGAGCTGGAGCTGGTGGACGTCGGCGGCGGCCTCGGCGTCGCCTACTTCGACGGCGAACGGGACCTCGACCTGCCGAAGCTCGCCGCCGGGATCAACCCGCTGGTCGCCGCGTTCGCCGAACGCCACCCCGGCACCCGGCTGGTGATGGAGCTCGGCCGCTACCTCACCGCGCTGGCCGGCACCTACGTCACCCGGATCCGGTACGTGAAGGAGTCGCTGGGCGAGCGCTTCGCGGTCGCCGACGGCGGCACCCACCACCACATGGCGGCGGTCGGCATCGGCTCCTTCGTCAAGCGCAACTTCCCGATGCTGCTGCTCAACCGGCTCGACGAGCCCGCCACCGAGGTCTGGAACGTCACCGGCCCGCTCTGCACGCCCAACGACACCCTGGCCAAGAAGGCCGAGCTGCCGCCGGTACGGCCGGGCGACCTGCTCGGCGTGCTGCGCTCCGGCGCGTACGGGCCGACCGCCTCCCCCGTGCACTTCCTCAGCCACGGCTACCCGGCCGAGGTGCTGGTACTCGACGGCGAGGCGCACCTGGTCCGCGAGCCCGACCGCCCGGAGGACCTGCTGCGCCACCAGCGCCCGATCGCCACCGAACTCCTCGGCCGCTCCAGCTAGTTGTCGCACGCCCCCACCCCCAACCCCCGGAAGGAGTGCCGACCATGACCGGAGCCACCGGCACGGACCGCGCGCGGATCGTCACCGAGATCTCCGCCGCCCTCGGCGAGGTGCTCGACTACGACCTGCCCGAACTCACCGAGGAGTCCCGGCTCTTCGACGAGCTCGGCCTCGACTCCACCGGCGTCTTCGAGCTGCTGATGCGGCTGGAGGAGTCGCTGGACGTCGAGTTCGACACCGACTCGCTGGAGATGGCCCACTTCGCGAGCGTCCGCTCGCTGGCCGACTTCGTGGCCACGGAACTGGGCGGCTGAGCATGCCGGTCCGGACCGTACCGACGAAGGGCCCCTGGGAGGCGCCCGCCGTCTTCCCGCTCGGGCTCGCCGCGATCACCCACCGGAGGTTCCCACCGGGCCGGGCACGGATCGACGACGCCTTCTCGCTGCGCCACTTCGCCGACCTGACGGCCGCCTACGGCGTCGACCACCGGCCGGAGCTGGTCCGGGAGGCGGCCGGGAACACCTTCGCCGACATGGCCGGGGAGCTGCTCGCCGCGCTCGACCCGCAGGACCGACGAGCGGCAGTGGCCACGCAGGCGCCGCCGATCGACCTGGCCGTGGTCGCCCACGCCACCCCGGACCTGGACTGCCGGCTCGCCGCCGTCACCAGCCTCTCCGAGCGCGTCCCCGGCGGGCCGCTCTCCTTCGCCGTCTCCGAGTGCGGCTCCAACGCCCCCTTCGCCGCGCTGCGGCTGGCCGACGCCTACGCCCGGCGGCACGACCTGCGCAGCGTCGCGGTGTTCGTGCTCGACCAGGCCACCTTCCCGTACGAGACCGGACGGGACCTCGCCGGGGACGCCGGCCTCGCGCTGCTGCTGACCGACACCGGCTCCCTCGGCCGGCTCACCCTGTGGCAGCGCACCGGCACCGGACCGGACGACGTGCCGGCCGCCGTCCGCACCGCCCTGGCCGAACTGGACGCCACCGGCTGCCCGTTGGTCCTCGGCGCCGCCCTCGACCCGGCGCGCGACCTGCCCGGCCACCCCGGCCGGATCGTGCGCACCCCGCCGGGCCACCCGGCCTCCGGCACCCTCACCGCCCTCGCCGCCGACCCCGCCTGGTCGGCCGGGAGGGAGGAGCGGATCGCCGTCGTCGACCACGAGCCCGACACCGGCGACCTGGCCGTCTGCCTGATCGAACGGGGCGGGCGGTGACCACCGTGACGCACCGGGACACGGACCTGTGGCCCCGCTGCCAGGACGCCGCCCGGCAGCGGGGCCTCGCCCCGGCGCTGCGGCTGCTCGCCTCCGCCCTGACGCCCGGCCTGCTGCCCTGCGGGCCGGGCGGGCACACCGCCACCGACGCCCGGACCTTCGCCGAGGCCGGCGGGCTCTGGGTGGCCGGCGCCACCCGGCCGCGCCGCCCCGCCGACGAGGCCGTGCTGTCGCGCACCGCGCTGCCCGGCGGCGAGGTGGTCGCCGCCACCGTCACGACCGCGCCGCCGGCCCGGCGCGGCGCGGCCGAGCGGGAGGCCGGCGCCGCCTTCGTCCTAGGCCTGGCCTGGGTGCGGCTCGGCCTGTCGGAGTCGCTGCGCTCGGCCTGCCTGGGCTACCTGGGCCGGCGCCGCAGCGGCGACTCGTACCTGTTGCAGCAGCAGCTGGTGAAGGGCACCGTCGCCGAGGCGGTGGCCGACCACCTGGAGGTCCGGGCGGTGCTGTCCGGCGCCGGGCCGGGCGACCTGCCCGCCGCGGTGCTGGCGGACGTCCACGCCCGGATCACCGCGGCCGACCGGGAGCAGGTCCGGCTGCTGGGCGCCAGCGGCTACCTGCGGGACGGCCCCGGGATGCCCTGCTACCTGTCGGAGCTGCTGGCGGAGGTCCACGTGACCGGGGAGGAACCGCGATGACCGGGCCGGACGGGCACCTGGCCGCGCTGCGCGCCAGGGCCCGCGAGTGGGGCGCCGGGCTGCGCCCGCTCGCGCTGGAGATCGACCGCGACCCGGAGGCCATCCGGCAGCACCTGGACCTCCCGGCCGTGCGCTACCTGGCGACGATGGGCATCCCGGCCGCGTACGGGAACGAGCCGGAGAAGATCGACGGGCAGCGCCACTGCGGCGACTCGGCGCTGGAACGCGCCGTCGTCATGGAGGAGCTCGCCCGCGCCGACGTCGGCGCGATGGTCGCCTCGCCGGGCCCGTTCCTGGCCGGCGTCGCGGTCGGCCTGTGCGCCGACGAGCGGCAGAAGGAGTGGTTCTACGGCCGGATGCTGCGCGAACCCCTGTGGACCTGCTTCGCGCTGACCGAACCGGACCGCGGCTCGGACGCGGCGGCCCTGACCACCGCGCTGACCCCCGCCCCGGGCGGGGCCCTGCTCAGCGGCGAGAAGCGCTACGTGGGCAACGCCTCGCGGGCCCGGCTCGCGGTGGTCTTCGCCCGCACCCGGCCCGGCCCGCTCGGCATCACCGCCGTCCTGGTCGACACCGACACCCCCGGGTTCCACGCCGAGCCGCTGGACATGCTGGGGCTGCGCGGCGCGCGGATCAGCGCCGTCCGGCTGGAGTCGGTGGCCGTCCCCGAGGAACACGTCCTCGGCCGCCACCTCCCGGCCAGCCGGCGCGGGGTCTGGTCCTTCGTCCAGATCTTCAACCAGCTGCGCCCGGGCGTCGCGGCGATCGCGGTCGGGATCGCCCGCGCCGCCCACGACTACGTGACCGCGCACCGCGGCCCGCTGCGCACCGCCGAGCAGGAGCGGCTGGACGCGATCGGCCGCCGGATCGACGCCGTCCACCGCCTGGTGCTGGACGCCGCCGCGACGGTCGACGCCCGGCCGGCCGACGGCCACCTCGCCTCGGCCGCCAAACTGCGCGCCGCCCGGCTCGCCGAGGACGTGACGCTGGCGGCCTGCGGCTTCTTCGGGCCCGGGGCCCGGCTGGCGCACCCGCTGCTGGACAAGCTCGCGCGCGACGCCCGGGCGATGGAGTTCCTCGAGGGCGCCGCGAACATCCACCGGCTGAACCTCTTCCAGGGACTGCTCACCGGCAAGGTCGGGCGCGCCTAGCAGCGCCTCCCGGGGCCGCCCCGGCAGGCGCCCCCGGCGGCGCCCCGGGGCCCGTCCCGGGCCTCTGACCAGGGCCTTCGCCCCATCAGTTGCGAATCAGTGCGACGTCAGTGTGTTCGGAAACCATGGGGCCATCGCTTCGGACCGATTGGGCACCCGCTACCACGGAACGACCGGGTGGGAGTAGACGCATGCCAGTTATCACGACACCGCAGGAATTCGACGTCGAGGACCTGTACGTCGACCTCCGACGGATGATCGGCCGTCCGCTGTACCTCAAGTGCGAGGGCTTCAACTTCGCCGGCTCGGTCAAACTGCGGGCGGCGGGCGAGATGGTGGACTCCGCCTTCCGGTCCGGGGCGCTGCGGCCGGGGATGACCATCGTGGAGAGCTCCTCCGGGAACCTCGGCGTGGCGCTGAGCCTCGTCGCGGCGAGCCGGGGGCTCACCTTCGTCTGCGTCACCGACTCCCGCTGCACCACCGTCTCCCGGCGGCTGATGCAGCGCCTGGGCGCCGACGTGCGGGTGGTGACCGAGCCCGACCCGCAGCGCGGCCTGCTCGGCGCCCGGCTCGACCTGGTCGCCCGGCTGTGCGCCGAGCACCGGGACTTCCACTGGCTCAACCAGTACGCCAACCCGGGCAACTGGACCGCCCACTACCGCACCACCGGGCCGCAGATCGCCAAGGCCTTCCCGGAGCTGGACGTGCTGTTCGTCGGCGCCGGGACCACCGGCACCCTGATGGGCTGCGCCCGGTACTTCCGGGAGAACAACCCGGGGGTGACGATCGTCGCGGTCGACGCCGTCGGCTCGGTCAACTTCGGCCACGAGCCGGGCGGCCGGCTGATCCCCGGCATCGGCACCAGCGTCCGGCCCGCCATCCTCGACGAGTCCTACGTGGACGACACCGTGCTGGTCGCCGAGACCGACACCGTCCGGGCCTGCCGCGCCCTGCTGCGCGAGGGCTTCCTGCTCGGCGGCTCGACCGGCACGGTGCTCAGCGGCGCGGCCCGCTGGCTGGGCGCCAACCGGCCGGACGAGGATCTGACCGCCGTGGCCATCGCGCCCGACCTCGGCGAACGCTACCTGGACACCGTCTACGACGACGCGTGGGTGCTGGAGTCCTTCGGCCCCGACGCCCTGGCCGCCGAGGCGGCCGCCCCCGGTACCGGCCTCGCCTCGATCGGCCCGACCTCCGTTGGGAGCCTGTGATGACATCGGTCCTGGGGACCTCGCTGCCGCTCACCGCCGGCCAGACGGAGATCTGGCTCGACGTCAACGGGGCCGGCGGGAGCAACGCGTACAACTCGGCCGGCTACCTGGACGTCCGCGGCCCGCTGGACCGGGCCCGCTTCCGCACCGCGCTGGGCCGGCTGGTCGAGGAGGCGCAGTGCCTGCGCGCCCAGTTCCTCGACGTCGACGGCGAACCCCGCCAGCGCCTCCGCGAGGTGGCCGAACTCCCGCTCGACGAGCTGGACTTCGGCGCCGAGCCCGACCCGTCCGCGGCGGCGCTGGACTGGATGCGGACGGACCTGGCGAAGCCCTACGACCCCGCCGGGTTCCCGCTGTTCCGGCTCGCCGTCCTCACCCTGGGCCCGGACCGGGCGCTCTTCTACCTCTCCGTCCACCACCTGCTGTGCGACGGCTTCAGCCAGGTGGTGCTCTGGCGCCGGCTGGCCGAACTGTACGAGGCCGACGGCGGGGACGCCGGCCCGGCCCTGCCCCCGCTCGCCGACCTGCTCGCCGCCGAGGCCGCCTACCTCGGCTCCTCCCGGGCCCGGCGGGACGCCGAGTTCTGGCAGCGCCGGTTCCCCGAGCCGCCCGAGCCGGCCGACCTCTCCCACCGGGAGCCCGCGACGGCCGCGCCGCAGGGCTTCCTGCGCCGCACCGCCGTCCTGTCCGCCGGCACCAGCGCCCGGCTGCGCGCGGCCGCCAGCCGCGCGGACGTCACCTGGCCGACCGCGGTGATGGCGGCGGTCGCGGTGTACACCCAGCGGATGACCGGGGTCGAGGACGTCCTGCTGACCCTGCCGGTGACCGCCCGGCCGACCGCCCACGAGCGGTCGATCCCCGGCATGCTGGCCAACTACCTGCCGCTGCGGGTGCCCGTCCGCCCCGCCCTGACCAGGGCCGGGCTGCTGCGCCGGACCTCCAAGGAGCTCGCCCAGGCGCTCCGCCACCAGCGCCACCGGGTCAGCGCGATCCGCCGCGCCATGGGGCTGCGCAGCGACGACCGGCGGCCCTTCGGACCGTTCGTCAACCTGCTGCCGCAGCAGGCCGAACTGGCCCTCGGCCCGTGCACGGCGCGGGTGGTGAACCTGTCGACCGGGCTGATCGACGACCTGATGGTCACCGTGGTCGAGACCACCGGGGCCGGCATCGAGCTGCACCTCAACGGCAACCCGGACCGCTACACCGACGCGGAGATCGACGGCCACCTCGCCCGGCTGGTGGAGTTCCTGGACCGCTTCGCCGAGGCCGGGGACGAGCAGCCGGTCGGCGGCCTGGCCGTGGACACCGGGGACCGCGCCGCCTGGGTGCGGGAGTCGAGCGGGCCCGAGCGCCCGGCGGGCTTCGACTGCGCGGTGGCCCGGATCCGCGAACTCGCTGCCCGACGGCCCGAGGCCGTGGCGGTCGCCGAGGACGGCGGCACGACCACGTACGCCGAGCTGGTCGGCCGGGCCAGCGCCCTCTCCCGCCGGGTCGGCGACGCCGGCCTGGTGGCCCTGCTGGTCGCCCCGGGCTCCGACTTCATCGCCTCGGTGCTCGGCGTGATCGGCGCCGGCGCGGCCTACGTCCCGCTGGACCCGGGCGCGCCCGAGGCCAGGACCGTCGCCCTGCTCTCCGACAACGGGATCACCACCGTGGTCGCGGACGCCGCCCACCGGCCGCTCGCCGAGCGGGTGGCGGCCGCCGCCGGCCGACCGGTCCGGCTGCTGGAGGTCTCCGCGCGGGAGCGGGACGCCGCCGACGACCTCGCGCCGGTCCTCGGCACCCCGCTGGACCTGGCGTACGTGATCTTCACCTCCGGGTCCACCGGGGCGCCCAAGGGCGCCATGGTGCACCGCGCGGGGATGGTCAACCACCTGCTGGCGAAGGTCGACGACCTGGCGCTGGACGCGGCCGACAGCGTGGTGCAGAACGCCCCGGTCACCTTCGACGTGTCGGTGTGGCAGATGCTCGCGCCGCTGGTGGTCGGCGGCCTGGTCCGGGTGGTGCGCCGGGAGACCGCGGCCGACCCCGACCTGCTGTTCGCCCTCGCCGACACCGAGGACGTCACCGTCCTGGAGGTCGTCCCCTCACTGCTGCGCGCCGCCCTGGACGCCTGGGACCTGGGCGCCGGCGCTCCCGTACTGGCCGCGCTGCGCCACCTGGTGGCGACCGGCGAGGCACTGCCCGCCGACCTGTGCCGGCGCTGGACGAGCCGCTACCCGCTGGTCGGGCTGGTCAACGCGTACGGGCCCACCGAGTGCTCGGACGACGTCACCCACGCGCACCTCGGCCACGGGCTCCCCGAACACGGCGCCGTCCCGATCGGCCGCCCGGTCCGCAACACCCGGCTCTACGTGCTCGACGACGCCCTGCTCCCGGTCCCCCAGGGAGCGCCCGGCGAGCTGTACGTCGGCGGCGCCGGCGTCGGCCGCGGCTACCTGGCCGACCCGGCCCGCTCCGCCGCCGCGTTCGTGCCCGACCCGTACGGCCCGGCGGGCAGCCGGATGTACCGCACCGGCGACCGCGTGGTGCGCGGCGCGGACGGGCAACTGGTCTTCCTGGACCGCCGGGACAACCAGGTGAAGGTGCGCGGCCACCGGATCGAGCTCGGCGAGATCGAGGCGGCGCTGCGCGCGCTGCCGGACGTCTCCGACGCGGCGGTACGGGCGGTCGGCGGCACCGGCGGGAGCACCCGGCTGGTCGGCTACTGCGTCCCGCGCGCCGGGGCCGTGCTCGACCCGGCCGGGGTCCGCGAGCGCCTGGCCGCCGTCCTGCCGGAGTACATGGTGCCGCCGAACGTCCTGCTCCTGGACGCCCTGCCACTGACCCCGCACGGCAAGGTCGACCGCCGGGCGCTGCCCGACCCGGCACCGGCCGGCGCCGAGGCCCCGGCCCGGCCGGACACTCCGCGCAGCCGGGCCGAGGAGATCGTCTGCGCCGCGTTCGCCGAGGTCCTCGGCGTGCCGGAGGTCCGCCCCGGCGACAACTTCTTCGAGCTGGGCGGGGACAGCATCAGCGCCATCCTGGCGGTCGGCCACGCCCGCCGGGCCGGACTGACCGTCACCCCGCTGCAGATCCGCACCCACCACACCCCCGCCGCCATCGCGGCGCTCGCCGCACCGGGCGGCCCGGCCCGCCCGGCCGCCGCGCCGGACGACACCGGCGAGGTCGAACTCCTGCCGATCGCCCACCAGTTGCGCGAGGACCTCGGCGTCCTGGACGAGCGGACCAGGGAGTACAGCCAGTACCAGGTGCTCACCACCCCGGCCGGCCTGGACCTCGACCGGCTGACCGCGGCCACCGCCGTCCTGCTGGACCACCACGCCGCGCTGCGGTCGCGGCTGACCGTGGTGGCGCCGGGCCTGTGGTCCCTGGAGGCCCTGCCCAGGGGCGCCGTCCGGGCCGCCGACGCGGTGCACCGGGTCGACGTCTCGGCGCTCGCCGACGACCCGGCGGCGCTGGCCGCCGCCGTCGACGAGCAGATCGCCGCGGCCCGCACCGGGCTGGCCCCGGAGACCGGCGCGGTGACCCGGCTCGTCCTGCTCGACGCCGGCCCCGGCCGCCCCGGCCGGCTGGTCTGGCTGACCCACCACCTGTGCGTGGACGGGGTCTCCTGGCGGGTCCTGGTCGCCGACCTCGCCGCCGCCTGCCGGGGCCTCGCCCCGGAACCGGTCGGCACCTCCTACCGCCGCTGGTCGCAGCTGCTCGGCGAGCAGGCCCGCACCGCCGAGCGGGTGCGCGAATTCCCGCTGTGGGCCGAGCAGTCGGCGGCCGCGGAGCCGCTCGGCTCCCGTCCCCTGGACCCCGAGCGGGACGTGTACGGCTCCGCCCACCGGCTCCGGCTGGAGCTGCCCGCGGACACCACCGCGACACTGCTCGCCGCCGCCCGCCGGGTCTACGGCGGGGAGATCAACGACCTGCTGCTGACCGGCCTCGCGCTCGCCGTCGCCGACTGGCGCCGGCACCGCGACCGCCCGGCCGGCGCCGTCACCGTCGAACTGGAGGGCCACGGCCGCGAGCCGTTCACCGACGAGGCCGAACTCTCCCGTACGGTCGGCTGGTTCACCAGCGTCTTCCCGGTACGGCTGGATCCGGGCGACGCCGGGCGGGAGCCGCTCGACGCGGCCGTGCGCCGGGTCCGGCAGCAGCTCGGCCGGCTGCCCGACCACGGGCTCGGCCACGGGCTGCTGCGCCACCTCAACCCGCAGACCGTCACCGCCCTGGCCCGGCACGGCGTACCGGAACTCGGCTTCAACTACCTCGGCCGGTTCCGGACCGACCGGGACGAGAGCGCCGGGGACTGGCTGCCGGACGCCCGGCACGCCGTCGTCGGCACCGGGGTGCACCCGAGCATGCCGCTGCGGCACGTGCTCGCGGCCACGCCCGTCACCGAGGACCGGCCGGACGGGCCGCACCTGGTCGCCGACTGGCTCTGGGCCCCGGAGGCACTGGCCGACGCCGACGCCGAGCACATCGCCCGCGCCTGGTTCCGCGCCCTCGAAGCCCTGGCCGCCCACGCCTCCCACGCCGAACAGGCCGTCCCCGGCGAGCAGGACGGGGCGGCGGACGGCGAGGCGCTGGAGCTGTCACCGCTCCAGAAGGGCCTGATCTTCCAGACGGAGTTCGACAAGCAGGGCATGAACTCCTACCTGATGCAGGCCGTCCTCGACATCGAGGGGCCCTTCGACCCGGCCGCGCTGCGCACCGCGGCCGCCGCGCTGCTGGCCCGGCACGCCGGCCTGCGGGTGCACTTCCCCGAGCGGTCCGCCGAGGACGCCCGGCAGGTCGTGGCCGCCTCGGTGCCGGTGCCCTGGGAGGAGGTCGACCTGTCCGGGCTCCCCACCGAGGCGGAGCGGACGGCCGAGGCCGAACGGCTGACCGACGCGGACTGGACCCGCGGCTTCGACCTGGCGCGGCCCCCGCTGCTGCGCTTCACCGTGCTCCGGCTGGCCCCCGACCGGGTCCGGCTGCTCTGGACCCTGCACCACCTGCTGGTGGACGGCTGGTCGATGGGCGTGATCGCCCAGGAACTGTTCACCCTGTACGCCACCGGCGGCGACCCGGCCGCCCTGCCCCCGGCGCCCTCCTACCGGGCGTACTTCGACTGGCTCGCCGCCCAGGACACCGAGGCCGCCCGCGCGGCCTGGCGGCAGGCACTGGACGGGCTGGGCGAGCCGCTGCGGCTCGGCACGGCCGACCGGCCGGGCGACCCGGGGCTGCCCGAGGCCGTCGACCTCGCCCTGCCCGAGGAGCTCACCGCCCGGCTGGTCGCCTGGGCCCGCGCGGAGAACCTCACCCTCAACACCGTCCTCCAGGGCTGCTGGGCACTGCTGCTCGGCCGGCTCACCGACGCCCCGGACGTGGTGTTCGGCGCGGTCAACTCGGTGCGGCCGCCGGAGCTTCCGGGCATCGAGTCGCTGGTCGGACTCTTCCTGAACATGCTCCCGGTACGGGTGCGGCTCGACCCGGACCTGCCCGTCGCCGAACTCCTCCACCGGATCGACGAGCAGCAGACCGCCCTGCTCGACCACCGGCACCTCGGCCTAGCCGAGGTGCAGCGGATCGCCGGGGCCGGCGAGCTGTTCGACACCGTGTTCAGCTACCAGAACCAGCCGCAGGCCGACGTCGGCCGGCTCAACGCACTGGTGCCCGAACTGCGGCTGGGCAACGCCCGCACCCGGCTGGCCGGCGAGCGCGGCCTCGCGGTCCTCGCCTACCCGGACACCCGGCTGACGCTGAGCGCCCAGTTCCGCCCCGACCGCTACGACCGCGACGAGGTCGTCCGCATCCTGGACCGCTTCGCCCACGTGGTGGAGAGCGTCCTGGCGGCCCCGGACGTCCCGCTCCGCCGGCTGCCCCTGCTCACCGACGAGGAGCACCACCGGATCCTCGGCGACTGGGCCGGACGGGCCGCCGCCGCCCCGCGCACCGTCGTCCCCGCGCTGTTCGCCGCCCAGGTCGCCCGGGCGCCCGAGGCCGTGGCCGTGGTCTTCGAGGACCGCGAGACGACCTACCGCGAGCTGGACGAGCGCTCCAACCGGCTGGCCCGGCTGCTGATCGCCCACGGCGTCGGACCGGAGCGGATCATCGCGCTGGCCGTACCCGACCCGGTCGAGATGACCTGCGCCGTCCTGGCCGCGCTCAAGACCGGCGCCGCGTACCTGCCGATCGACCCCAAGTACCCCGCCGACCGGATCGCCTTCATGCTGGCCGACAGCCGGCCCGCCGTCCTGCTCACCACCGCCGCCCTCGCCCCGCAGCTCGCCGGGGCCGACTGCCGCACGGTGCTGCTCGACGACCCGGCCACCCTGGCGGAGCTGGCCGGCCTCCCGGCACACGCCCCGCAGGACGCCGAGCGGACCGCCCCGCTGCTGCCCCGGCACCCGGCGTACGTCATCTACACCTCCGGATCGACCGGCCGGCCCAAGGGCGTGACGGTCGACCACTCCGGCTTCGCCGCGATGGTGGCGAGCCTGGTCGAGCGCTTCGGCGTCGGCCCGGACACCAGGGTGCTGAAGTTCGCCTCGTTCAGCTTCGACGCCTCGGTCTGGGAGCTGAGCCTGTCCCTGCTCGGCGGCGGCACCCTGGTGGTCGCCGACGAGGAGTGCCGGGTCCCCGGCCGGCCGCTGGTCGACCTGATCCACCGCCACCGGGTGAACCTCGCCGGGCTGCCGCCGGTGGTCGCCGCCGCGCTCCCGGACGGCACCCGGCTGCCCGCCGACCTGACCATGGTCGTCGCCGGGGAGGCCTGCCCGCCGCACGTGGTGGACCGCTGGTCCGGGCAGCTGCAGATGATCAACGGCTACGGGCCCACCGAGGCCGTCCTCGCCTCGACGGTGAGCGAGCGGCTGGGTGGCGGCGAACGGCTCAGCGAGCGGCTCAGTGGTGGCGAACGGCCGGGTGGCTCGGGCCGGCCCCCGATCGGCCGGCCCACCCGGGCCCACCGGGTCTACGTGCTCGACTCCGCGCTGCGGCCCGTCCCGGCCGGGGTGGTCGGCGAACTCTACGTCGGCGGCAACCTGGCCCGCGGCTACCTGGACCGGCCCGGCCTGACCTCCGAACGCTTCGTCGCCGACCCCTTCGGCCCCGCCGGCGAGCGGATGTACCGCACCGGCGACCTGGCGAGCTGGCGCCCCGACGGCCAACTCGACTACGCCGGACGGGCCGACGACCAGGTGCAGCTGCGCGGCTTCCGGATCGAACTCGGCGAGATCGAGTCCGTGCTGACCGGCCGGCCCGAGGTGGCGCAGGCCGCCGTCGTGGTCCGCACCGACGACGGCGAGGACCGACTGGTGGCCTACGTGGTCGCCCGGCCCCCGGCCGTACCGGACCCGGCCGCGCTGCGGGAGCGGGTCGCCGAGGCCCTGCCCGAGTACATGGTCCCGGCCGCCGTCGTCGTGCTCGACGCGCTGCCGCTCACCCCGCAGGGCAAGCTGGACCGCCGGGCCCTGCCCGCCCCCGACAGCGCCCCCGCCCCGGCGGGCCGGCTGCCGCGCACCCCGGTCGAGGAGATCCTCGGCGGGATCTTCGCGGACGCGCTCGGCCGGACCGCCGTCGGCATCGACGACGACTTCTTCGACCTCGGCGGCCACTCCCTGCTGGCCACCCAGGTGATCAGCCGGGTCCGCTCCGCCCTGGGCACCGAGGTGCCGATCCGTACGCTCTTCGAGCAGCGGACGGTGGCCGGCGTCGCCCGGGAGCTCGCGGCCGGCGGCGCGGTCCGGCCGCCGCTGCGGCCCGCCGTCCAGGGCGACCGCTCCGGTGAACTATCGTTCGCCCAGCGGCGGTTGTGGTTCCTGAACCGGCTGGAGCCCGGCTCGGCGGCCTACAACGTGACCTTCGCGGTCCGGCTCTCCGGGGCCCTGGACACCGCCGCGCTGGACGCGGCGCTGGCCGACCTGGTCGAGCGGCACGAGGTGCTGCGCACGGTCTTCCCGGAGACCGACGGCGAACCCCACCAAGAGGTCCTCGGCACCGAGGCCTGGACCGGACTCACCGTCCGGGAGGCCGCCGAGGCCCCGGCGGAGGCCGCCCGCGGCTTCGACCTGTCGACCGAACTCCCGCTGCGGGCCACCCTGTTGCGCACCGGCCCGGCGGAGCACCTGCTGCTGCTGATCGTCCACCACATCGCCTGGGACGGCTGGTCCGCCGCACCGCTCACCCGGGACCTCTCGCGGGCGTACGCGGCGCGGGCACGCGGTGCGGCCCCCGCATGGGAACCGCTGCCGGTGCAGTACGCGGACTACACCCTCTGGCAGCAGGACCTCCTCGGCGAGGACCACGACCAAACCTCCCTGGCCGCACAGCAGTTGGCGTACTGGACGGAGAACCTCGCCGACCTCCCCGAGGAACTCGCCCTGCCCTTCGACCGCCCCCGCCCCAAGGTCGCCACCCACCGCGGCGGCACCGTCCCCTTCCGCGTCCACCCCGACACCCACGACCGCCTCGCCCACCTCGCCCGCGACAACGGCGCCTCCCTCTTCATGGTCCTCCAGGCCGCCCTCGCCGCCCTCCTCACCCGCCTCGGCGCCGGCCACGACATCCCCATCGGCTCCCCCATCGCCGGACGCACCGACGACGCCATGGAAGACCTCGTCGGCTGCTTCATGAACACCCTCGTCCTGCGCACCGACACCACCGGCGACCCCGCCTTCACCCAACTCCTCGACCGCGCCCGGGAAACCGCCCTCAAGGCCTACGAACACCAGGACATCCCCTTCGAACGACTCGTCGAAGTCCTCGACCCCGCACGCTCCATGGGCCGCAACCCGCTCTTCCAGGTCATGCTGGTGCTCCAGAACAACACCCGCCCCGAGCTGGCCCTGCCCGGCGTCCGGGCGGCCTTCGAGCCGCCGGCCGCCGACTCGGTCAAGTTCGACCTGAACTTCTTCCTGGCCGAACAGCAGGACGCCGGCGCCGCCCCGGCCGGCATCGACGGCTTCCTGGAGTACAGCGCGGACGTGTTCGAGCCGGCCACCGCGGAGGCCCTGGTCGCCCGTCTGGTCCGGCTGCTCGACCAGGTCGCCCGCGACCCGGGGCTCCCGCTGGGGCGGCTCGACCTGCTGTCCGAGCGCGAGCACCGGCAGGTCCTCACCGAGTGGAACGACACCGCCGGCGGCCACCCGGGCACCACCGTCGTCGCCCTCTTCGAGGCCCAGGCCGCCCGCACCCCCGAGGCCGTCGCCGTCCGCAGCGACACCACCGCCCTGACCTACGCCGAGCTCGACACCCGGGCCAACCGGCTCGCCCGCCACCTCATCGGCCGGGGCGTCGGCCCGGAGAGCACGGTGGCGCTCGCGGCGCCCCGGTCGCCGCACATGGTCGTCGCCCTGCTGGCCGTGCTCAAGGCCGGCGGCGCGCACCTGCCCGTCGACCTGGCGTACCCGGCCGACCGCGTCCGGCTGATGCTCGACGACGCCGCGCCCGTCCTCCTGCTGACCGACAGCGCGACCGCCGGACAGCTGCCGGAGACCGGCCTGCCCCGCCTGCTGCTGGACGACCCGGCACTGGAGCGCGCCACGGCCGCCCTCCCCGGCACCGCCCCCACGGACGCGGACCGCACCTGCCCGCTGCTGCCCGACCACCCGGCGTACGTCATCTACACCTCGGGCTCCACCGGCCGGCCCAAGGGCGTGCTCGGACTGCACCGCGCCCTGGTCAACCGGCTGACCTGGTTCGCCGAGGAGCTCCCCGAGCAGCGGGAGGCCGCGATCCTGGCGAAGTCGCCGGTCAGCGTCATCGACGGGATCACCGAGCTGCTGGCGCCGCTGCTGTCCGGCGGCTCGACCGTCCTGGTCGACGCCGACACGGCCCGGAGCGTACCCGAGCTCGCGGCGGCCACGGCCCGGCACGGCATCGCCCGGCTCACCGTCGTGCCCAGCCTGCTGAACGCCTTCCTGGACAGCGCCGAGCCAACCGCCGTCGCGGGCTGCGCGGTCTGGATCTGCAGCGGCGAGCAGCTGCCCGCCGCCACCGTCCGGGCGTTCCGGCAGGCCCTGCCCTCGGCCCGGCTGCTCAACTTCTACGGCGCCTCGGAGGCCGGTGCCGTCGCGACCCGGGGCGAGGTGTGCACCGGGCCGGACGGCGCCGACACCCTGATCGGCCGTCCGATCTGGAACATGCGGGCGTACGTGCTGGACGACGGGCTGCGGCCGGTGCCCCCGGGTGTGGCCGGCGAGCTGTACCTGGCCGGTGCCGGACTCGCCCGCGGCTACGCCGGACGCCCCGGCCTCACCGCCACCCGCTTCCTCGCCTGCCCCTACGAGCCCGGCTCCCGGATGTACCGCACCGGAGACCTCGTCCGCTGGACCCCCGACGGCCGACTCCTCTACCTCGGCCGTGCCGACACCCAGGTCAAGATCCGCGGCTTCCGCGTCGAACCCGGCGAGATCGAAGCCGTCCTCGCCACCCACCCCACCGTCCGCACCGCCGTCGCCATCGCCCGCACCGACGGCCCCGCAGGCGCCACCCTCGTCGCCTACGTCACCCCCACCCCCGGCACCGCACCCGACCCCGCCACCCTGCGCGACCACACCGCCGACCACCTGCCCGACCACATGGTCCCGGCCGCCGTCCTCGTGCTCGACGAACTCCCCCTCACCCCGAGCGGGAAGATCGACCGCAACCGGCTGCCCGCCCCCGACTTCACCCCCGCCGCCGCCCGGCCGCCCCGCACCCCGGCCGAGGAGCGCCTCTGCGCCCTCTACGCCGAGGTCCTGGCCCTGCCCCGGATCGGCATCGACGACAGCTTCTTCGACCTCGGCGGCCACTCGCTCCTGGCGACCAGGCTGGTCAGCCGGATCCGTACGGCACTGGGCTCGACCGTCTCGATCCGGGACGTGTTCGAGGCGCCGACAGTGGCCAGGCTGGCCGGCCGCCTCCACCGGGACCGCTCCGCGCGGCCCGCGCTGCGGCCCGGACCGCGCCCGGCCGCTCTGCCGCTGTCCTCCGCCCAGCGGCGGCTGTGGTTCCTGAACCGGCTGGAGCCCGGCTCGGCGGCCTACAACATGGCCTTCGCGGTCCGGCTCTCCGGGGCGCTGGACGTCACGGCGCTGGACGCGGCGCTGGCCGACCTGGTCGAGCGGCACGAGGTGCTGCGCACCGTCTTCCCGGAGACCGACGGCGAGCCCCGCCAGGAGGTCCTGGGCACCGAGGCCTGGACCGGACTCACCGTCCGGGAGACCTCCCCCGCCGAGGCCCCGGCGGAAGCCGCCCGCGAGGCCGGCCGCGGCTTCGACCTCGCGACCCGGCTCCCCGTCCGCGCGACGCTGCTGCGCACCGGCCCGGCGGAGCACCTGCTCCTGCTGGTGGTCCACCACATCGTGGCCGACGGCTGGTCCGCCACCCCGCTGGCCCGGGACCTCTCACGGGCGTACGCGGCCCGGTCCACCGGCACCGCGCCGGACTGGTCGCCACTGCCAGTGCAGTACGCGGACTACACCCTCTGGCAGCAGGACCTCCTCGGCGAGGACCACGACCAAACCTCCCTGGCCGCACAGCAGTTGGCGTACTGGACGGAGAACCTCGCCGACCTCCCCGAGGAACTCGCCCTGCCCTTCGACCGCCCCCGCCCCAAGGTCGCCACCCACCGCGGCGGCACCGTCCCCTTCCGCGTCCACCCCGACACCCACGACCGCCTCGCCCACCTCGCCCGCGACAACGGCGCCTCCCTCTTCATGGTCCTCCAGGCCGCCCTCGCCGCCCTCCTCACCCGCCTCGGCGCCGGCCACGACATCCCCATCGGCTCCCCCATCGCCGGACGCACCGACGACGCCATGGAAGACCTCGTCGGCTGCTTCATGAACACCCTCGTCCTGCGCACCGACACCACCGGAGACCCCGCCTTCACCCAACTCCTCGACCGCGCCCGGGAAACCGCCCTCAAGGCCTACGAACACCAGGACATCCCCTTCGAACGACTCGTCGAAGTCCTCGACCCCGCACGCTCCATGGGCCGCAACCCGCTCTTCCAGGTCATGCTGGTGCTCCAGAACAACACCCAACCGTCCTTGGAACTCCCGGGGTTGACGGCGACGGAGCAGCCGGTCGGGGCGGACGGCGCCAAGTTCGACCTGTCCCTGGCCGTCACCGAGCGGCGCCGCCAGGACGACTCCGCGAGCGGCTCCCCGGGCGACGCCACGGGCGACTCCGCGGCCGGTCTCGTCGGCACCCTGGAGTACAACGCCGACGTGTTCGAGCCGGCCACCGCCGAGGCCCTGGCCGCCCGCCTGGTCCGGCTGCTCGACCAGGTCGCCCGCGACCCGCGGACGCCGCTGTCCCGACTGGACGTCCTCACTCCGGAGGAGCACCGGCAGGTCCTCACCGAGTGGAACGACACCGCGGCCGACGACGCTTCTCCCGCCGGCACCGCCACGACCGTCGTCGCCCTCTTCGAGGCCCAGGCCGCCCGCACCCCCGAGGCCGTCGCCGTCCTCACCGACACCACCGCCCTCACCTACGCCGAACTCGACGCCCGGGCCAACCGGCTCGCCCGCCACCTGGTCGACCGCGGGGTCGTCCCGGACCGGCCGGTCGCCCTGTCGCTGCCCCGGACGGCGGAGATGGTGGTGGCACAGCTGGCCGTCCTGAAGAGCGGCGCCGCCTACCTGCCGGTCGACCCGGCGCTCCCGGCCGACCGCGTCCGGCTGATGCTCGACGACGCCGCGCCCGTCCTCCTGCTGACCGAACTCGCCATCGCCGCACGGCTTCCGCGCACCGGCGTGCCCACGGTCGTGCTGGACGACCCCGAGGTCGACGCCGCGCTGGCCGCCCTCGACGGCCGGCCGCTGACCGACGCCGAGCGGGCCGCCCCGCTGCACGGCTCCCGGCTGGCCTACCTGCTCTTCACCTCCGGCTCCACCGGGCGGCCCAAGGGCGTCATGGTCGAGCACCGGTCACTGCTGAACCTGCTGGTGTCCACCCGGGAGCGCTTCCCGCTGGAGGCCCACGACCGGCTGCTGGCCGTCACCACCTGGTCCTTCGACATCTCCGGCCTGGAGGTCTACCTGCCGCTGCTGTCCGGCGCGGGCCTGGTCGTCGGCGCGGAGGTCGTCGCCCTGGACCCGGCCGCGCTGGCCGCCTCCCTCGAACGCGACGGCATCACGATCATGCAGGCGACCCCGGCGCTCTGGCAGGAACTCGTGCTCCACCGCCCCGAGTCGGTGCGCGGCCTGCGCGTCCTGATCGGCGGTGAGGCGGTCCCGCCCGCCCTGGCCGACGCCCTGGCCGCCCGGGCCGACACGGTCACCAACCTGTACGGGCCGACCGAGACCACCATCTGGTCCACGGCGGCCGGGCTGGCGGGCGACGGGGTCGTGACGCTGGGCCGCCCGATCCGCAACACCCGGGCGTACGTGCTGGACGACGGGCTGCGGCCGGTGCCCCCGGGCGTGGCCGGCGAGCTGTACCTGGCCGGTGCCGGACTCGCCCGCGGCTACGCCGGACGCCCCGGCCTCACCGCCACCCGCTTCCTCGCCTGCCCGTTCGCACCCGGCGAGCGCATGTACCGCACCGGCGACCTCGTCCGCTGGACCCCCGACGGCCGACTCCTCTACCTCGGCCGCGCCGACACCCAGGTCAAGATCCGCGGCTTCCGCGTCGAACCCGCCGAGATCGAAGCCGTCCTCGCCACCCACCCCACCGTCCGCACCGCCGTCGCCGTCGCCCGCACCGACGGCCCCGCCGGCCCCACCCTCGTCGCCTACGTCACCCCCACCCCCGGCACCGCACCCGACCCCGCCACCCTGCGCGACCACACCGCCGACCACCTGCCCGGGTACATGGTCCCCGGCGCGGTCGTGGTGCTCGACGAACTCCCGCTCAACCCCAACGGCAAGATCGACCGCAACCGTCTCCCCGCCCCCGACTTCACCCCCGCCGCCGCGCGCCGCCCCCGCAACCCCGTCGAGGAGGCCCTCGGCGCGCTCTTCGCCGAGGTCCTCGGCCTCCCCGAGGTCGGCATCGACGACAGCTTCTTCGACCTCGGCGGCCACTCGCTCCTGGCGGTCCGGCTGGTCGGCCGGGCCCAGTCGGCCGGGCTCCGGCTGGCGGTGGCGGACGTCGTCCTGCACCGCACCGTCGCGGAACTGGCCAAGCGGGCCCGCCCGACCGCCTCCGCCGAACAGTCCGCGGACGCGTTCGCGCCCGTCCTGCCGATCCGGCCGGACGGCGACGCGCCCCCGCTGTTCCTGGTGCACAGCGGACTCGGCTTCAGCCTGCCCTACCTGGGCCTGGCCCGGTACCTCGATCCGCGCTACCCGCTGTACGGCCTCCAGTCGCCCGCACTGGACGCCGCCGCCCCGCTGCCCGAGTCCATCCCATCGGTGGCCGCGGACTACGTCCGGACCATCCGGCGGCTGCGGCCGCACGGCCCGTACCGGCTGCTCGGCTGGTCCTACGGCGGCGTGCTCGCCCACGAGATCGCCGTCCGGCTCCAGGAGGCCGGCGAACAGGTCGACTTCCTGGCCGACCTGGACGGCTACCCCGGCCGCACCGGCCGCGACGAGAGCGGCCAGGACGACCGCGAACTCCTGCTGCGCGCCCTGGAGGCGCTCGGCCACCGACGCGACGAGCTGGCCGGCCCCGGCCGCACCCGCGCCGCCCTGCTCGACCTGCTGCGGCGCGAGGCCGGCCCGCTGGCCGACCTCGACGAGGAGTCGCTGCTGCGGCTGCTGCGGCTGTCGCGCCACCACGGCGCGCTGATGGAGCGCTTCACCCCCGGCCGGTTCACCGGGGACCTCCACCTGTTCGCGGCCGCCGAGGAGTGGACCGCGGACCAACTCGCCGACCAGACCGGCCGATGGGAGCAGCACGTGAACGGACGGGTGGTCGTCCACCGGATCGCCGCCGGCCACGAGTACCTGATGCACGCCGGTCCGCAGGCCGTCATCGGACGGCTCGTCGACGCCGAGCTGCGCCGCCTGGACGGGAGCCCGGAATGCTGACCGCCGTCACCCCCCGCCCCCGCTCGGCGCCGCTCGCCCTGCTCCTCGAATCCGTCACCGTCGCCGGACGGCGCCTGCGGCGGCTGCGCCGGGCACCCGGCCGGCTGATCGGCATCGTGATGAACCCGCTCATCTCGATGATCGTGCTCGGCTACCTGTTCCAGGGCTCGCTGTCCTTCTCCGGCCGCGGCAGCTACCAGGAGTACATCTTCGCGGGCGCGGCCGCCCAGGTCGGCCTGGCCGGGATCGGCCCGACCGCGGTCGCCGTCGCGGCGGACCTGCGCGGCGGCCTGGTCGACCGGTTCCGCAGCATGCCGATCTCCAGACCGGCCGTCCTGGTCGGCCACACCCTCGGCGACCTGGTCGTCGGGCTGATCGGCCTGGCCGTGGTCACGGCGGCCGGCCTGGCGTTCGGCTGGCGCCCGCACAGCGGCGTGCTGCCCTTCCTCGCCGGACTCGCCCTGCTCACCGCCTTCATGTACGCGATGCTCTGGGTCGGCCTGATGCTCGGGATGTTCTCCCGCACCATGGAGACCATCAACGTCGTCGCCGGGCTGGTCACCGTCCTGCTGACCTTCCTCTCCAACGCCTTCCAGTCCGTCGACCGGCTGCCGGGCTGGCTGCGGCTGGTCGCCGAGTGGAACCCGGTCAGCGCCGTGGTGACGGCCCTGCGGCGGCTGTGGGGCAACCCGGACGCGGCCGGCAGCGCCGCCACCCCGAGCCTCTCGCTCACCATCGCCGCCTCGCTCGGGACCGTCTTCGTCGTCACCGTGCTGCTGAGCCTGCGCCGCTACCGGTCTGCGGTCTCCTGACCCCGCCGTCCCGGCGCCGTCCTCCTGACCCGCCCCCGTCACAGAAACGGCCGACCATGCCCCTCCAGCCCCCGACGGTCGACGGAGCCTCCCCGCCCGTCGACCTGGCCACCGTCGACCTCGCTACGATCGACCTCACCGACCCGCACACCTACCTCGACCTCGACGTCCGCGCGATGTGGGCCCGGTTCCGCGCCGAACAGCCCGTCCACCTGCACCCGGCGACCGACCAGGGCCCGCCGTTCTGGGCGGTCTCCCGCCACGCCGACGTGCTCGCCGTCTACCGCGACAACAAGCGGTTCACCTCCGAGCGCGGCAACGTGCTCGCCACCCTGCTGCAGGGCGAGGACTCCGCCTCCCGCCGGATGCTCGCCGTCACCGACGGGCCGCGGCACCGGGAGATCCGCAACCTGATGCTCCGGTCCTTCTCGCCCCGGGTGCTGGCCCCGGTGGTGGCCGGCGTGCACGAGCGGACCGCCGCGCTGCTCCAGGAGGGCCTGGCCCGCGGCTCCTTCGACTTCGTCACCGACCTCGCCGACCACATCCCGATCAACACCATCGGCGACCTCATGGGCGTCCCGGTCGAGGACCGCGAGCGCCTCGTCCACTGGAACACCCAGACCCTCTCCCGCACCAGCGCCGAGCACACCGCGACCGAGGAGTGGCTGGCCCGCAACGAGATCCTGCTCTACTTCTCCGACCTCGCCGCCAAGCGGCGCAAGCACCCCGGCGACGACGTGATCAGCGCCCTGGCGACCGGCACCGTCGACGGCGAGCCGCTCAGCCAGGAGGAGGTCGTCTTCAACTGCTACAGCCTGATCCTCGGCGGCGACGAGTCCAGCCGGATGTCCTCCATCGGCGCGCTCATCGCCCTCTCCCGGCACCCCGAGCAGTGGCGGGCGCTGAAGGACGGCTCGGTCGGGCTGGAGCCGGCCGTGGAGGAGGTCATGCGCTGGACCACCCCGGCCATGCACTTCGGCCGGCGCGCCCTGACCGACGTCGAACTCGGCGACCGGACGATCCGGGCCGGCGACGTCGTGACGCTCTGGAACAGCTCGGCCAACTTCGACGAGGAGGTCTTCGACCAGCCGAACCGCTTCGACCTGGCCCGCACCCCGAACAAGCACGTCGCCTTCGGCTACGGCCCGCACTTCTGCCTGGGCGCCTTCCTCGGCCGGACCCACGTCGAGGCGATGCTCGCCGCCCTGCGCGGCACCGTCGGCGGGATCGAGCTGCTCGGCGAACCGGTCCGGCTCTACTCCAACTTCGTCCACGGCTACAGCAGCCTCCCCGTCCGCCTCACCGCCTGACCGCCCTTCCTCCTCCTGCCTCGCCCCTCCTCGCCACCGACCGGGAGCCCCACATGGACATGGCCATCCGCGCCGAGGGCCTGCACAAGCGCCACCGGGACGTCGTGGCGATCGCCGACATCCACCTCGGCGTCCGGACCGGCACCGTCCTCGGCCTGCTCGGACCGAACGGCGCCGGCAAGACGACCACCGTGCAGATCCTCACCACCCTCACCACCCCGGACGGCGGCCACGCCGAGGTGGCCGGCTACGACGTCGTCCGCCAACCGCACGAGGTCCGGCGCCGGATCGGACTGGCCGGCCAGTACACCGCCGTGGACGAGGTCCTGACCGGCCGCGAGAACCTCGTCCTGCTCGGCACCCTGCTCCACCTCGGCCGCCGCGAGGCCCGCCGCCGGGCCGACGAACTCCTGGAACGCTTCCGCCTCGCGGACGCCGCCCACCGCCCTGCCCGCGCCTACTCCGGCGGCATGCGCCGCCGCCTCGACCTCGCCAGCTGCCTGATCACCGCACCCCCGGTGCTCTTCCTCGACGAACCCACCACCGGCCTCGACCCGGTGAGCCGGATGGAACTCTGGGGCCAGGTCCGCGAACTCGTCGACGGCGGCACCACGGTGCTCCTCACCACCCAGTACCTGGAGGAGGCCGACTACCTGGCCGACCAGATCGTGGTCGTCGACTCCGGCCGCGTCATCGCCGACGGCACCCCCGACGAACTGAAGCGCAAGGTCGGCAGCGAATGGCTGGAGCTGACCGTCGCCTCCCCCGCCGACGTCACCCCGGCCCTCGCCGCCCTCCGCCCCGCCCTCACCGCCGAACCCACCGTCGACACCCAGAAGGGCCGGCTCTCCATCCCCCTCGACGACGGCCTCAACGACATCGCCACCGTCGCCGCCGTCCTGCGCCGCGCCGACATCCCCGTCGCCGACTTCACCATGCGCCGCCCCACTCTCGACGACGTCTTCGCCCACCTCACCGGCCACCCCACCCCCTGACCACCCCGCCTCGGGCACTACTCCGCCTCGGGCACCCCCCGGTGGATCTCGCTGATCACCGCCACGGTGGGTGTGGTCGGTCCACACGTCCGCCTGCGGGATGTCGGGGCTGCGGAGCTACGGGGCCAGGTCGACGGCCAGGCAGTTGTAGAAGGTCCAGGAGCGCTCGGGGTCGTGGGCCGTGTTCGCGGCGCCGCCCGGGCCGGTTGCCGCCTCCTCGGTCATGTCCTCGAAGCGGATGCGCTCGGGAAGGGTTCCGTAGCGTGCGTGCCGCGCTTCGGCGGCGGGATCGACTGCGGGCCGCTCGGCCATGGCCACTCTCCTCGTCGGCGATCGCGGCCGGCGCCCTCGCGGCGCCGGAGGCGGCTTTCAGGGTGCATTCCGCACCGTCACCTGTCAAGGCGGTGACGAGAACGCGCCCATCACTCCCGCCTGCGCGCGCCTGGCCGATTCTGCCCTCGCGACGCTTTGTTGAAGATGCAATGATCTTCCCCCGAGCCGGAACCGCCCGACGAGCCACCGGCCGATCCGGCAGTTCCCTCCCACCCGAGAAGGCGGATCGCATGTTCACACCCGAGACGAAACTCCGCGGCGCAGCCGTCACCGCCGCCCTGGCCGCGACCCTGGTCGGCCTCGGCGCCGGGACGGCCGGCGCCGCGGGCTGGCCGCCCCTGCAGCCGGGCGCGCGCCTCTACTCCTCCACCTACGGGCAGGGGTTCGCCACCACCGTCGACCTCACCGACCTCGGCACCTGCCACACCCTGTGGCCCGGCGCCCGCTCGGTGCAGATCGCCAACGGGGGCGCCACGCTGGCGCTGTACGCCGAGGCCGACTGCAACGGCCCCGGGTGGCTCAGCGGAACGCTGGCCCAGGCCAACCTCCCGCGGACCGCCCTGAGCTACCGGGTCCTCCAGGCCTAACACCTCCCGGCGCGGCGCCCTCCCCTGCGGGCGCCGCGCCCACGCATGTCCTCATTTCGTCACCCCTTTGACAGGTGACGCAGGCGCATGGAAACCTGTCGTCACCGGCTGGAGCAGTTACTTACCGATGAGGACACCCACCATGGCAGTCGTACGCTTCCATCTCGTCTCCACGCTCGGCACGGAGGACGTCCTGGCGGTGCTGACCGACTTCGGCCCCTCCCGCGCAGAGGCCTGGCCGACGATCGACGCCGAACACTTCGAGGTCCACGCGCTCGGCGACACCTGGGCCGAGGTCACCGAGGGAACCGCCGCCGCCTGGGAGCGCGCCCGCTACGAGTGGGAGCCGGGCGGCCGCACCGTCACCGTCACCACCCTCGACTCCAAGCTCTTCGGCCCGGGCGGCGGCTGGGTCTTCCGGATGATCCCCGAGGGCGACGGAACCCGGGTCGACGTCCAGCTGACGCGGCAGCCGAGCACCCTCAAGGGCAGGATGCTCGCCGCGCTGCTCCCCGTCGCCGCTCCGCCGGCCCTGCGCAAGTCCTTCGCGGGGCCGCTGCGGGTCCGGTGATCCACCGCACGGACTGATCCACTCCCGAAGGGGCCGACAGCACCCGCTGTCGGCCCCTTCGCCGTCCCCCGCCCGCCCCGCGCGCGACGCACGAAGGCCCGGCCCGCGCCGTCGGGTGCGGGCCGGGCCGGGGCGGCACCGGAGGGAACCGGCACTGGGAGAGGATCGGCGCCGGGCAGGGATCAGTGCCGGGAAGGGAGGACGCAGCGGAAGCTGGAGGCGGCGGCCAGGTCGCCGTGGCCCCGGTAGCGGGACACCTCGGGGTAGCGGCACAGGTCGCGGTCGACGCTCCGCCCGGTGGCGTCGAGCAGCGTGGCGGGCAGTGTCCGCGGCGCCTTGCCCTGCTCGACCCAGGCCGTCAGGGCAGCGAGGTCGTCGGTCGTGCCGCCGCCCTTGTTGAGGCCGCAGTGGGCCGTGCCCGGGGCGAGGAAGAGCCGGTAGAAGTCGTCGACCCGCTTGCCGCCGCCCATCGTCCGCTCGACCTGCCGGCGGTAGTCGACGGTGCCCTGGGCGGGGATGAACTGGTCGGCCTGGCCGTGCCAGGTCAGGAGTTTGCCGCCGGCATCGCGGAAGGCGGACAGGTCGGGGTCGTCGGTGCCGATGATCCGGCCGTACTCGGTCCGCGACTGCTCGAACAGCCGGGTGAACTGGTCGTAGGTGATCGTCGAGACGTCGAACGAGGGCTGCTTCTTCAGCCAGTTCGTGACCCAGAGCCGGGGCACCGGGAACGGCGCGCCCCGCACCTGGCCGTCCGCGTCGGGCGCGGTGGTGCCGGCCAGCCCCGCCAGGTCGGCACCGACCGGGACGCCGGACCAGAGCCTGCGGCCCGAGGCGGTGCGCGGACCGTCCCAGATCTTGCGGACGACGGCGGCGTCGGCGGCCGTGATGGTCAGCTCCTTCCCGTCGCAGACCACCGTGGTGCCGATCAGCCGACGCGGGTCGAAGTCGCACCGCGACGCGTCGTTGACCAGCTTGTCCTCGGCTCCGTCGAGCGGGTCGCAGGCCGCGACGGCGGCGTCCGTGAAGGCCTTGAACGCGCAGGCGGACGGGTAGGTCTTCTCGTTGTTCATGACCACCTGCGGCCACAGGGTGGCGACTTCGAACTCGTCCCAGCTGACGGCGGGCGCGTTGGCGAGGATGCCGTCGAAGTCGTCGGGGTAGCGCTGGGCCTCCAGGTAACCCTGGCGCCCGCCGGTGGAGCACCCGTTGAAGTAGGAGTAGGAGGCCGGACTGCCGAAGTGCGCGGCGACCACCTGCTTGCCGACGATCGCCGCCTCGTGCTGGGAGCGGGACGCGAGGTTGTTCAGCAGCGCGGTGTCGACCTCGCCCTTCGCGTTCAGCGCCCAGCCGGCGTCCACGGCATCGGCGAGCCCGCCGTCGGTGGTGGTCGCGGCGTAGCCGTTCTTGACCGCGGTGCCCATCCCGACGCCGTTGTCCCCGGCGGCGAAGGCGCTTCCGCCGAGCGCCTGGAAGCGGCCGTTCCAGCCGCTGACTGGCAGCCAGGTCCGCACCCTCGCATGGTCGTTGTCGCCCGGGTGGGTCAGGGTGACGGTCACCTCGCAGAAGGCGGGAACACCGGTGACCGTGCCGCCCACCACCCCGGTTCCGTCGATGGTCCCGCCCTCCCGGCGGGCCGCCGTCACGGACTCCACCGCCGTACCGGCGGGGGCCCGCACGGCCGGCGCCGAACAGCCGGACGGCGCGGGCAGGGAGCCGTACGGGGTCTCCGCCACTGCCGCCGGCAGGTGCACCGCGGCCAGCGCCGCGCCGGTCGCGAGCACGATCAGGAATCTCTTCATGGGTATCCGTCCAGGAAAAAGGTGGGCATGCGCCCGGCCGCCAAGGAGCGCGTGCGGGGCGTACGGGCAGGGCTGGTCGAAGGACAAGGTGTTTCCGGTCTAGGCGGTGACGATCCGACCGGTGACGGCTGCGGGCCGACGCTCCTCGGGCAGTCGCCGCAAGTGGCGCTTCTCAGCCCAGGTTCGGCTCAAGCAGCCGGTGCGTACGGGTGACTCTCGCAGGTACGCCGGGTCGGGCTGTTCTCATGTCCGTCACCGGTTCAGCAGGTGACGATGCTGGCACGGTCGCGCCCGGCCTGTCAACGAGACGGCGAAGGGGCCCCGGCGGCACCGGCCGACGCGGGAGCCGGAGCGAAAGGAGCCGTGGCAGAGGGCAGTTGCCGGCCGCCGCCCGCTGGGCGCGCACATATCCGCTGCCGGCTGTCGGCGGTGCCTGCTACAGTCGCAGCGACCTGTAGTCGTGTGATCGAGGAGTGGCAGACGTGGCGGGTGACGACGACATCTCCGGGTGAGATCCGGATCTGACGGCCACCGGCCGGTGCTTCAGGAGCGCCGCCGAGGTGGTCCGTTTTGTCGTACCCCTTCTCCGCACGTCTGCCCAGGGCAGAGGTCTACCTTCCTGCCCTCATCCCTTCGAGGTCATCCCCATGTCCAACGTGTCCAACGCCGCCGTCGTCTGCTCGAACCTCTCCTTCGCCTGGCCCGACGACACCCCGGTCTTCCAGGACCTGTCCTTCACCGTGCCCGCGGGCCGGACGGGCCTGGTCGCCCCCAACGGCGCCGGCAAGAGCACCCTGCTCAAGCTGATCGCCGGCGATCTCAAGCCCGCCACCGGCTCGGTGTCGGTCACCGGACGGCTCGGCTACCTCCGCCAGAGCCTGCCCCTGACCTCCGACCTCACCGTCGCCGAGGTGCTCGACGTCGCCGCCGTCATCCGGGCCATCGACGCCGTGGAGTCCGGGGACGTCGACGAGCGGCACTTCACCACCATCGGCGACGACTGGGACATCGAGGAGCGCACCCGTGCCCAGCTCGACCGCCTCGGCCTGACCGACCTCACCCTGGACCGCGGCCTGAGCACGCTCAGCGGCGGCCAGATCGTCTCCCTCGGCCTCGCTGCCCAGCTGCTCAAGCGCCCCGACGTGCTGCTGCTCGACGAGCCGACCAACAACCTCGACGCGGAGGCCCGGCACAAGCTCTACGACGTGCTGGGGGAATTCAACGGCTGCCTGCTGCTGGTCAGCCACGACCGCGCTCTGCTCGACCGGATGCAGCACATCGCCGAGCTCGGCAACGGCGAACTGCGCTTCTACGGGGGCGACTTCACCGCGTACGAGGAGGCCGTCCGGGCCGAGCAGGAGGTCGCCGAGAAGAACGTCCGCAACGCCGAGCAGGAGCTGAAGCGGGAGAAGCGGGAGATGCAGCAGGCCCGCGAACGCGCCGAGCGCCGTCAGAGCAACGCCGCCCGCAACCTCAAGAGCGCCGGCCTGCCCCGCATCTTCGCCGGGAACATGAAGCGCGGCGCCCAGGAGTCCGCGGGCCGGGCCGGCCAGATGCACGCGGCCCGGGTCGGCGAGGCCAAGGCCCGGCTGGACGAGGCCGGGCGCGCCCTGCGCGAGGAGCAGCGGCTCTCACTGGAGCTGCCCGACACCCAGGTGCCCGCCGGGCGCAACCTCTTCCTCGGCGAGGGCCTGCAGGTCCACCACGCCGGCCGCCCGGTGTTCGCCGACGGCGGCGTCGACCTGAGCGTCCGCGGCCCCGAACGCATCGCGCTGACCGGGCCCAACGGCGCGGGCAAGAGCACCCTGCTGCGCCTGGTCACCGGCGAACTCACCCCGGACAGCGGGGAGATCAAGCGCAACGACGGGCGGATCGCCTACCTCTCGCAGCGCCTGGACCTGCTGGACCTCGACCGCACCGTGGCGGAGAACTTCGCCGCGTTCGCCCCCGAGCGGCCCGAGACGGAGCGGATGAACCTGCTCGCCCGCTTCCTGTTCCGCGGCGCCCGCGCCCATCTGCCGGTCGGGGTGCTCTCCGGCGGCGAGCGGCTGCGCGCCACCCTGGCCTGCGTGCTGTGCGCGGAGCCGGCCCCGCAGCTGCTGCTGCTCGACGAGCCGACCAACAACCTCGACCTGGTCAGCGCCGGGCAGTTGGAGAGCGCGCTGAACTCGTACCAGGGCGCCTTCCTGGTGGTCAGTCACGACGAGCGCTTCCTCGCCGAGATCGGGGTGAACCGCTGGCTCCGGCTGGCCGACGGCACGCTGCGGGAGACGGGGGCGCCCGCGGTGTGACCCGCCGCCGTGTGACGCGGCCCGCCCGAGGCTCGGTGCCCGGGCGGGCCCACCCCCTCACGTCGGAAGGCTTCCCGTGTTCCCCCTGTCTCAGAACGCCCTGCTCGCCCATGACCTCGTCCGCGTCCTCGGCGGTCGTCGCGTCCTCGACGGCGTCGGCCTGACCGCCGCCCCCGGCCACCGGATCGGCCTGATCGGGGAGAACGGCGCCGGCAAGTCCACCCTGCTGCGGGTGCTCGCCGGCGTGGACGAACCCGACGCGGGAAGCGTCTCCCGCCCCGATGACCTCGGCTTCCTGCACCAGGAGATGCCCTTCGACCCCGCCGCGACCGTCGCCGCCGTCCTGGACGACGCGCTGCGCGAGGCCCGCGAGGACCTGGTGGAACTGGACCGGCTCGGCGCGGAGATCGCCCGGCTCCCGGAGTCCGACCCCGGCCACCCGGAACTCCTGGACGCCTACGGCAGGCGGCTGGAACAGGCCCGGTACCGGGAGTCCTGGGACGCCGACCGCCGTGCCGCCCTGGTCCTCGACGGGCTGGGCCTCGGCGCACCGGCCCTCGGCCCGCTCGGGCACGACCGCACGCTCGGCTCGCTGTCCGGCGGGCAGCGCGGCCGGCTGGCCCTCGCGGCGCTGCTGGTCCGACGGCCGTCCGCGCTGCTGCTGGACGAGCCGACCAACCACCTCGACGACGGCGCCGCCGCCTTCCTGGAGGAGCAGGTCCGCGCACTGCCCGGCACCGTGGTCGTCGCCGCCCACGACCGGGCGTTCCTCGACGCCGTCTGCACCCACCTGGTCGACCTCGACCCGGCGGTGGACGGACCGGTCCGCTACGGCGGCAACTACAGCGCCTACCTGGGCGAGCGGCGCGCCGAGCGGGACCGCTGGGAGCGGCGATTCGCCGAGGAGCAGCAGGAGTTGACGCAGCTGCGCCACGCGGCCGGCGTGACCGCGCACCTGGTCGCACCGGACCGGGGGCCGCGTGACAACGAGAAGATGGGCTACGGCCACCGGGCCGGCCGGGTGCAGAACCAGGTCTCCCGACGGGTGCGCAACGCCGCCCGCCGACTGGAGGAGCTGGAGCGCGCGCAGGTCCCCGAACCGCCGCGCCCGCTGCGGTTCGCCGTCGAATCCCTGGCGGCGGACGCCCACGCGCCGTCCGACACCGGCGAGGGCCTCCGGCCCCTGGTGTCGCTCCGGGACCTCCGGGTGCCCGGCCGACTCGTACTGGACGGCCTGGACGTCGCCCCGGACGACCGTCTGCTGGTCACGGGCGGCAACGGGACGGGCAAGTCGACGCTGCTCGCCGTACTCGCCGGCCACCTCACGGCCGAGGGCACGGTGCACCGGCACCCCGGACTGACGGTCGGACTGCTCACCCAGGACACCCAGTTCGACCGGCCCGACCGCACCGTCCGCGACACCTACGAGCAGGCGCTGGGCGCGGCGCGCGCCGAGCGGGTGCCGCTGGGACCGCTCGGCCTGCTGCACGCGGCGGACCTGGACAAGCCCGTCGGCCGGCTGTCCGTCGGGCAGCGCCGCCGGCTCGCACTGGCGCTCCTGGTGGCCGAACCGCCCCGGCTGCTGCTGCTCGACGAACCCACCAACCACCTCTCCCCGCGCCTCTGCGACGAACTGGAGGAGGCCTTCGGCACCGGTCCCGGCGCGATCGTCCTCGCGAGCCACGACCGCTGGCTGCGCCGACGCTGGCAGGGCCGCGAGCTGCGGCTCGACCCGGCGGGCGCCACCCGTCATTGCCCCCCGACACAGTCACCTGCCAGCATGGTGATGTGAACCTTGACCATGTCTTCGTCTGCGGGCACCCCGCCCTGGACTTCGCCGCTACGCTCCGTGCACGGCGCACGGTCCGGTTCGAGATGTTCGTGACGCCGGAGCGCCTGAACGCCTGGTACCTGGACTGCGGCCTGGTGGACACGATCACGCCCGGTGACGACCAGGACGTCCGCGAGGCGACCACCGTCCGCGAGGCCGTCTACCGGCTGATCACCAACCGCCGACTCGGCGAGGCCTTCGACCGCGAGGCACTCGCCGTACTCAACGGCGCCGCGCGCAAACCGCCCGTGACACCGCAGCTCACCCTGACCGGACGGCACAACGAGGCGACCCCCGAACAGGCGCTGGCAACCGTCGCGCGCCAGGCGGTCGAACTCCTCAGCGGCCCGGACGTCCCCCTGCTGAAGGAGTGCGGCAACCCGGAGTGCACCCGGGTCTACATCGACCGCTCCCGGGGCATGCGCCGCCAGTGGTGCGGCATGGACTCCTGCGGCAACAAGATCAAGGCCGCCGCCTACCGCGCCCGGAAGAAGACCCCGTCCGCCACGACCGCCCGATAGCCCCCTCCGGCCACGGCCCCGCAGCGCGGGCCCGTGGCCGTTCGGCGTCGCACGCGCCGACTGGGCTGTCCGACAGCGCGGGTGTCAGGGGCCGGAGAGCGCGTCCAGCAGGTCGTGGAGCAGGGCATCGGCTATCGGCGTGCGATGGGCGAGCTTGTTGCGTGCCAGCCGGAGCGTGCGCAGCCGACCGAACTGGTCGTCGGTCAGGGTGATGTCCCGGTGCACCGCCGCGTCGTAGAGCTCACCGAGTTCCATGGACGCCGGATCCGCCGACGATCCGTTGGCGTCGCGCAGGGACCGCCGGACGTAGGTGTCGACGAGCCGGGTGACACCGCGTACCGCTATGCGCGGAAGCAGCTCGACGAAGCCGACGCGGGCGTCGTCGATGAGGGGCAGCAGGACGCGGTTCTGGGCCTGCCAGACCAGCTTGTCGAGCTCCGTGCCACCGGATCCCCCCGCACCGGAGCGGGGGCTGTGCCGGATCTGCCCCTCCCAGCTGTCGACCGACCCGGCCGACCACGCCTCGCGCAGGCCGTTCTCGGGGAGCGGCGCGTACGCCGCTCCGGGCGTGCTCCGGCCCTGGGAGCCCGGCCCGACGGTGCCATCCCCGGGGCAGCACTCGCCCAGGGCGGAAGCCAGCTCCCCGGTCCTGCCGCTCCAGACCCTGGCCAGCTCCACCGCCAGTCCCAGATCGGGCCCGGCCGTCTGGACCACGGTTTCGCGGCGCAGGGCGTGCCGGATGAGCTTGGTCGGCGTCATGCGGTCGTGGGCCTGCCCGGAGCCCGCGTGCGGAATCGCCTCGGCGACCACGGTGGCGGTGTCGAGGTGGTTCCACACCCCCCACCACCAGTGCGCTCTGGACACCGTTCCGTCGAGGAGCACCGTGGTGTCCGGCTCCAGGTCCTGGAGCCGGGAGGCCACCAGCAGCCGCGGACGATCGCTCGGCCTGAGGCCGGCCTCCTTCACGGCGGCCTGGAACCGGCGCAGCAGCCGGGAGACCCCGTGCGGGTCCGCCTCGGTCCAGGCCCGGACGACGAGCACGGGCGCCCGGCCGTCCGCGTCGCCGACCAGCTCGGTGACCAGGTCCCCGTCCAGGCCGAGGCTGCGGGCCAGGCGCGCGGCGACGTCGGTGCCCGGGCCGTCCGGACCGTCCGGGAACCGGGAGTCGACGGCCGGTGCGGGCGGCAGGCCCTCGGACGCCCGGAGACCCCCACCGCCGAAGATCCCGAACGGGTCCCAGTCCCCGAAGCCGTCGTCGACGTCGAACGTGTCCTCGGGGTGCTCCCCGGTGTGGTGGGCGGCCGACCCACCCCCGCCGCCGGGCGGCTCCCAGGGCACCCGCGGCTCCGGCGGGGCCGCGGCCGGGCGCGGCCCCGTCTCCTTGCCGGGAACGTCCACGACGTCGTCCAGGCCGTGGACCACCTCCTCCACGGCCCGGTCCGCGCGCTCCGACTCCACCTCGGCGTCCGGGAACAGCCAGACGCAGGTCAGCCCGGCGCGCAGGTCGGCGAGCACCCCGGCGCAGTGGCGCCGCGCGCCCGGCAGGTACCGGACCGCCTCCGGGGACAGCCCGCCGACCGGATCGACGAGCTCGGTCACACCGACCCGCCCTGCGCGCCCGCCACGGCCTTGAGCGCGCGGAAGGTGACGCTGTCGACGGTGAGGACCTCGCCGTCGTCGTCCAGGACCCCGAGCGCCTCCAGATCCGCCAGCAGCGCCTCGGCCTCGTCCAGGTCGTCGTCGAGCACCACCGCCAGGTCCTGCGGGACGGCGTGGGCCCTGCCCTGTCGGTGCTCCTCCGGGCTGAACATGTCGGCCCAGCCGGCCATCTGCTCGACCCGGCGGTCGGAGAGGCCGACCCGCCGCAGGTGGCTCCGGGCGAAATCGGGGTCGTCCGTCAGGGCCCGCGTCGCGTCGAAGAGCCGCTCCCGGGGAGCGCCCTGGAGGTACTGGGCGATGGCCCGCTCGACGAAGGCGGGCCAGCCGCCGGTCACCTCGATCAGGTTGCGGCGCTCCTCGACCGAGACGAACGGCTGCTCCGGCCAGGCCCGCAGGCTGGTCGCGTTCCAGCGCTGCGGCTGCGCCCGGGACACCTCCGGGAAGTCGGGACCGAGCGCGGTCAACGGGTCGACGACGGCCAGCGCGCGCCGGCGCGGAATCTCCTTGCCCTCCTCCTCCGCCGCCGAGGCGTACTTGGCGAGCCGCTCGACGGCGGCCCGCACGTCCGCCGCGGGCACACCCCGCAGGTCGACGAAGATCAGGTGCGGCGAGCGCTCCCGGGCCCACCTGGTGACGGTCTGGGTCAGCTCCGCGGGTGCCGCGGACACGACCTGGCACTCCCTCCCGACGTGCTGCTCCGCCGCCTTGGCCAGGGAGTCGGCACCGAGCGCCGCCGAGGCCGTGATCACCGCGGCGCGCCGGGACAGCGCGTCATGCCACTGCTCGTCGGTCAGCGGGCTCATCCGCATGACCCGTCCGCTGTCGACGCCGATGGACCGGCGGGCGACGCGCGGGTTGTAGTCGTACTTCTGGGTGAACTCGCTGGTGCGCAGCTCCGCTTCGAGCTCGTCGCGGGTGCCGAGCATGTTGACGAGGTTCGGGCTGCGCATGACGAAGCTGTTGCTCCGACCCGGGAGCGGGAGCACCAGCCCGAGGCCCTCCATCTCCACCAGGTCGGTGCGGACCTCGTCCACGCCGTTCTGCTCCGGGAACCCGTCCGGCCACACCCGGTGCGCCTCCTCCTGCAGCTCCTGGGGCGTGTAGCCGCGGGCGTAGCCGTCCGTGAGGGTGAGGCTGCGCAGGGCCAGGATCAGCGTCAGGACCCGGTACCGGTCCTCCAGGTCGATGGTCAGGCGGAGCCGGTCGCGGATCTTGTCCCGGATGCCTCCCTTCGCGACGACCTTCTGCACGTCGGCGTTGGTGATCCGGGGGCGCCCGCCCTCGGTGGAGAGGGCTCGGCCCTGCATCTCCTCGACCAGTCCCTCGCAGACGATCTGGACGAGGTTGGCCTGGTTGTTGGTCAGCGCCAGGATGCTCCAGACCAGATCCGGGTTCTCGAAGAACAGCCCGGCCGCGGCCAGCGGTTCGACGACCAGGTCGATCGCGGCCTTCGCGCGCAGCGGCCCGACCAGGACCGGCTCGCCGCCGTGACCGGTGATGGAGTTGGTGAGCCGGTTGTAGCGCTGCACCTGGTGCAGGCCCGCGAACACGATCTTGAAGCGGCGCTCGGTGTCGGCCATCAGCTTCATCAGGCCGGTGAGGGTCCGGAAGGTCGACTGCGCCCCCGCCGTCTCGACCGGCCGGGCGTCCGCGTTGAGGAACGCGTCCGCCTCGTCGGCGAGGAAGAGGATGCGGCGCTCCTCGCTCTCGTTCAGCCACTGCTGGATCTGGTCGCCGATGGCGGTGGCGCTGGCGTGCTCCGAGACGCTGCGGTCGAGCACCCCGGCGGCCTTCAACTGCTGGGCCAGCACGCTCCAGATCTCCTGCGGGAGCCGGCTGAGCCCGATCTCGGCGAACCGCAGGTCGGTGTAGACCGCGACCTGGTTGCCGCCGTGCCCCGCCCGGAAGCTCTCGGCCACCTGCCGGAGCAGCGAGGACTTGCCCAACTGCCGCCCGCCGTAGAGGAAGAGGCCGCCCTCACGGGCCATGATCGTGCGCTTCTCGTCGTCGCGGCCCTTGAACACCTCGGCGGCGACCTGGCCGGCCTGGAACGGCTCGTACGGTCGGTACGCGGCCCACGGCAGCGTCACCCGCTGCACCGCGCGGAAGGAGCGGGCCTCACCGGCGGCGATCCAGCCGAACACGGCCGGGTCGACGACGATCGCCTGCTGCGGCTTCTGGTGGGAGGCCTGGGCGAGGCGCCGGCGCCCGCTGATGCCGAGCGGCTGCAGGTAGAGGATGATGTTGGCGCCGAGCGCGGACTCGGGCAGGTGGCGCAGCAGGGCGTCGGGGCCGAGCTCCTCGGTGCCGACGATGAGGACCCGGTAACTGCCCTTGGCCCGGGAGCCGATCCGGGACACGTAGCCCGGGACGTTGTCGCTTATCTCCGCGGTGACCGAGAGCGTCATCACCTGCCAGTCCTTGCGGTCCTGGTCGACCAGCCGGACCGGGGCCTTGACGCTCAGGCCGAGCATCCGCAGCACGCTGGGGACGTGCTTCTGGAAGGAGTTGCGGCGCTCGTTCAGCCGCCCGAGCGACTCCCAGGCCTCCAGGGCGCCGGTGACCGCGTCGGTCTCCGCCTGACCGGAGCGCCCGCGCGCGTAGTGGTCGAACCACCACCGCGCGTCGACTCCGGTGCTGCTGGCCCTGGGCGACTCCGGGTGGCGCACGCCCTCCAGGAAGGCCGCCAGCTCGGTGCCGGTCTCCGCGACCTGCTCCGGGATGCGGTCGCCCTTGCGGGCGAAGGAGAGCAGCTCCTCCGCGGTGGCGACGTCGCCGCGGTCGATCAGGGCGCTGATCCGGGCGAGGTCCGCCCCGTCGAGGTTCAGGTCGACCAGTTGCTCGCGCAGCTGGTCCGTCTTCTCCGACACCCGTTCGTCCAGCAGGGCGACGACGTCCCGCACCCGCTCCAGCAGATGACGGAACCGCAGGCTCCGGTCCGAGGTCTTGAGGTCGAGGAGCCGGGCCGCCAGATGGCTCTCCTGCTCGGGGGTGAGCAGGTTCTGCAGCCGGACGTGCGCGAAGAGGTCGTCGGCCTTGCGCAGGGCCGTCTCGGCCCTGAGGCGCCACTGGGCCTCGGCGTCACCGAGCCGGCGCCGCCACGCGTCCGGCTGGTTCACCTCGGGTGCGGGGAGGGCGCCCAGCCGACCCGCTCCCGCGAGGTCGAGGAGCCGCGCGGCGATGTGCAGGTCACCGCGGTCGAGGTGGGCGCCGAACGCCTTCCCGGGGTCGGCCGGCTTCAGGACCTCCAGCAGGGCGTCCAGGACGTCCGGTGCGGCGAGGTCCGGCGTGTCCTGGCCGTCGGCCGCCGCGGTCCAGGCCAGGCGCGGCAGGACCAGCAGCGCGTCGGTGCCGGGCAGACCGGGCAGGGCCCGTGAGGCGCCCCGGGAGACTCCGTCGCCGATCCAGTCGAGCAGCAGCCGGACCGCTTCGCCGCCGGGGCCCGGCAGCAGGGCCGACTTCCCCGCCGCCCGGAGCGCGACGAGCAGTTCGCTCCCGAGTCGCCGGTTGTCGCCGCGCGGCGGCATCTCGGCGACCTGCACCGCCTCGCGCAGCAGCGTCGTCACCTCCCCGATCCGTCCCCGCAGTTGGTCCAGGGCGGTGGCGATGATCTTGGTCTTCCGCTGGTTGGGCGAACTGACCCGGCGCGTCGTCTCCTTGATGATCCGATCGATCGCGTCGGCCTCCCCGTAGGTGCCCTCCAGGTCCTGACGAAGCTGCTCCGAGGTGGCGCCGCCCACCGACCACGCCACGATCAGGTTGAGGGTGTGCCCGAGCTCCGCGTCGTCCTTGAGCAGGGTCTGGAGCACCCGGGACGCGAGCTGGTACGCCGTCTTGCTGGTCCCCAGACGGGCCCTGAGGGCCTCCGCCCGATCGCGCAGGTCCGCCGGATCGACGGTGTCGTCCTGCCCGAGCCGGACCTCGTCGCCCGGCTGGACGGAGACCCCCCGGCGGATCTCCAGCGCCAGCGTCCGGAAGAGCTCGTTCCAGACCTCGGGCAGGCCGGGGAGCTGTGCGAAGTCGTTGACGATCGGCAGTGCCCAGCCGGCCTGCAGTCCGCTGCGCACCGCGGCGGCCAGGGCGATGAGGTAGCCGTCCCGGTCCTCGGCGGTCGGCAGCGCCTTGTCCTCGACGCCGACCTGCAGGGCTATCGCCGCCTGCTGCCCCGGGGCCAGCCCGAACGCCGACGTGGCGAAGGCCAGGGACTGGCACCGCTCCTGGCGCTCCCGGGCGGCCCGGGTCAGCCAGTACGCCTCGGCCAACCTGCCCTCGGCCACCATCTGCTCGACCGGGGAGGGACAGTCGCCGGTCCGCGTCCAGACGTCGGTGGTCGGTTCGACGGCCACCGGTGCCTCGACCACCTTGGCGGTCTTCGGCTCGGCCTCGGCCGACGCCTGCTTCGGGATGCCGATCGGGCGGACGACGCGCGGTTCCGCCAACGGCCTTGACGGACTCGGCAGTTGGCTGGTTCCAACGGTGGCGGCGGCAGTGGCAGTGGCGGCGGGCCTGGGGCGGCCGCCCGGCTCGTCCGCCGTCCGCGGAGCCGCGGCCGGGCCCACCGGCGTGAGGGTCGCACCGACCGGCGCCGGCTCGGGCCCGGTCGCGCTGCCGCCCGCCGCGGGCTCCGCCCGTACGGCTTCCGGGCCTTCCCGCTCCTCCTCGGGGACCGGCGTGTCGAGGGTGTCGGCGAACTGCCCGGGCCCGTCGAAGACGGCGTCCGGCGCCTGTGCGTCGACCTCGACCGCGGCGGGGACCGCACCCGCATCTGCCGACGCGGGCGGTTCCCCGCCGGCGGCACCGCCGGTCACGGCCGGCTCGACGGACTCCTCCGGGCGGGTGGCGTCGGCCGGAGGGGTGGCGTCGGCCGGACGGGTCCCGAGCTGCGGTCCACCGAGCGACCGCAGCTCCTGGAGCCGGGCGTCGATGGCGTCGACCTCCACCTGCAGCGCGGTCCGCACACCCGGATAGGCCACCGCGCCCAGCATGGCGACGAGCCTCTCGCGCTCCACCAGGGCCGTCGCGATCTCCTCCCCGACCTTGGCCGAGCGGACGTCCGCCAGGATCCGGTCGAGGTCATCGTGGGTCTGCGCGACCGCCCACTGGACGTCGCCACCGAGTCCCAGCGCCAACTCGGCGGTGGCGGCCCGCAGACCGAACCAGGCGTCCACGGCCGCGGACAGGTCGGCGTCCCGCCGCCCCACTCCTCTGCGGACGTCCACCGCCAGGCCCTCCAGCCGCTCGGCCAGCGCCTCGCCTTCCCCGCGCAGGCGCTGCGCAGCGGACTCAAGCTGCTCCGCCAGGTCGCCGGACACCACGTTCCCCCTGTCTGCGGCTTCGGGCCGCGTGCTGTGCGGGTCGCCGTACCGGGCCTCCTCCGAGGCCGCGCCGGGCGCGGTCGTCTCCGCCTTGCTCGCACGGCGGCCGCGTTTCGGCTCGGGCCAGTCCGCCGATGTCACAGCGGCCTCCCACAGGGTGTCCCAATGCTCCAGGACACGGCCGCGTTCGGGCGTGTCCTCATCGGACAGCGGATACCAGTGGAGGGCGAGGCAGGCGAGCGACGGCGGCAGGCTCGTCAACGCCGACCTCAGGCGCTCGGCGTCCGCGTCCCGTAAGCCCTGCTTCGCAAAGCCGTGTTGACGAGCCATCTTGTCGGCGACCCCGCGCCCGACGTCGGCTATGTGGAGGAGCAGATCCGCGGGGGCCTTGGCGACCCAGGAGCGCATACCCGCGGCACTCGCACGGACCTGTCCGGTCGGTTCACCCTTGTAACCGAAGGGTTGGCCGTGCACGACGGCGAGGAAGGCGAGCAGATGCTGAACGGCGTCCGGCGGCTGGCTGGAGAGCCAACGGCGGAGCTCGGGAGCTGGCGGCACGCCGCACATCCTCACACGGCCCCTGCCCCGCCCGCAGGGGAATCGGGCAGTACAGCGGTATCTCCCGGCTTTCAAACATCAGGATTGCCAGGCGGTCGCGCAGGCGAAGGAGCTCATGCCCGGCCTGGACCCCGCCACCGGCCGACGCACCACCCGCGTGGTCGGGCGGCCTCGTCCCCCGCCCGCATCCCCGGGCCGACAGGAGCCCTGACCGGGACACTGCGGAGCGTCACCGCAACTCCACTGGAACCCCGTGACGTTACGGCGTCCTACCGTCGGGGGGTCCGTAGTTGGCGGTCAGGGCCGCCGCGAAGGCGTCCGGGATGCCATGGAGCCAAAAGGCCATCGAGACATACGACTCCAGTGCGCCCGACACCTCGAGGAAGGGTCCGAACCGCTCGCGCCATTCGTTCCGCGTGGCCGCATCCGGAAAACCCCGGAAAACCGCGACCTCGGGATCCCTCTCGCCCCAGCACCCCCACCGTCCGGAAGGGCCGGTCACCGCGATGACATTGGCGGAAACCGCGATCGACTCCGCGAAATCATCGTCCGACGTGAAGCCGATCCTCTCCCAGTAGTCGTCCATGCCCGCGTCGACGGACAGCGACACCGCCGGGTACGTCCCACACTCCGGAAGGTAGAACTCGTCGGCACCGGGCTTGAGAACCAGCAGGTCGATGCGGTCGTCGCCGTGCCACCGGGCCATCGCGCAGAGCGCCGGCCAGAACTCCCGGGTGAGGACCGCGTCGAACTCGCAGAACAGCGAATCCCCCGCGTCCTCCCGGAAAACCTGGCCGGGCAGTCTGGCGTCGAGGTCGAAGACGGACGCGCTGCGGGAGCGGACATCGAGGTAGGCGTCGCGATCGACCATGACCGAGTCATCCGTTGCCGCCATTCGTCCCCCACCCTGATCCTGATATCCACGTTCTTGGATTCCGCATTGTAGTAGTCGGCCGACGGAAATCAGGCTGCCCGCACCCCCCAGCCGACGCCGTCCCCGTCGGTTCCGGCCGCGAACGGCGCCCTCGCCGACCACGTGGACCGCCGGGTCAGCGCTCGCGGCCGCGGGCCTTGAGGGGGACGGTGGGGAGTTCCGGGGCGGGGAGGCGGGCGCCGGCGTAGCCGTGGACCTCGCCGAAGCGGGTGCCGGCCATCCAGTCGGTGCGGGCCTGGGCGATGTCGTCGGTGGTGCGGCCGATGAAGTTCCACCACATGACGATCTTCTCGTCGAAGGGCTCGCCGCCGAGGAGGAGGACGGCGGCGTCGCCGTCGGCGCGGAGGGGGAGGTCGGGGCGGCCGCAGCCGAGGTAGAGCATGGAGCCGGGCTCGACCGGGACGCCGTCGACGTCGACGCGGCCGGACATGGCGAGGACGGCGTACTCGAAGTCGGGGACGAGCGGGAGGCGGAGGTCCGCGCCGCCGGTGAGAGCGAGGTCGGCGCCGACCAGCGGGGTGTGGGTGGCGCCGGGCGAGGTGGCGGTGTCGAGGGTGCCGAGGATGACGGTGGCGCGCAGGCCCGGGGCGGTGACCACGGGCAGGTCGGGGTGGTGCTCGAAGGCGGGGGCGAGGTGGAGGCCGGCCTCCGGGAGGGCGACCCAGAGCTGGGCGCCGTGCAGGTGGCGGGCGTGCGGGCGGGGGGACTCCTCGGAGTGGGAGATCGCCCGGCCGGAGGTCATCAGGCCCAGCTCGTACGGCCGGACGGTCTGGAGGCTGCCCAGGCTGTCGCGGTGCAGCACCTCGCCCTGATGGAGCCAGCTGACCGTCTGGAGGCCCATGTGCGGGTGCGGCGGGACCTGCATGCCGGGCTCGTCGGCGATGTCGTCGGGGCCGTAGTGGTCCACGAAGCACCAGGCTCCGACCATCCGGCGGCCGAGGTTGGGCAGCAGGCGGCGGACCACCGTGCCTGCGCCAAGCGGGAACTGACGGGCCGTCAGCAGGTCCTTCGCCGGGCCGGTGCCGGCCTCGCGGCCGCAGCTGGTCGGGGCCGGCTTGAGGTCGAGGTTGCTCATCGCGGTTCCACCACCGTACGGAGAGGGGCCGGGCGGGGTCCTCGGCTCCTCGGAGGACACCGTCACCGATCATCCGCCACGGTGCGGGGTTCCTCCACCCGTGCCCGGCCATCCGGCGGCGCCGACGGCCCGGCGCACCAGTAGGCCGCCGGGCCGCCGCCCCCGGGGCGCTCAGTGCCCGCAGGCCCACCAGGCGTCGGCCGCCGCCTTCTCGGCGAGCCCCCGCAGGTTGCGGACCGCCTCGGCCGGGTCCTCGGCCCCGTACACCGCCGAGCCGGCCACGAACACGTCCGCGCCCGCCTCCGAGCAGCGTTCGATCGTGCTGGCCGCGACGCCGCCGTCCACCTGGAGCCACAGCTCCAGGTCGTGCTTGGCGATCAGCTCCCGGGTGCGGCGGATCTTCGGCAGCATGATGTCCAGGAAGGCCTGGCCGCCGAAGCCGGGCTCGACGGTCATGATCAGCACCATGTCGAGCTCGGGCAGCAGGTCCTCGTACGGCTCGATCGGGGTGCCGGGCTTGAGCGCCATCGAGGCGCGGGCGCCCTTGGCGCGGATCTCGCGGGCGAGGCGGACGGGCGCGGCGGCGGCCTCGACGTGGAAGGTGACCGAGCCGGCGCCGGCCTCGACGTACTGCGGGGCCCAGCGGTCCGGGTCCTCGATCATCAGGTGGAGGTCGAGCGGGATGTCGGTGGCGCGGGCGAGCGACTCGACCACCGGGACGCCGAGGGTGAGGTTGGGCACGAAGTGGTTGTCCATGACGTCCACGTGCAGCCAGTCGGAACCCCGGACGGCCTCGGCCTCGTCGGCGAGCCGGGCGAAGTCCGCGGACAGGATGCTGGGGTTGATCTGGGCCATGACCGACTACCTTCGTACGAGGGCTTGCGAGGGCTCGGCGCCCCCGGAGCGGGCACCTCATCCCATCATCCCGTGCCGCACCGCCGCCGACCGCACGGCGTCGCCTCCGCGTGACCGTCATCACACCCCCTCGGGGGTTACCGGGGCCTTCCCCGTGGTCATCAGCCCTTGTACGGTCCACGCACCTGCCAGGTGAACGGTCCACGCTCCTGCCGCGGCTCCCGCCGGGCCGTCGTCCCGACCAGCCGAGCGCCCCGGCCCGCCCGGGGCTCCGTCCGAGGAAGGTCCCTCGATGACCGATCTCGTCCACCCCGCCCGCGCGTTGTGGTGGCTCTTCGAGCCGGTGCACGCCGTCACCTACTTCCTGCCCGAGGGCCGATCCGCCTTCGAGGAGGCCGGTCTGCACGGCCGCCTGCACGGCTACTTCGCCACCCGCGCGGCCCCGCTCGGCGCGGTGGACGCCCCGCCGGTCACCGCCGCGTTCTTCAACTTCGCTCCGGCGATGGTCGAGCGGGCCCTGCCGGAGGTGTGGAACCACGCGAGCCCGGAGGAGGCGCTGGCCGTTCGGCTGAAGGCCTCGGCGACGATCCTGGGCCGGCTGCTGGAGCACGTGGACAAGAACCAGGTGGAGCTGGTCGCCGAGACCCTGGAGCAGGCCGCCACCCGGCTGGACTGCGCCGGCCGGGTGCTGGCCGCCGCCAACGCCGCGCTCCCCCGCCCGAGCGGCCTCTACGAGCGGCTCTGGCAGGCCGCCACCGTGATGCGCGAGCACCGCGGCGACGGCCACGTGGCCGCCCTGGTGGCGGCCGGGCTGGACGGCTGCGAGGCGCTGGTGGTCCGCTGCGCGATGGACATGCGGCGCGAGATGATCCAGCCGCTGCGCGGGTGGACGGACGCCGAGTGGGAGGCGGCCGCCGAGCGCCTGGTCGAGCGCGGCTGGCTGACCGCCGAGGGGACGGTCACCGAGCTCGGCCGGATCCGCCACCAGACCCTGGAGGCCGCCACCGACCTGGCCGCCGCCCGGGTCTGGGACGACTACCCGCGCGCCGAACTCGACCGGCTGGCGGCGGCGTTGAAGCCGATCTCGGCGCTCTGTCGCAGCGAGCTGCCGATCAACCCGATGGGGCTGCCGGACAACCAGTGACGGCCGGCCCGCCCGGTCCGCGCCGTCGGGGCGAGGGCGCAGCCACGGCCAGTCCGCGACCCCAGGGCGAGGACAACGCCAGGGCCAGTCCGCGCCTTCAGGACGAGAGCGCCCCGGGCGGGCCGAGCACGATCGCCCGCCCGGCGTAGAACCGCCCGAACGACCGCCACGGCACGCGCGCGAAGGCCTGCGACTCCCCCGGGAACCCGGAGGGGTTGTGGACCAGCAGCGCCGTGTCCGTGGCGCCCACCGCCAGCACCAGGTGCCCGCCGCGCCGGACCGGCTCCGGCCCGTACGGCTCCCGGATCGACGGGTGCACCGAGAGCATCACCAGCCGGCCGCCGACCACCTCGGCCGACACCTCCTCGGGCGTCAACTCCCGGGCCCGCGCGGCCAGTCCCCAGCGCCGCTCGACGTACCCGGCGAACGGCGCGTGGATCAGTCCGCGCAGGCCGTCGCCGTCCCGCAGGTACGCGCCGGCCGCCAGGCACTCCTCCGCGAGCGCCATCGCCGCCGGGTTCACACCCCACCAGTGCGCCAGTGCCATCCGCAGGCAGGCCACCCCGCACAGCCGCCAGGACCACCACGCGTACTCCTCCGCGCTGGCCGCTCCGGACTGCCCCCAGCGCGGGTCGGCGGACGCGTCCAGCCGCCCGTCGACGATCTCCCGCACCAGCTCCTCCGACTCCCACTGCGCGCGGTACGGCACCTCGTGCACCACCCGTACCGGCCGCGCCGGCGCCTCCGGCCGCGCGTCGCCCCGATCCACCATCCCCCGACGCTCTCACGGCGCGGCGGCCGGGCGGCTCACGACACTCCCTGCGCGGCCGTACTCAGGCGCCGGTCCCCGGCTCGGCCGGCTCCACCCCACCGGACTCCGGCTCCCGGTAGGCCAGCCGCTGCGACGCCCGCCGGCCGCGCGCCTCCAGCGGCAGCGAGCCGGTGGCACCGGCCAGGCCGAACGGCGGCATGTCGAAGTAGATCGCCTCGTACCCGCCCTGCGGCACGATGTACGTCTCGTGCCAGAGCCCGACGTGGCCGCGCGCCTTGCCCTGCCGCAGCTTGCGGTTGACGATGCCCCACACGGTGTGGTGGAAGCCGTCCGGCGCGCTCGCGTAGCCGTACAGCTTCTCCTTCGACTCCCAGTACTGGACGACGTAGTAGGTGCGCGGCGAGGCGGTCAGCAGGATGCGGCCGCGCAGGCCGCGCTCGGGGGCGCGGCCCAGCTCGTACAGCATCCGGAGCATCGAGAACATCACCGGGCCCCAGTGGTGCACGGCCCAGAAGCGGTTGATCCGCATGCCGATCAGCAGCACCACGGTGTCGCCGGTGGCGGCGGCCGTGGTGTAGCCCGGCTGCGGCTTGGCGAACAAGGACATCTCTGCCTCCCGTGCCCGTGCCGATGTAATCGGTGATTACATCAGCGCGGAATGGCCCGGTCAAGGCCCGTCCAGCGCACAATTCGGTTACGGCGAAGGGTGGTTGGCGATCCCCTGGCCGAAGGTGTCCATCACCTGGCAGGCCAGCTCCTCCGCCGCCGCGGCCGGCAGGTAGCCGTCCAGGATCATCTGCGCCAGCCCGTACACCAGCGCCTGCCCGGCCAGCCCGACCAGCGCCGGATCCCCGGGGCGCAGCAGGCCCGCCTCCTGGTCCGCGACGATCAGGTCCGTGAACACCCGGTCGATGCCGTCCAGCCGCTCGCTCAGCTCCGGGTCCCGCGCGGCGGCGAACACCCGCGAGCGCACCAGCTCGAACCGCCGCGGATGGCGCAGCACGTACCGGACGACCCCCAGCCCGATCGCCCGCATCACCGACCTGCCGTCCGGCCCCGCGGCCGCCACCTGGGCCTCCTGCCAGCGTACGAAGTCCGCCAGCACCCGGTCCGCCAGCGCGGTCAACAGCGCCTGCCGGTCGGCGAAGTGACGGAACGGCGCCCCCGCCGACACCCCGGCCCGGCGCGCCACCTCCCGCACGCTGACCTTCTCCTGCCCCTGCTCGTCCAGCACCTCGAACGCCGCCGCCACCAACGCCTCCGGCAACGCCCCGTGGTGGTACGCCCCCCGGCCCCCGCCCCGCTTCCGCGCCCGCTCCCGCTCCCGCTCCCGTTCCTGCTCCCGCTCCTTCATGCCTGCCTTGCTACCACAGCCGCGCCCCCGGCCAGGCCGTCTCCCACGGCC
>NZ_JBHJSJ010000022.1:0-59304 GCF_042268845.1 Kitasatospora sp. NPDC056273 | reverse complement strand
CCCCTCCCGCACTATCTGCCCGCATTTGAACCCCCCCCCGCCCCCCGGCCCGGCCCGCCCCCCCGGGCGGCGGGGGCCGCGACGGAGGCACCGGCCGAAGCCGGGGCGCGGGAGGACTACCAGGCGTAGTCCTCCGGGGCGGGGCGGTGGCCCGGGAAGAGCTCGTCGAGGTGGTCGAGGGTCTTCTGGTCGAGCTTGAGGTCGAGCGCGCCGACGGCGGCGTCGAGGTGGGCCCGGGTGCGGGGGCCGATGATGGGGGCGGTGACGACGGGGCGGGAGAGGAGCCAGGCGAGGGCGAGGTCGGCGGGGTCGGCGCCGAGTTCGGCGGCGAGGTCCTCGTAGGCCTGGATGCGGTCGCGGTGCTTGGCGAGGAGTTCGTTCGCGAGGGCCATGCCGCTGCGGTCGCGGGTGCCCTCGCGCTCCTTGCGCAGGACGCCGCCGAGCAGGCCGCTGCGCAGCGGGGACCACGGGATCAGCCCGAGGCCGTAGTGTTGGAGGGCGGGGACGACCTCCAGTTCGACCGCCCGGTCGAGCAGGTTGTACAGGGACTGCTCGCTGACCAGGCCGAGGAAGTGGCGGGCGCGGGCGGTCTCCTGGGCCTGGGCGATGTGCCAGCCGGCGAAGTTGCTGGAGCCCACGTAGACGATCTTGCCCTGGGCGACCAGGACCTCCATCGCCTGCCAGATCTCCTCCCAGGGCGTGGCCCGGTCGATGTGGTGCATCTGGTAGAGGTCGATGTGGTCGGTCTGGAGGCGGCGCAGGCTGGCCTCGACGGCCTTGCGGACGGCGACCGCGGAGAGCCTGCTCTCGTTGGGCCAGTCCCCCATGTCGCCGTAGACCTTGGTGGCGAGGACGGTGCGCTCGCGGCGGCCGCCGCCCTTGGCGAACCAGCGGCCGATGATCTCCTCGGTACGCCCGCGCAGCCGGCCCTCGCGGTCGCGGCCGTACGTGTTGGCGGTGTCGAAGAAGTTGATGCCGTGCTCGTGGGCGGCGTCCATGAGGCGGTGGGCCTCGGCCTCCTCGGTGTGGGGGCCGAAGTTCATGGTGCCGAGGCAGAGGCGGGAGACGGTCAGGCCGGTGCGGCCGAGGTGGGTGTACTCCATGGCGCCCCACCCAAGACCACACCGGCCCCGCTGTCCAGCACATTAGGGGGGCGTGCCGCAAGCTGGCGGATCACCGCCCGTGGGTGGCGAACTTCCGTACGGCGAGCGGCATGCAGCCCGCGATCAGCACGGCGCTCCAGAGCAGCGCGGCGAGCACGGCGTGCTGCGTCGGCCAGGCGGACCCGGCCGCCGAGGGGTTGCCGAACAGCTCCCGGCAGGCCTGGACGACGGAGCTGACCGGGTTCCAGTCGGCGAGGAACCGCAGCCAGCCGGGCATGCCGCCGGTCGGCACGTAGGCGTTGGTGACCATCGCCAACGGGATCACCGCGGCGGACAGCTGGCCGGCCGCCTCCTCCTTGCCGATGGTCAGGCCGAGCACGGTGCCGACCCAGGTCATCACGAAGCGGAAGAGCAGCAGCAGTGCGAACGCCCCGGCCGCGTCGGCGAGTCCGTGCCGGACGCGCCAGCCCGTGGCGAGCCCGACCAGCGCCAGCAGCGCCAGGACGACGACGCTGACCAGCAGGTCGGCGAGGGCCTGCCCGAGCAGCAGTCCGGTGCGGGAGACGGGCATGGAGCGCAGCCGGTCGGTGACCCCGCGCCCGACGTCGCGGGCGGCGCCGACCATGGTGGGCATGACGCCGTTGGTGGCCACCATGGCGAACAGGCCGGGCATCAGGAACTCCCGGTAGCCGCCCCCTCCGGGGACCTGCATGGCGCTGCCGAAGACGTACCCGAAGACCACCACCATCACCACCGGCACGCCCAGCGAGGCGGCCAACAGGCCGGGCGAGTGGCGGTAGTTGAGCAGGACGCGGAGCATCGAGGTCCAGGTGCCGGAGGCGAGCCGCCGGGCGGTGGACGGACGCGGGACGGCGGACGGACGCGGGGGCGCGAGTGCGGCGGCGGTCATCAGGCGGCCCTCCCGGCGTCCGCGGACTCCTGGGTGAGCGCGAGGAACACGTCGTCCAGCGAGGGCGCCCGCACCGCGACGTCCTCGGCGACGACCCCCGCGCCGTCCAACTCCCGTACCAGTGAGGGCAGCAGGACGGACACGCCGGGCGTCGTCAGCACCGTGACGGTCCGCTCGGCGACGTCCACCCGCGCGTCGCCGCCGGTCATCGAGGACAGCACCACGGCGGTGGCGGCGAGCTGCCCGGGGTCGGCCAGGGTGACGGAGACCTGGCTGCCGATCGCGGCCTTGAGCCGGTCCGGCGGGCCGGTGGCGATGGCGGCGCCGTGGTCGATCACCACGATGTCGTCGGCGAGCCGGTCGGCCTCCTCCAGGTACTGGGTGGTGAGCAGCACGGTGGTGCCGGCGTCCGCCAACTCCTTGACGGTGTCCCAGATCGCCTGCCGGCTGCGCGGGTCGAGCCCGGTGGTGGGCTCGTCCAGGAAGAGCACCGGCGGGCTGGTGACCAGGCTGGCGATGAGGTCGAGGCGCCGGCGCATGCCGCCGGAGTAGGTGCGCACGAGCCGGTCGGCGGCCTCGGTGAGGTCGAAGCGGGTGAGCAGTTCGTCGGCGCGCTCCCGGGCCCGGCGGGCGCCGAGGTGGTGCAGCCGGCCGAACAGCCGGAGGTTGTCGCGGCCGGTGACGCCCTCGTCGACGGCGGCGTGCTGCCCGGCGAGGCCGATGGCGCGCCGGACGTCCTCGGCGGCGCGGACGACGTCGTGTCCGGCGACCCGGGCGGTGCCGCGGTCGGGGGCGACCAGGGTGGCGAGGACGCGGACGGCGGTGGTCTTGCCGGCGCCGTTGGGGCCGAGCAGGCCGCAGACGGTGCCGGCCGGGACGGTGAGGTCGAGGCCGCGCAGGGCCTCGGTGGCGCCGAAGCGTTTCCGCACGCCCGTCATCTCGATGGCGGGCGCCGCGCCGGCGGCGGGTCGGGCGGTGTCGGACATGGCTCTGCCCTTCTCTAGGTACAGCGTACGTAGAAGCGCGCTTGGGCGCCATCGTACTACGTACGCCGTACGTATCTAAGATGGGAGGGCGAGGTGATCTTCCAGTGCCGTCCAGCAAGTCCCCCACCGGCCCCGACCAGCCGGAACAGTCGGAACAGCCCGACAGGCCCACGCCCCCCGAGGCCCCCGAAGTGATCTGGCTGCGCCCCGAGCGCACCGGCCGCGGCCCGCGCCCGGCCCACAGCCGGGACTCGATCGCCGCCGCGGCCATCGCGATCGCCGACGCCGAGGGCCTGGACGCGGTCTCCATGCGCCGGGTCGCGGCGGCGCTCGGCGCGGGCACCATGTCGCTCTACAACTACGTGCCGAAGAAGGAGCACCTGCTCGACCTGATGCTCGACGCGGTCGCCGGCGAGTACCGCTTCTCGCCCGCGCCGAGCGGTGACGTCCGGGCCGACCTCGCCGACCTGGCCCACCAGCAGCTCGGCCTCTCCCGCCGCCACCCCTGGCTGCCCGCACTGGTGCTGGTCCGCCCCAGCATCGGCCCCAACGCCCTGCGCTACACCGACCACTTCCTCGCCGTCACCGCCCCCACCGGCCTCGGCGGAGGCGCCCGGATGGAGGCGATGGCGCTGTTCAACGGCTTCGTCGGCCAGTTCGCCCAGTACGAGCAGACGGCCGCGGCGGGCGCCAAGTGGCAGGCGGAGCTGGTCGGTTACCTCGGCCAGGCGGCGGCGAGCGGCGAATTCCCGCACCTGGCCCAGGCGTTCGCCACCACCGGTCCGCCCGCCGACCCGGACCGGGCCTTCGACCGCACCCTGGACCGGGTGATCTCGGCGATCCTGGCGCCCGCCGAAGGGGGCGCCCAGGAGACAGTCGAAGGGGGTTAGGCCACCGCCTCCCTCGGCAGCACCCCGGCCACCCGACCGTCCACCAGGACCATGACCGCCCGGTGCGTCTTCCCGAGCACCGTCCGCGCGTCGGCCGCCGACTGCCCGACGCCGACCGTCGGCAGCGCCGGCCCGATCAGCCCGCCCAGCGGGTCGCCCGGCTTGGCCGCGCCGTCCGCGAGCGCCGCCGCCAGCGCGGCCCGGGAGACCGAGCCGACCACCTCCGTCGCGGCCACCCCGTACGGGCGCGCCGCCCGCGCCAGCACCGCCGGGGCCACGCCGCCCGGCGCACCGCCCAGCGCCTCCAGCGCTTCGCCCACGGTCGCGCCGGCGGCCACCGTCACCAGCGGCGCGGCGGCGTCGAGCAGCGGCCGCAGGCCGTCCGCCGCCTCCTCCAGGAAGCCCCACTCCCGCATCCACGCGTCGCTGTGCACCTTGGACAGGTAGGAGCGCCCCGAGTCCGGCAGCACCACCACGACCAGGCCGTCCGGCCCGAGCCGGCGCGCCACCCGCAGCGCCGCCGCCACCGCCGCGCCGGAGGACGGGCCGGCCAGCAGGCCCTCCTCGCGGGAGAGGCGACGGGCGGCCAGCAGCGCCTCGCGGTCCGGGATCCGCTCGTAGGAGTCGATCAGCTCCGTACGCAGGGCCTGCGGCATGCGGTCCTCGACGGTGTCGGGGTGGAGGTAGTGCCCGATGCTCTCGACGTACCACGGGCTGCCGTCGCCGCCCCCGTACGTGGAGGACTCCGGGTCCGCGCCGACCACGGTCACGGCGCCGCCGGAGGTCTCCTTGAGGAAGCCTCCGGTGCCGGTGATGGTGCCGCCGGTGCCGACGCCGGCGACGAAGTGGGTCACCCGGCCGCCGGTCTGCTCCCAGATCTCGGGGCCGGTGGTCCGGATGTGGGCGTCCGGATTGGCCAGGTTGTCGTACTGGTTGGCGAGCCAGGCGCCGGGGATCTCCTCGGCCAGCCGCTGCACGACGTTGAACAGGTGCCTCGGGTCCTCGGCGGGCACGGCGGTCGGCGCGAGGACGACCTCGGCACCGTACGCCCGCAGGATGTCCGACTTCTCGGCCGACGACTTGTCGGCCACCCCGGCGATCACCCGGTACCCGCGCTGCCGCCCGACGATCGCCAGGCCGATGCCGGTGTTCCCGCTGGTCGCCTCGATGATCGTCCCACCCGGCTTCAGCAGGCCGTCCCGCTCGGCGGCCAGCACCATCGAGAGCGCGGCGCGGTCCTTGACGCTGCCACCGATGTTGAGGAACTCGGCCTTGGCGTAGATCGGCGCGGCGATCCCGGCGCCGAGCCGGGCCAGGCGGATCAGCGGCGTCCCGCCGATCGCGTCGAGGACGGATTCGTGAACTGCGGCCATCGTCGGCCCCTTTCGCTAGCACTGTCAGCCCGAGCCTGCCCAGGCCACGGGCTCGGTAGACGGTAGCGACACCGTTCCTCATCCGGCCGAAACATTGTCCGACGGCCGGGATCGGGTACGGGCCGGTGCGAGCAGGGACGGGCGGGCGCACGCGGGGACGGGCGGGCGCAAGCGGGGACGGTCGTCGATCAAGCGGGCAGCCGGCGGGGTCCCCCCGGGGTCCTCCCCCGGTTCCGGCGCCGCACCGCCTCCGCCGCGAGCAGCGCCGCCGGGACGGCCGCGGCCGGCACCGTCCACCACGGCAGGCCGGTCACGGACGCGAGCACCGCGGGCACTCCGCAGGCGAGCAGCGTCCACAGGACGAGCGACCGGGCGAGGTCGAGGGTGACGTCGCCGGGGCGGCCGGTGAACCGCAGCGCGCCCAGGACGGCGGCGAGCACCGCCAGCAGCGCGGCGAACGTGCCCACCCCGGCGGTGAACTGCCCCTCGTCGCGGGGCTCGTCGTACGAGGCCTGCGCGACACCGGCCCGTTCCAGGCGCATCACCCGGCCGCGCCACACCGTGCCGTCCACCCGGTCTCCGGGCTTCAGTCCGTCCAGCAGCGGCCCGCCGTCGGCGAACCCCACCTCGCCGGTCCAGAACGGCGCGCCGTCCAGCGTCGCCCGGAACTCGGAGCTCTTGCCCGCGTTGCGGACGACCGTGCCGCTGACGGTGAACGGCACGGTGCGCACGCACTCCTCGACCGCCGCGCCCGGGCTCCCGGCCGGGCAGGTCACGGCGGCCGTGTACGAGCGGTACCGCTCGGCGTCGTCCGGCAGCACGACGGTGAAGACGTACCAGGCGGCCGCCGCCGGGGCCAGCGCCGCGACGGCGAGCAGCGCGCCGCCGGTGCGGGTCCATGGTGAGGGACGGTGGGTCATGACGGTTCTCCCCCCGGTCCGGTGCGCGGCCGGAACCCCCGGGTCGCCGTCGCCGGGGCGTGCCGCCCCGCCCCTTCCGGGGTCGGACGGTACCGGGCGGCCGGAACGCCGGACGGTGTCGCGGTTCTCGGAGTCTGTCCGGAGCTCGCCGAAGCCCCGTGAGCGGTGCGTACGGCCTGAGCGGGTCCGCACGGGGGGCGGCGGCGCGCCGGCGGACCTCGCGTCGAGCGCCAAGCACACCACCCCCGGACCGGCTCGCGGACACAGCTGTCCCTCGATCGCCGACCAGGCTTCCCGGCACTCCTTCGCGCACGCTACCGGACTCCGCCCCGGCCTGGCACGCCGGTTCGCCAAGGCGCCGGGCGAGCAACCCCCCTCCAGGGCCGGCGCGATCGACCGGGCAAGTCCTGGCACTCCGGCAGGACTTCTCCGTTCCCGCCGGTCGCCCGGCGGGCGCTCAGCCGGCGGCCTCCCGAACCGGCGGGCGGAGGAGGGCGAGGCGACTGGCGGTGCGGTCGAGGTCGCGCATGAGGGTGGAGCCGGTGGCGAGGCCGGCGAGCGGATCGGCGCCGATCAGGACCAGGCGGACGTCGCGGTCACAGCAGACGTCGACCAGGTTGGCGAAGCGCCGACGGCCGTCGGGGGACGCCTCGGTGAGCGGTGGGACGCCGTCGAGGACGACGGTGGGGAAGCGGTCGACGAGTGCGAGGTAGTCGGCGACGGAGGTGAGGCCCTCGCACAGCTCCTGGAAGCCGAACCACACGTGGTCCTCGCGGACCGCCCGGGCCGACAGCTCACGGCGGTGGGCGGCCACCGGACCCGCTTCCTCGGGCCGGGGCGGGGTGAGACCGGCCGAGGGCTCGTCGCCGGGGCGGAGACGGGCGCCGAGGTCGAACCCGTGAGCGCGCTCCGACCGGGGCTGCCGCCGGAAGTCGACCGGCCCGGATACGTCGAGCACGTCCATCCGCTCCTCGATCAGCCTGATCGTCGGCTCGAAGAGGTGGTGGTACAGCGGGTCGGGCATCAGCCCGGCGGGCGGGTAGTTGGACGTGGTGACAAGGGTGATCCGCCGGTCCAGCAGGGTGCGGAGGAGGCGGGCGACCAGCATCGCGTCACCCGCGTCGTGGGCGTGGAACTCGTCGAAGACGAGGATCCGGCAGTTGCCGAGCAGCTCGTCCACGGCCCGGTCCACCGCCGCGCCGTCCGCGCTCCGGCTCTCGGAGTGGTGGGCGACACCCTCGTGCAGTCGGCGGAAGAAGTCGTGGAAGTGCAGCCGCCGCTTGCGCGGGGTCGGCAGCCCGTCGAGGAAGGTGTCCACCAGCCAGCTCTTGCCGCGGCCGACCGGGCCCCAGAGGTAGAGGTGCCGTGGACTGCGGCGCAGCCGCCAGGCCGGGTGGGCCAGCTCGCCGGCCAGCCGACTGAGTCGTTCGACCGGGAGCTCCTGGGCGGGGTCGAGCGTGAATCCGTGCTGCCCCGCGGCCCGGTGGAAGTGCCCGCGCATCGCCTCGTACTGGTTCCGCACCCCGTCCGTCACGGGTCCGGACCATAGCAGGGCGTCAGAACCGTCGGGATCACCGGGAGTTGCGCGGTCCGCGGCACCGCCGAAACACCGGCGCTCCGGCGGTTCGACCACGGTATTCCGGCGCTCCACCGCCGGCCGGAACAGCCGGGGCGAATATGACGCCCAGTCATCGGAAAGTCACGCATTTCCGTGCCGGGCGCACACCCACGATATTCGCGGCCCGATTCCCGCGGACGGATCTCCGTAGCCGCTTCGTCACGCCGCGCATTCGCTCCGTCCGGAATTCCGCGCGCGAAACGCGGCCCGCGCGGGCCTTCGGGCAGGGCATCCGGTCAGGGCGTCCGGACGGGGCGCGGACACCCGGGCAGCCGGCCCGGCCCCGCTAGATGTCGAGAGCGGCCTCGATGCGCTTGAGACCGTGCCGGGCGAGCGCGAGGTTGGCCCGCGAGCGGTCCAGCGCCAGGTAGAGGAAGAGCGAGCCGTGACCGCGGGTCAGCGGGCGGATCAGGTGGTACTGGGTGCCGAGGGTGATCAGGACGTCCTCGATGACATCATCGATCGACAGCGCGGCCAGGGCGCGTATCTTCGCACGAACGACCTCGGTGTTGGCGGCGGCCGCAATCTCCAGGTCGAGCTGCTGCCCCCCGCCGAGGAACCCGAGTGACATACCGCTCTCGTGGTCGGCCACGGCCACTCCGATGGCCCCCTCGATGGCCATCGCGTCCTTGAGTGCCTCGTCAATGTTCATGCGCTGTTCGTCCTTTGCGTGACTTCCGGGCAGAACTCCCGTGTGCGGGAACAAAATAGCAAGAAGCCGCCGGTTGTGGTCGCCTCGTGAAAATGATGGAATAAAGTACGCTGCCGGGGTTCAGAACGTGAAGGGGTACTGGTGCGCGCACTCGACGCTTCCCTCTCCGATGTGCTCGGCTCCCCCGGAGTGGTCGGTGCCGCGCTCGTCGACGCCGTCACGGGTCTCAGCTACCAGTCCGCCGGGGACCACCGGCTGCTCGGGACCGGGGCCGAACTCGCCGAGCTGACCAACCTGATCGGCGAGCGACTGTACGAGGCAGGGGCGGAGAGCGAGTTGGAGAGCCTGGTGGTCACCAGCACCCGCCATCACCAGGTCGTCCAGGTGCTGTCCCGGAAGGGCGACCCCCTGCTGCTGGCCACCGTGCTGGACCGGGAACGGACCAACCTGGCACTGGCCCTCCGCCAGACCGCCGACCGCGCGCAGGACTTGCTGGCATGACCGACCCGTCCCACGGCACGGCGCCGCCCGCCGTGCCCGCGACTCCCACGACGCCGGCTCCACCCACCGCGCGCAACGTGCCCGCACTGCTGCTCGCGCTGCGCCGGACGGAGTTCACCGGCTCGGTCACCGTCTCCAGCGCACCGGGCGGCACGATCCACCTGGAGCAGGGTCTGGTCGCGGCGATCGAGACCCCCGGGGCCCCGACCGCCGCGACCCTGCTGCTGAAGTCCCGGCGCGTCGGCGAGGAAGAGTGGGCGTCCGCCGAGACGGCCGCGTCCATCGGCCGACCGACCGACGCTCCCCCGACCTGGGGCGGCGACCTCGGCGCGGCCCTGGTGGCTCAGGGGTCGATCGGCGCCGCCGAGCTCGAAGCCGTCTGCGCCGCCGCCGCCTTCGACGGGGCCTTCGCCCTGGTGCTGAGCCCGCCCGGCAGTTGGGAGACGGCCGAGGCGGCGCCGCCTGCCAGGATCGCGCTGCGCCCGGGCATCGAGCCGGAGCGGCTCTTCGAGGAGACCGCCCGGCGGACGGCCCTGCTGACCCGCCTCTGGGGACCGCCCGGCGAACTGGCCCGCATCCGGATCCGTCCTGCCGCCCGGGCCGAGTCCGGCGCGCTGCGGATCCCCGTCCGCTACCGGGAGATCCTGGCCGCCGCCACCGGCCGCCGCACCGCGCGCGACCTCGGCTTCGCCCTGGGACGCGGTGTGTTCGCCGTGCTCCTCGACGTCGTACGGATGGACGCCCGGCACCTGCTCCACCGGGAACCGGCTCACCCGGGGCCCCTGGCACCGAGCGTGGCCCCGCGCATGCCGACGAGCGAACCGCCGCCGGCCGACACCGGGCCGCTGCCGCGCCGCGTCCGCAGCGGACGCGGCGCGGGTGGTCCGGGCGGCCCCGGCGGCCTGCCCGCCCGATCCGAGGGAGCGGCGGCCGCTTCCGACGGTCCACCGAACGCACACCGCGCCGAGCACACCGCGCGTACCGAGACGACCGAGCAGAGCGAGAAGAGCGCACCATGAGCAGCCAGACACCGACCGCCGTGCTGGTCGACGAGTTGAAGTCCCTCCGCGACCGGGTCATGGGCATCTCGGAGAGTGTCATCTCCACCACCGACGGCCTGTTGGTGGCCGCCGACACGGCCGCCGTCCACCCCGAGTCGGCCGCCGCCCTGTCCGCCGCCATGCTCGGCCTCGGCCGGCGCACCGCGGCCGAGGTCGGCGTGGGCGGCCTGCGCGACGTGGTCACCCGCTGCACCAGCGGCTACGTCGTGGTGCTGGCGATCGGGGAGCAGGCGCTGCTGATGATTCTGGGAGACGAGGGCCTCGACATCGCCGGCCTGCACCGCGAGTCGCCCGCCACGGTCCGCCGCCTGAGCGAGCTGCTCGGGATGGTCCCCGCGGTCTAGGCCCTCTCGATCGGATCATGCCGGGCGCGCGGCGTGATCCGGAAGAGAGCGCCTGGCCCCGTCGCCGTCGGGTTACCGACCGCGGCGGCCCCGCTTCCCCAGTCCCTCGGTCAGGGTGGCCCAGAAGCCCCGGCGCTGCGGCTGCTCCTCGGCCGCGGCGCCGACCGGCGGCCGCAGCGTCGGGCCGTCCGGGACGATGCCCTGGGCCCGGGCGGCCACCAGCCAGCTCGGCAGCTCGGTGAGCAGCAGGTCGTACAGCTCGTCGTCGGAGACCGTCCGGGGGTCGCGCCCCAGGTGGACGAAGCCGGCGTTGTCGATCGGCCGCTTCTCCGGGACGGGCAGTTCGTCCAGCTTCCGCAGGAAGTCGAACTGCCGGCTGTCCGGGTCGCCGAAGCCGATGAACTGCCAGAAGATCGGCAGCGTCGCCGCCTCGCAGAGCTTCTTCTCCGCCGCGGGCTTGCTGATCGGGCCGCCGTCCGTCTGGAACAGCACGAAGGCCGGGTCCGTGGCTCCGCTCTCCCGGTAGTGCCGGATGACCGCGTCCATCGCCAGGTGGTAGCTGGTCCTGCCCATGTGGCCGAGGCCCGCGACGATCCGGTCGATCCAGCCCGCGTGGTCCTCCAGGGCGATCTCGGCCTGGGCGTCGACCTCGGTGGAGAAGAAGACGACCGGCACGGTCCCGTCGTCGTCCAGGTGGGCCGACAGCCCCAGGACCCGGTCCGCGAGCGCCTGGACGCTGCCGTCCTTGTAGTAGGGCCGCATCGAGCCGGAGTAGTCGACCACCAGGTACACCGCCACCCGCTGGCCGTTCAGCCCGCGCCGCTCCACCGAGGCGCCGGCCGTCTTGTAGAGGCTCACCAGCGCGGGCGCGCTCTGCTCGACCTTGCTCAGACTGACGGCCATGTGTCGCTCCCTCGCTCACTGCGGCAGCCGGGCTGCCGGGGCGCGTGATCGTCAACGCGCTCCGGACACTGTGCGCGGCGGACGGCGGTGAGGGCAAGCCGTCCGCCCGGCGCGGCCGCTCACAGGCCGTTCGGGTGCCCCGACAGCCACCCGGCGTGCCGCTCCTTCAGCCGGTCCCGCTCCTCCGTCGACGCCAGGTAGACGTCCGCCCCGCCGTCGTACGGGTGGTACAGCCGCCGCAGGCCGGGGCCGGCGAGTCTGCCACATCCGTCCCACCCGTCCCGGCCTGGTGAAATCCCCTCGTCAGGGCCGCCGGGCTCCCGTAGCGTGGTTCGGTCGATCTTGAGGGCGGAACTGGGCAGAACGGGGCACCACATCATGCAGCAGCACCAGGGCTGGGCCGACGAGCGCTTCGGCGCCGTCGCGGACGTCTTCGCCGCCAACTTCGCCGGGTTCCCCGAGCTGGGCGCCGCCGTCACGGTGTTCGCCGGGGGCCGGAAGGTGGTCGAGCTGTGGGGCGGCACGGCCGACGAGCGCACCGGGCGGGCCTGGGCGCAGGACACCCTCGTGCCCGTCTTCTCCTGTGCCAAGGGCCCGGTGAGCATCAGCGCCCACCTGCTCGCCGAGCGGGGCCGGCTCGACCTGGACGCGCCGGTCGCCCGCTACTGGCCGGAGTTCGCCCGCAACGGCAAGCAGGACGTCACCACCCGGATGATCCTCGGCCACCGGGCCGGCATCCCCGCCCTGGACGCGGTGCTCTCCTTCGAGGAGGTCGCCGCCTGGGATCCGGTGATCCGGGCGATCGAGGCGCAGCAGCCGCTCTGGGAGCCGGGCACCGCGTACGAGTACCACGGCCATGTGCTCGGCTTCGCGGTCGGCGAGGTGATCCGCCGGATCACCGGGCTGACCCCGGGCGCGTTCCTGCGCAAGGAGATCGCCGAGCCGCTCGGCCTGCCGGTCTGGATCGGCCTGCCGGAGAGCGAACTCCCCCACCTGGCCCGGCTGGTGGAGGCCGAGGGTCGCCGTCCGATGCCCGGCCCGGAGCACCTGCTGACCCGGATCGTCACCATGAACGGCGCCCTGGTCTTCCCCGGCCTGGACGTGCCGCACGGCTGGAACGACCCGGCGCTGCACGCGATCGAGCTGCCCGGCGCGGGCGCCGTCGCCTCCGCCACCGGCCTGGCGGGCCTCTACGCGGCGGCGGCCACCGGACTGGACGGCGCGCCCCGCCTGCTCTCGCCCGACACCGTGACCGGCGCGGTGCGCGAAGTCTCCTCCGGGGCGGGCTTCCTGGGCTTCGACATGGGCGCCCGCTGGGGCTCCGGGCTGCTGCTCGACTCCCCGGCCTTCCGCCCGCTGCTCGGCGCGCGCAGCTTCGGCAACGACGGCGCCGGCGGCCAGTTCGCCTTCGGGGACGACGAGTTCGGCGTCGGCTTCGCCTATGTCGCCAACCGGATGATCGGCCACGGCGACGCCCGGGCGAACCGCCTGATCGAGGCGGTGCGCGAGTGCCTGGGCTGACCGGCTTCCTCCCGCTCGTCACCGTCCTGGCCACCACCGGCGGCCTCGGCGAGCTGCGCTACGGCGCCTCGCTGCCCGAACTCGCCGTCCACTACGGCGATCCGTGGGACGGCGGCGGCATCCACCGGGGCGACCGGTGGCCGCACGCCTTCTGCTGGGGCGACGTGCGGACGGTGTTCTGCCGCTGCCGCCGGCTCCACTCGCTCTCCCTGCCGGTCTGGCAGGGAGAGCTCGACCTCCCGCAGCCGGGCGGCGGTTCGGCGACGCTCGACACCCACGTCTCCGAGGCCGACCTGATGGCGGCGCTGACCGCCACCGGCCACAGCTGGCAGACGGTGACGTACGAGAACCTCCCGGACCAGCGGAACCTGCTGTTCTCGCCGGCCGAGGAGGTCCGGGTGGAGCTGGTCCTGACGAACCGGGCGTCCCAGGACGAGCCGCCGCTGGAGGCGTGGGCGCTGCACAAGGCGTTGCTGTGGGGCTACGAACACCTCGACTGCCCCGAGCCCGACCGCTCCCTGCCCGACGACGGCTGGGGCGCGGCCGGGCCGTAGCGCGGCGGCGAGCCGTTCCGTCCCCTGCTCGGAACGGCCCACCGCCGGCGGCGGTCCACCGTCGGCCGCAACCCGCCGACGGCCCCCGCTACTTGAGCAGGAAGTCGTACACCGCCTGCCGCCCGGCCGGGTCGGCCGCCCGGGTCTGCACCGAGTGCGCCGCACCCGGGACGATCACGACCTGCGGGTCGTGCGCCAGCTCCGCCTGCTGGTACAGCCACTCGTTCGGCGTGGACAGGTCCCGGTCGCCGCCGAGCAGCAGCACCGGCACGTTCGGCAGCCTGCGGTGCGCCGGCGGGATCGGCGGCACCTGCTCGCGCGGCCAGTCCAGGCAGACCAGCTGGCTGCCGAGCCCGGTCGCGGTCGCCGCGTCGTACGGCCAGGTCTGCTCGGCGGTCAGCCGCTGCCGGGTGCGCTCCAGCGCGGCCGCCCGGCCCGCGACCGGGGTGTCCGTGCTGCCCCACGGGAAGCGCGAGTCCGCGCAGACGGTGGCGGCGTGCAGGCCCTGGCTGAGCGCCTCGGCCGGGGCCGCGTCGTCCCGGTGGACGGTCTCGATGAAGGCCTGGAGCTTGGCGGGCTGCCCGCCGGCGGCCTCGTGCAGCGCCTCCGGGACCCCGCCGTAGTTCGGGTCGGTGAACTCGTAGCTGGTGAGGGCGTCCAGGACCTGCGCCCCGTTGCCGTACCGCCGGACGGTGGCGGCCAGGTCGGCGGCCGGGTCGGTGGTGCAGCCGGTGGCCTGGCAGGCGGCCCGCAGCACCCGGGCGCTGGCGGGCAGCGCGGCCAGGTCGAGCGGGTCGTAACCCTGCTGCGGCACCACCGAGTCGAGCACCAGCCGGGCCACGTGCGCCGGGTGGGCGAGCGCGTACCGCTCGGCGACGAGGGTGCCGTACGAGACGCCGTCGAGGGTCAGCCGCCGGTCACCGAGGGCGCCGCGCAGCCGGTCGATGTCGGCGACGGTGTCCGCGGTGCTGTAGAAACGGGCGTTCGGGCCCAGGGTGGCGGCGCAGTCCGCGATCGACTGCTTGCGCGGCACAGCGAGGTCGGAGGAACCCATGTCCTCCTGGAGGCCCGGGCACTGGAGCGCACGGGCGCCGGTGCCGCGCTGGTCGTACATGACCAGGCGGTAGTCCTTGAGGACGGGCGCCATCTTTCCGGCGATCCGCTTCATCAGCGGGACGCCGGGCTGGCCGGGGCCGCCGGTGAGGAACAGCAGGTCGCCCTTGGGGGCCGCGGTGTTCCCGGCGACGGCCACGGCGAGGTCGAGGGTGCCGGGGACGGCGCCGCTGTGGTCGAGCGGGACAGTGAGGGTCCCGCAGGTGAACTCGGGCGCGTCCGGGCAGGGCGCCTGCCCGGCGATCCCGCCGCCTGGCCTGGCCGTGGCGAGTGTGTCGGCCGTGGCGGCCGCGGGAGTGGCCAGCGTGGTGCCGGCGACCACCGCGACGGCGCCCAGCAGGGCGGCGATGCGGCCGCGCGTGCTCGTCATGTGAGTCCTTCCGCTCGCACCGCGTCCGTGCTGACGCGGGCACGGACGTAGCCTGCGCCCGGGACGACGGCGAAGGCGAGCGGTTATCCGGGGATTCGACCAGGGGCGAATCCCCGACGGAGCCAGCGAAGGTGACGCACAGTCACATCAATCGCGGAAGCCGCGGCAGTCTCAGAGCAGCGCCCGCGGCAGCACCACCCGCACCCACTCCTCCGGCTGCGACAGGTGCGGGGCGTGCCCGGCGCCGCTGTACAGGTGGCGTTCCGCCTTGGGCAGGGTGAGGTCGATGAGGTCCAGCACCTCGCCGAACATCGGCGCGCTCTCGTCGCTCTGGGTGAGCAGTGCGGGCTCGCCGAAGCGGGCGAGCCCGATGAGGTCGAGGTCGAGCGCGTCCGGGTCGCGCAGCTCGTCCAGGTAGGTGGGCGCGTTGCGGATGTAGCTGTGCCGGACCGGCGCGGGCAGCTGCTCCCAGGCGCCGGGGCCGAAGGCGAGGCTGTCCACGTACAGTTCGGCGGCGGCCGCCGACTCGGCCTGCTCCAGCAGCTCCCGGACGGCGGCGATCCGGTCGGCGAAGCCGGTGCCGAGCGGTCGCAGGTCCGGGTCGGCGAGCAGGATGCCGGTGCCCGGCGGCTCGTGCACGGCGATCCCGCGCAGCAGGTCGGGCCGGGCGGCGGCGAGCCGGAGGACGACCAGGGCGCCGTAGGAGTCGCCGTAGGCGAAGGCGGGCGCGAGGCCCAGCTCGTGGATCAGCCCGGCCAGGTCGGCCGCGTCCTCGTGCACCGAACCCTGGGTGAGCGGGTCCTCGCTGCGGCTGTGCCCCCGGCGGTCGTAGGCGACCGCGGTGGTGGACTCCGCCAGGCCGGGCAGCACCCGCGCCCAGGAGTCCGCGTCGCTCCAGGAACCGTGCACCAGGACGACGCCGGGGCCCTCGCCACGGGCCTCGTAGTGCAGCGCCACCCCGTTCACCCTGATCTCGGCCATCACGAGTCTCCCGGTCTCGGCGGTGCTCCCCCACCAGACTGACACAACCACCCGAAAGGGTCAGGTCCGTCGGCGGCGGGCCCCGTCCCGGCCCCCGTCAGCTCATCGCCCGCACCGGCGGCTCGTCCCGCGTCCCGTCCTCCGCGACCACCGTGAACCGCTCCGCGTCCGACACCGACAGGTCCACCGGATAGAGCGACGCGGTGTCGTTGACGTCCAGCACGGCGCTCTGCCGCCCGGTCGCCGCCTCCACCCTGGTCACCCGGCCCCGGGTCATCGCCCACACCGAGCCGCCGTCCACCACCAGGCCGGTCACCTGGTCGTCCAGCCCCGCCGTCCACCGCTTGCCGCCGTCCGTCAGCGAGTACGCCAGCAGCCGGCCGGTGGCGGTGCGGCTCGGGTGCTTGCCGCCGCTGATGCCGATGTCGCCGGGCTTCTCCCCCGGTACGACGAACAGGTCTCCGACCACCACTCCGCCGAACAGCGGCCGGGCGCTGAACTCGTCGAAGGCGTGCAGCCCGCCCAGCATCACGTCCAGGTCGTACTCGTCCCCGGCGACCGGTATCACCGCCCGCTGCCGGCCGGTCTGGTCGTAGCTGAGCACCGCGTGGGTGCCGCGCTCGGCCTGGGCGTCCACCCACACCGCGAGCGGGTCGACCGACACCACCGCGAGGTTCTTCAGCCCGCCCGCCGCGGGCAGCGCGATCCGCCGCTGCTCCCGGCCGTCCGCCGGGGCCAGCGAGCGCAGCACGGGCGGCGCGGCGCCGCACTGCGCGACCGTGACGGCGTCCCCGGGCCCGCCCGCGACCTGCAGCGGGGTGCAGCCCGGGTCGGCCGCGCCGCGCCAGACGTCCCGGCCGTCGGCCAGCCGTACGGCGCGCCAGCCGGCCTTCTCCTGGAGGAGGGCCTGCTGCCCGGCCACCGCGACCACGTCCGGAGTCGCGTCGTCCCCGTCCCGGGCGGGCGCGTCCACGGCGGCGGTCCAGCCCTCCCTGCCGTCGGAGAGGTCGAGCGCGGTGACGGCGGAGCACGGCTTGTCGTGCGGCGCGTGGCCGATCAGGCCGAGGGCGCCGCCGCGGCCCGTGCCGTCAGGCCCGGTCGTCCGGCTCATCGCGCAGACCGTGTCCTCCCCGGGCGGGGCCCAGTGCCAGGCGACGGCCCCGGTCGTCCGGCGGTACGCCACCACCAGGTCCGGCCGGGCCCGGACCACCAGGTCCCCGCTGGTCCAGCTGCCCACCGCGCGGATCGTCGACGGCCGGTCCAGCGGCGCCTTCCAGGAGTCGTTGAGGCCGTCCCCGGCGAAGCCGACGAAGATCCCGAGCCCCAGTACCGCCCCGACGGCGGCCGACGGGAACCCGGCCCTCGGGTGGATCAGCGCCCAGACGAAGCCCGCGCCGCAGGGCATCAGCCCCAGGATGCTGATGATCCCCATGTACGCGAGGCTGTCGCCGCCGAACCCGTTCGCCGGGCCGAACAGCACCGCCAGCCCCATGCTCGCGAACAGCGCCCCCAGCACCCCGCCGGAGACCACCATCCAGGTCTCCCGGTCCCAGGCGGACCACACTCCCCACTTCGCCCGGACGACACTGTCCTCGGGCCGAACGGCCATGCCGGTCTCTCCCCTGCGACGCGCCGCCCACCGCGTCGGGGCGACGATCATCGGATCGTCGCAGAGCGCGCCATGATCCGGAACAAAGAGCAGGGAAAACCCCGGCCATGACCCGCACATACCGGGCCCGGGGCGCCGGTGGCACCCGCTGTCCACGGCGCGCGCCGGGCGCGGAAATCGATTGCCCGCCCCTGGGCCGCTGACTAGCGTTGCCCGGCATGACCACGCCATCCACCACCCCCGACTGGCGCACCGCCAACCGCGCGAACTGGGACGAGCGCGTCCCCGTCCACGCCGCCGGCCCCTTCTACGACCTGCCCGGCTTCGTCGCGGGCCGTGACACCCTCCAGGACTACGAGCCCGCCGAGGTCGGCGACGTCACCGGCCGCACCCTGCTCCACCTCCAGTGCCACCTCGGGCTCGACACCCTCTCCTGGGCCCGCCGCGGCGCCGTCGTCACCGGGCTCGACTTCTCCGCCCCTGCCGTCGCGGCCGCCACCGACCTCGCCGCCCGGATCGGCGCCGCCGAGGCCCGCTTCGTCACCTCCGACGTCTACGCCGCCGCCGAGGCGCTCGACGGCCGGACGTACGACATCGTCTACACCGGCTTCGGCGCGCTCTGCTGGCTCCCCGACCTCACCCGCTGGGCCCGGACGGTCGCCTCGCTCATCACCCCCGGCGGTTTCCTCTACCTCGCCGAGTACCACCCGGTGGCCGACGTCCTCGCCGACGACGGGCGCGGCTTCGCGGAGGACTACTTCGAGCGCACCCCGATCGTCGTCGACTACCCCGGCACCTACGCCGACCCGGACGCCCGGCTCGACTCCACCGTCACCGTCCAGTGGCAGCACGGCCTCGGCGAGGTCGTCACCGCCCTGGCCGACGCGGGCCTGCGCCTGGACTTCCTCCACGAGCACGCCCACGCCCACTTCCGCGTCCCCGCCGGCGCCCCCGCCCCGCAGACCTACTCCCTCCGCGCCACCCGGCCCCGATGACCCCGCCGGGGCGGCTCCGCCCCGGCTCCCAGGGCCTCCCCCTCGCCGCCCTCACCGCCCTCGCCGCCGTCGAGACCCCCGTCCCCTACGCCGACGCCCTCCCCCGCGGTGCCGCCGGGCGCGATCCCGCCCGTGCTCGCAGCGGGCACATTTTGGCCCCTCAGCTCCAGCCCGTGTCCCCGCCCCTGCCTGCGGTCCGGTCCCCGCCAGACACCCTGTCCCCGCCCGGCACCCAGTTGCCGTGCAGGCCCAGGGGCACCCGCACCGGCAGGTGGATGCGGGCCAGGGGCTCGCCGGTGAAGTCCTGGGCGGCGAGGACCACCAGGTCCGCCGCTCCCCGCTCCGGGTCGTGGACGTACGCCATCAGGTACCCGTCGTCCTCCGCCGTCGGCGACTCGGCGGCGACGAACACCGCCTCGCCCACCGCCCCGTCGCGCCCGAACTCGTGGGCCTCGACGGTCCCCCGGCTCAGGTCGTGCTTGAGCAGGGCGTTGCTGAAGCCCTCGTCCGGGCGGTCGTCCCCGGGGCCGGTCGGCGGCGCGTAGAGCTCGACGGCGGCCGCGTAGCCGTAGCGGTAGGGGCGGCCGGTGTGCCGCGGGTTGAGGCGCGGGAACTCCTGCACCCGGTCGTCCAGCCGCTCCTCCCGGACCGTCCCCGCCGCCAGGTCGACCGTCCAGCGGTCGAGCGTGGGCCGGCTCGCGCCGATGTTCCGCAGGTCCATGCCCGGCGGGTGCCGCACGACGTCGACCACCAGCTCGTCCGCCGTCCGCTCGTACGCGTTGAGGGTGTGCCCGACCAGGTGCGGCGCGAGCTCGAACCACCGCACCGCGCCGCCCTCGCGCGGCATCACCCCGACCCGGGCGGCGCGCCGCCCGTCCCAGGTGAAGGGCACCCCGGTGGCCAGGTGCGCCGGGCTGAACACCACCTGGGTGTCGTACAGCAGCACGAACCGCTCGGTGAGCGCGAAGTCGTGCATGTACGGGTTCCCGGGCACCTCGATCAGCGTGCTGCGCCGGACGGTGCCGGCCGCGTCCATCACGATGTGCTGCACCTGCTCGGAGCCGTACCGGAAGGCCAGCGAGTGCAGTTCCCCGGTGTGCGGGTCGACGACCGAGTGGGCGTTGGCGCTGTACCCCTCCGGCGTGGCGCCCAGCCCGCACGGCCCCACCGTGTCCAGCTCGTAGGTGAGTTCGTACGGGCGGATGCCGCCTTCGAGCAGCGCGTAGGTGCGCCCGGCGAGGCCCGCGACCTGCACGTTGGGGGAGATGTCCATCCGCTCGTCGACGGGCGTGCCGCGCCGGGGCTCACCGAGCCGGTCGGCGACCGTGCCGGAGCGGACCCAGCGGTTGCGGTACCACTCGGCGCGCCCGTCCCGGATCCGCACGCCGTGCACCATGCCCGCGCCGAGGGTCCACAGATGTGCGCCCGGGTCGTCGATGCCCAGCGGGTTGGGGCCGTTGCGCAGGTAGCGGCCGTCGAGGTGGGCGGGGATCCGGCCGGTGACGGGCAGGTCGTAGGCCGTGACCTCCTCGGCCACCGGGGCGAAGTTCCCGGAGACGTAGCGGCTGCGCCTCGTACCGTTGTTGCTGTTGCCGTTGCTGTTGCTGTTGCTGATCGCGCCGTTGCCGTTGCTCTTGCCGATCGTGCCGTTGCGGATCGGGTCGCCTGGGCTCATCGTCTCGGCCTCTCGTCAGGTGATGGGGTGTCCGGACTCGTTCACGAACCGGCGCCGAACGCCCGCCCCAGTGCGGCCATCAGCGCCTCGTAGCGCGCCCCGGCCTCGGCCGACGCGAAGTGGCCGGCGAGCTCCAGGCTCACCGCGCCGTGGGTGGCCGCCCAGAAGAGGTTGGAGACCTCCAGGGCGTCGCCGGGCCGGAAGACCCCGGCCGCCATGCAGGCCTCGACGGCGGCCACCGAGGCGCCGAACGCGCCGTCGGCCAGGGCCAACGCCTCGGCGCTGGGCCGGAATCCGGGCACCGGCTGCTCGAACATCACGCGGTAGTAGGCGGGTTCGGTAACCGCCCGCTCCCGGTAGGCGCGGCCGAGCTCGGTCAGGTACTCCAACGGGTCGCTCCCGCGCGGGACTTGCTCCTGCGCCCGGCGCAGTCGTGCGAAGCCCTCCCGGTACAGCGCGTCGAGCAGCCCCTCCTTCCCGCCGAACATCGTGTACAGCACCTTGGTCGAGGAGCCGATCTCGGCGGCGATCCGGCGCACGGTCAGCGCGGCGGGGCCTTCGGCGACGAGGAGGGAGATGGCGCGGTCGAGGATCACGGCGCGTACGGCATCCTGGCCGACCCGCTGCGCGTCCTGGTAGGGCGTGCTCATGGGTAACAACGTAACCGATGGGAAACAGTGTTACCAGCCTTTGTGGGCAAGGGATTTCACCACCCACCCGGCCGCCCCGACCGACCGCCCGACCACCCACCCTCCCGACCACCCTGACTAGACTGGCGCGCTCCACAGCCGAGGGGAGTCAGCGATGAGTGGTGCCACCCGCTGCGACGAGGTCGCGGCCGAGGCGGGCTTGGGCGAACGGCGGCGGCTGTACCGGACGAGCCGCCGGATCGGCGACGGCGTGGGCAAGTGGGGCCTGGGACTGCCCGGCATCCTCGTCCTCGCCGCCTCCGGCTGGACCTGGTGGGGCGCCGTCCTCGCGGTCGCCGCCGTGGCAGCGGCCGCCGTGGCCTACCAGAAGGTCCCGCCGCGCTCCGGGCTGGTCGCCGTGGCGCGCTACCAGGGCGGCCTCGTCCTCCACCACGCCGGCGGCGACTTCCGCGCCCTCCCCTGGGACGCCATCGAGAGCTACGAGTACATACCCTCCCGGATGGAGTTCCGCGGCAACCTGAGCGTCGAGCACTTCGGCCGCGTCCTCATCCTGGCGCGCGGCCGCGAAACCCCCTTCGTGGTCTCGAAACTGGCGGGCCGCTACGAACCGGGGCTGGCCGAGGCCATCCGCGCGGGCCTGCTGCCGCGCTACACCGCGCCGCTGCACGAGCGGTTCGAGGAGGAGGGACACGTCCTGTTCGGGACGGTGCTCGCCGTGCTGCCCGCGGGACTCCTCCTCGACCCCGACGACGACCACCCCACGGCCCCGCTGCCGTGGAACGACCTCCAGGACATCAGCGCCGAGGACACGCGCGAGCTGCGGATCACGGAGCGCACCGGACCGGGCCGGGGCGGACGGGTCGTCACCCGCGTGCTCGCCGACGCGGACGTCGTCGCGGCGTTCGTCCGGGAGACCCGGGCGAAGCTCCTGGCGGAGCAGCGCCCGGAGTGACCGCCCCCTGTGACAGGGCCGTGTGACCGCCCCGCCCGACCGGCCCTGTCCGCACCCCCAGCCGCCGCCGGCCGACTCGACGGCCGTCCGCCAGGGCGCGCCAACCCCGCGCTACGGCCGGACAGTTGACATGTGTCGGGCATCCGCCGGCGCACCGGCGGCACCGGGTCCGCACGTCGTGCTGCGCCGACCGGGTCAACCTCGGCGCCGGACTGTACGCGCACGCCCGGTCGGCTCGTTCTGCTGTACATGCCTCCCCTGATCCCGATGCCCTCACCGCTGCCCGTCCGCGGCACCGCGCGGACCACCGCACGGAGGTCCCCGTGGCCGTGATCGGCCGTGCGGCGGCCACCGTGGTCGCGCTGGGCATCCTGCTGATCCCGACGGCCGTCACGGCGGGCACCGACCTGCCGCCCGAGCCCGGTGCGGGCTGGTGGGAGGTGTCGGCCAACGCCGCCAACGTCCGGGTCGACCACTTCGGCGAGGAGACCGTCATCGGACTCGCCCGTTCGGGTGACCGGGTCGAGGTCGTGGACACCTGGACCTCACCGCTCGGCGCCCGCTGGGCGAAGGTCATGGTGGAGCGCACCCGGGTCTCCGGCTGGGTCCTGTGGTCCCTGCTCGCGCACCGCGACCCCTCCTCGGAACCGTAGAATCCGCCTGTACACATCAGGAGGGAATTCGCGTGTTCCGAGCGCAGCGTCCGCGCACCGCAGAGCTGACCCCACGACGGGGCGAGGAGCCGGTCACCGGCGTCGCCCTGCTGCTGCCGGGCGGGTTCCTCCGCAGTCGGCGCGCACCGATGCGGGTCGCCGAGCTGGGCCTGCGGGACCTGGCCACCGAACTCACCGACCGCGGCCGGCCGCACGGCCTCGCGGTGCACCTGCTGCGCTACCGCCACGGCGGCTGGAACGACGCGGACGCCGACACCGCCGTCGACACCCGCTGGGCGCTCGACGAGCTGGCCCGGCTCTACCCGGGCGCACCCGTCGTGCTGATCGGCAACTCGCTGGGCGGGCGCGCCGCCTTCTGGTGCGCCGGGCACCCGTCGGTGGTCGGCGTGGCCGGGATCGCGCCGTGGCTGCCCAGCGGCGACCCGGTCGACCAGCTGGCCGGGCGGCGGGTGCTGATCGTCCACGGCACCGGGGACCACAGCTCGGCCAGTGCCACCCAGTCCCTGGAGTACGCGCTGCGCGCCCGGCGGGTCGTCCCGGATCTCGCGCGGTACGAGGCCCCGGGCGCCAACCACCTGCTGCTCCGCGAGTCCCGCGACATCAGCGCGCTGACCACCGCCTTCACCCTCGGCGTCCTGGGCGCCGAGCCCGCTCCGCTGGTGGCGGGAGCGGTCTGCACCCGGCTGCCGGCGCGGGTGTAGCCGACGCCCCCCAACCGCTGTCGCGTCCCGCGTCCCGTGTGGTCCGCGTCCGCACCCCGGGCCTCCCCTGCCGATCGGCAGGGGAGGCCCGGTCGCTTTCCCGCCGGATTCCTGCCGAACGGCACATGCGCGAAGGGGCTTCCGGCGATCACTCTTGGGGGCATCGCGACGGTGGCCACCCGGGCCGCCGTGGAAGGGAGTCCTCACCGTGTTCCGTGCCCGCGCTCTCCGCCTTCGCACCGGTCGTGTGCAACTGAATGACCGTCAGCCGCGTGTTCTCCAGGGCGGATCGCTCCGCCCCACAGCCGTCCCACCCGCTTCGGAGGGCACATGGCCGTCAGCAAACCCGCCACCCTCGCGCGGGGCCTCGCCGCCCTGCTCCTCGCGGCGGCGTCCGCATCCACCGCACCCGCCTTCGCCGCCACGCCTGCTCCGGCCGCTCTCGGTCCGGCTGTCCTCGATCCGGCTGCCCTCGACGCCGCGATCGCCGCCCGGCCGGGCGACCCGGTGGCGGGCGCGGTCGCCCGGGTGACGGCCGACGGCCTGGTCTGGCGCGGCAGCGCCGACGATCCGGTGAGCGGGCGGCCGGTGGCGCCGGACGCGGCGTTCCGGATCGGCAGCATCAACAAGACCTTCGTCGCCGCGGTGCTGCTCCAACTCGCCGCCGAGCAGCGGATCTCCCTGGACGGCACCGTCCAGCAGTACCTGCCCGGCACGCTGCCCGCGAGCTTCACGCTGCCGATCACCGTCCGTCAACTCCTCGACCACACCAGCGGACTTCCGCAGGCCGTCGAGGGCCCGGAACTCGAGGACACCGAGCTGGAGAAGCGCGACGGCCTGATCGCCAACCGCTTCGCGATCGAGACGCTCGACCTGGTCGTCCAGCGGACGCTTCGGCCCCACCCGGAGCGCGGCCTGCCGGAGGCCGGCCCGGCCTTCGATCCGGGCAGCGAGCAGGAGTACAACAACTTCAACTACCGGGTGGCGGGCCGGATCATCGAGCAGGTGACGGGGCACACGATCAGGGAGGAGGTGACGGCCCGCATCCTGAAGCCGCTCGGCCTGCGGCACACCGAGGTGACGGAGGGCAGGCCCGCGATGCCGGAGCCCCACCTGGCCGGCTACGTCCCCGACAGCGCCGACACCCCGACGGACGTCTCCGAACAGGGCGGCAACCCGGAGTCGATGGTGTCCACCCCGGCCGACCTGGACAGGTTCCTGCGCGCCCTGCTCGACGGCGAACTCCTGCCTCCGCAGCAGCTGCACGACCTGCTCACCCTGCCGCGCGACGCCTCCGGCCGACTGGTGCCCGTACGCGGAGCGGGCGAGTGCCTGTTCGGTCCGGACAAGGGTCGGGCCTGCTACAGCGCCGGACTGATGGCCGTCCCGCTGCAGGACGGCACGGTGCTCTGGGGCAAGACCGGGCACGACCTCGGGTACTCCGACGGCGTCTTCACCACCCCGGACCTGCGCAGGCGGCTGGTCTACTCCGTCGGCGCCGGGAGCGGCACCCCGGCACCGGCGCTCCGCCTCGCCGCCACGACCTTCGGCCCCTTCGCCCCCTGAGCCCGACCGGACCGAACCGGACCGAACCGGCAAGCCACACCAGCGCCCTCCCCCCACCGTCGAAAGGAAGCAGATGATCAGCATCCCCGGCGGGCTCGCCCGCACCACCATCGACCGTGAGGGAGCCCCCGGCGCGGCCTGGATCGCCGAACTCCCCGGCCTCGCCGCCGAGCTGCTGGAACGCTGGGGCTGCGTGCCGGACGGCGCCGCCACCCACGGCGGGGTCGGCCTGATCCTCCCGGTCCGGCAGGCGGCCGAACGCGTGGCCGTACTGAAGGTCTCGTTCCCCCACCCCGGCAACGTGCACGAGCCGGACGCCTTCGCGGTGTGGGCGGGCCGGGGCGCCGTCCGGCTCTACGAACGGGACGACGAGCGCTTCGCGATGCTGCTCGAACGGGCGAGCCCGACCACGCTCGCGGAGGCCCGGGACACCGACGAGGTGCCGACGGTCGCCGGGCGGCTCAGCCGGCGGCTCGCCGTCCCGGCGCCCCCGGGCCTGCCCCGGCTGAGCGAGCAGGCCGCGGAATGGGAGGCCGCCCTGCGCGCCGACGCGGCCTCCCTCTCCCACCCCCTGCCGGCCCGCACGGTCGGCGCCGCCCTCGCCACCGTCCGCGAACTCGCCCGCACCCAGCCGGACGTGCTCGTCCACGGGGACCTCCACCCCCGCAACATCCTGCGGGCGGAGCGCGAACCCTGGCTGGCCGTGGACCCCAAGGGCTACGTGGGAGACCGCGCCTACGACGGCGGCACCCTGCTCAAGGTCCACGCCCTGACGCTGCTCGACGCGCCGGACCGGCAGCGCGCTCTCCTCCGCGCGCTCGACGTCTTCGCCGAGGCCGCCGAGCTGGACCGCGAACGCCTCCGCCGCTGGACCCAACTCCACGCCGTCCAGGCCGCCTTCCACGGTCGGCGGCACGGCTTCCGGCGCGCCCGAGGAGGCCCCGGGCTCGACCGGCTCACCCGGTACGCGGACGAGCTCGCCGAAGTACTCACCCCCGCCTGACCGGCGCCCACCACCACCGGCGACCACCCGACGACCGCCTACGGGCGCCCAAGGAGGCCCGCGACCACCGACCGTCACCGAGAAGCGCCCGGCCCAGGAATCACGTTGGCGGTCGGCGGCCCGCACTGCCTATGGTCGGGGGATGACCACTCGAACCTTCCGCATCATGGTGCGCGGCGTCTTCGACGGCCTCACCGCCGACCAGCGTGCCGAACTGCTCGCCGCCGCCCCCGAGCACGACGTGCTGCGCGCCGCCTTCACCCGCGAGGGCCACCTCAGCTACGACGTCTCCGCCCGGGCCGCCTTCACCTTCCGCTTCCTCGACGAGGGCGAGGCCGAGGAGGACATCCTGGAGGCCACCGAGCGGGCCGAGCAGTCGGCGCGGGACTGGCTCATCGAACGCGGCTACGGCTACAAGAACCTCCGCTCCCAGGCCGAGGACCTCTCCCAGGCCCCGCTCGGCAAGCGTCAGCGCCGCGCCGCCAACACCGCGCACTGACCCACCCCTCCCCTCCCCCCTCCGCCACCTCCTTGACGGCTCGCCCTAGCGCTATACTTGAGCAGTCAAGGAGGTGGCAATGACAGAGCGTCCAGACCATCAGCGTTCAGACCAGCAGCAGCCGGACCAGGTGGACCGGGCCGCGACCGCACCGGCCGCGACGAGCCCGAGCCCCGATCCCCTGGACACCGCCCTGCGGCTGGTCCGCGCCCAGACCGCCGTGGTCAAGCGCTTCGACGCGGGCCTCAGCCGCCTGCACGGCGTCAGCCTGGCCGACTTCACCATGCTGCTCCACCTCTCCCAGGCCCCCGGCGGCCGGATGCGCCGGGTCGACCTCGCCGAGGCCCTCGGGCTCACCGCCTCCGGCGTGACCCGCGGCCTCGCACCGCTGGAGCGGATCGGCCTGGTCGCCCGCGAGGCCGCCGCCCGCGACGCCCGGGTCACCTACGCCGCCCTCACCCCGACCGGCCGCGAGCGGCTCGCCGAGATGCTGTACACCGCCCGCAAGGTCGCCGCCGAGCACTTCGCGGCGGAGCAGTGGAGCGCCGAGGACCTCGGCCGGCTGTCCACCCTGCTCACCCGCCTCGGCGGCACCGCCCCGGGCCGGCACCTCGGCTGATCCGCCCGCCCCGCCGCCCCCGCGCGCGCCCTTCCGCACCCCGCCACACCCTCCACCCGAGCCCACGTCCTAGGCTGGCCCCGCACCACGGGCACCTCCGTGCCATCTGGCACCACTGGCACCACCCGCACCACCCCACCCCGCGAAGGGCCGCACCATGACCGACACCCCCGACGCCGGGCCCGGCCCGGAGCGCGCCCTCGCGGACGCCCAACGCGCGCACTGGCAGCAGACCTACACCGCCAACCCGGGGATGTACGGCGAGCGGCCCTCCGCCCCCGCCGAGTACGCCGCCGGAGTGTTCGCCGCCGCCGGGGCCCGGGAGGTGCTGGAACTCGGCGCCGGTCACGGACGCGACGCGCTGCACTTCGCCCGGGCGGGCTTCCGCGTGCTGGCCGCCGACTTCAGCCCGACCGGCCTGGAGCAGCTGCGCACCACCGCGGCGGACCAGGGCCTGGCCGACCGGCTCTCGGTCCTCGCCCACGACGTCCGCGACCCGCTGCCCCTCCCCGACGCCTCCGTCGACGCGGTCTTCGCCCACATGCTGCTCTGCATGGCACTCTCCACCGGGGAGATCGAGGCGCTCGTCGCCGAGATCCGCCGGGTCCTGCGCCCGGGCGGCACCCTCGTCCGCACCGTCCGCCACACCGGCGACGCCCACTACGGCGCCGGCACCGGCCACGGGGACGACATCTGGGAGCACGGCGGCTTCGCCGTCCACTTCTTCCCCCGCGAGCTGGTGGACAGGCTCGCCGAAGGCTGGCACCTGACCGACGTCCACCCCTTCGAGGAGGGCGAACTGCCCCGCCGCCTCTGGCGCATCACCCAGGAGACGCCCCGATGACCGCCCCCGAAACCGCCACCCCCGACGCCCCGAACGCCCCCGACCTCACCATCGACGGCACCGGCCTGCTCTGCGTCCAGCTCCTGCTCCGACTGCGCGCCCGGATCGCGCACCTCCCCGCCGGCGCGGTGGTCCACATCCACACCACCGACCCCGCCGCCCCGCTCGACCTCCCCGCCTGGTGCCACCTGACCGGCCACGAGTACCTCGGCCAGGTCCCGTACAAGGCCACCGACCGCGAGGTGTACGCCCTGCGCCTCACCTCCGCCCCGGTCCAGACCCGCCCCGACCGCCCCTGGCACCCGGCCCCCGTCACCGACTGACCGACTGACCGACCCGCCCCGCAGGGCGCACCCGGAGCGGGCCACGGCTGCCGCACGCTCCAGGAAGCCTGGCAACGGGCCCGAGGACGGCTCGCGGCCAAGGCCCCCGCAGCGACCGGTGTGCCACCATGATGAGGTACGAACGATCCAGCGCCACAGGGAGGTTGACCGCCGTGGACCCGATCATCAGCTGCCGCTGGCAGGACCCGAGCGGCGAGTGGGCCCTGACCGTCGGCCACAACGGCGACGCCTGGGAACTGCTCGCCTCGGCCCCCTCCTCGTCGGAGTCGATCCCCTTCGCGAACCCGGACGAGGTCCGCCGGCTCGCCCAGGCCCTGCTGGACCTGCCCGCCGAACCCGAGCCGTACGAGTTCGAGTGGCAGCTCTCCCGCAGCGGGCCGGCCCCCGCCCCGGGCGGGCCGCAGCCCCACTTCGCGACCTTCGCCGTCGGCCTCGACCCCACCGACGACCACCGCCCGTACCTCGCCTACCAGTCCTACTACGACCTGGGCCGGGCGACCGGACTCGGCCTGGAGGTGATCTGCGAGGACCCGCCGGTCGACCACCTCCGTGCCCAGGCCCACGCCTTCCTCACCACCTTCTCCGGCCCCACCCGCCGGTAGCCGTACAGACCCACCGCCCCACGGCCCCACCGCCTCACCTCCTCGCCACCCCGCCGCCGAGCAGCCCCGACTCACGCCACCGCGCGCACCGCCCAGTCCACCTCGGCCGCCCAACTCTCCGGCGCGGCCCAACCGTTGACCACCGCCAGCAGCTCCAGGTACCGCTCCCGCCGCGGATCGGCCATCGCCCCCAGCCGCTCCGCCAACCGGTCGCGCACCGCCCCGGCATCCCCCGGCACCGCCCCCGCGCAGCACCGCCCGTACCGCTCCACCAGCACCGCGACGACCGCCGCCGCCTCCGCCGACCCGGGCTCCACCCCGGCCGCGACCGCCGGCCCGGCCAACTCCCGCACCGCCACCGCCAGTCCGGGCCTCGGCAGCCCCGTGCCGGCCGCCTCCGCGGCCTCCGCCTCGGCGAGCCCGCGCAGCAGCGCCCGGAACCCGGCGTCCCCCGCCAGCTGCGCCAACTCCACCCAGGCCTCGACCTGTTCGACCGACGGCTCCTCCGGCAGCTCCGGCGTCAACGAGCGCGCCACCGCGGCGAACCGCCCGCCGCCCCCGACCCCGCCGTCTTCGATCCCGCCGAACACCCCTGTCAGGAACTCCCCGATCAGGCGCCCCCGTTCATCCTCCGTGAGCCGGGCCAACCGGTGCACGAGCGTCAACTCCTCAGGTGTGGAACCCATCCTGGCCACCGCCCCGAGCACCGCCCGCCGCAGCCGCAGCACCCGGATCTGGAGGTCGATCGCCTCCGCCTGCGCGGCGGCGACGTCGGCCGGCGTCAGTTCACGCTCCACCACCCGCCGGATCGCGGGCAGTCCGAGCCCGAGTTCCCGCAGGGTGCGGACCAGTTCGAGGCGCGCGACGGCCTCTGGGCCGTACCGCCGGTGGCCGGCCGGGTTGCGGTCGGCCGGCGACACGATCCCCTGGTCCGAGTAGAAGCGGACGGTCTTGACCGTCAGCCCCGTGCGCCGGGCCAGCTCACCGATCGTCCAGAGCGCGTCGCCGTTCATGGCCACCACCCTGCTACCTCCCCCTACGGGAGATGCAAGCCGCCCACGGCCGCGGCCGCCCCCGTCTCACCCACGGGGCCCGCGCCGACGCCCCTCCTCCCGCCCGGAGCGCCGCGGTGTCCGCCAGGCGGCGAACAGGATGCCCGCCGCGCCGATGACCGCCTGGAGCGCCCCCGTACCGGCCAGCAGGCAGATCAGGGTGCACACCGCCAGGATCGACATCAGGGCGATCAGATCGAGCGCGCGGCCGTCCGTCCCGGCACCACCGTCACCCCGCGAACCGGCAGGCTCCCCCATCGAACGTCGAATCTCCGATGACACTGCCGCCTCCCACGGCCGGGGAGGGCAGCGCCGAGGATCCGACTCCACACAACGAAACAGCCGCATCGCGCCGCATGTCTTGTGGGGTTGCTTCCCCGGCTTCCGCCGCTCGACGCGACGAAGCCTGCCCCCCAAAGATCATGCAGCCGAGCGGCTACACAGCAGCCATGGAAGCCGACATCCGACGCCGCGTCAACCCCGCCCGGACAGGCGGCGGTTCACCTGCCGGAGCCGACCGGCCGGCCTCCCCGCCGAGGCGACGGCCCCGGCCGGGGAAGCGACCCCGACCGGGGAGGCGGCATCGGTACCCCGCCGTCAGGCGGTACGCCGCAGCAGCGCCAGGTACATCGCGTCCGTCCCGTGCAGGTGCGGCCACAGCTGCACGTCCGGGCCGTCGCCGAGCGCCGGGACGCCGGGCAGCAGCGGGCGCGCGTCGATCCACTCGACCCGGCCGCCCTCGGCCCGCAGCACGTCGTCCACGACCGCCCGGGTCTCCGCGAGGTGCGGCGAGCAGGTCGCGTAGCCGACCACGCCGCCGACCCGGGTGGCCTCGATGGCCGAACGCAGCAGGTCCCGCTGGAGCGGGCCGAAGGCCGCGATGTCCGCCGGCCGGCGCCGCCAGCGCGCCTCCGGGCGGCGGCGCAGCGCGCCGAGGCCGGAGCACGGCACGTCGACCAGCACCCGGTCGAAGCCTTCGGACCGCCAGGCCGGGCGCGTCCCGTCGGCCGCGATCACGGTGTACGGGCCGGGGTTGCCCGCCAGCGCCCGTGCCACCAGCCGGGCCCGGTGCGGCTGCTTCTCGCTCGCGACCAGCGCCGCGCCCCGCTCGGCGGCCAGCGCGCCGAGCAGCGCGGCCTTGCCGCCGGGGCCCGCGCAGCCGTCCAGCCAGAGCCGGTCCGGCCCGTCCAGCGGCGCCGCGGCCAGTGCCAGCGCGACCAGCTGGCTGCCCTCGTCCTGCACGCCCGCCCGGTTCTCCTGCACGGCCGCGACGGCGCCCGGGTCGCCGCCCTCGGCGAGCCGCAGGGCGAACGGGGACCAGCGGCCCGGTTCGGCCTCGGGCAGCGCGTCGGCCAGCTCGCCGACGGTGGCCCGGCCGGGGCGGGCGACCAGGGTGACCTCGGGCCGCTCGTTGTCGGCCCGCAGCAGGTCCTCCATCGCGGCGCGCCCGGAGGCGTCCGGCTGCCAGCGGCCGAGCGAGTCCCAGAGCGCGGAGACCACCCAGCGCGGGTGCGAGTGCACGACCGCCAGGTGGTCCTCGGCGTCCTTGTCGTACGGCGGAGCGACCTTCTCGATCCAGGCGTCCAGGTCGTGGGCGCTGATCCGGCGCAGCACGGCGTTGACGAACTTGGCCTTGCCGTCGCCGAGCACCACCCGGGCCAGCTCGACGGTCGCCGAGACGGCCGCGTGGCTGGGGATGCGGGTGGTGAGCAGCTGGTGGGCGCCGAGCGAGAGCACGTCCAGCACTGGCGGGTCGACCTTGCCGAGCGGCCGGTCGATGCAGGCGGCGATGACCGCGTCGTAGGTGCCCTGCAGGCGCAGGGTGCCGTAGACCAGCTCGGTGGCGAGGGCGGCGTCGCGCCGGTCCATGCCCTTCTGCTCGGCCTCGCGGAGCAGCGAGGGCAGGATCAGGTTGGCGTACGCGTCGCGCTCGTCGACGGCGCGCAGCGCGCGGAACGCGACGATCCGGGCCGGGTCCTTCTTCGGGCGGCGGTGCGGGCGGGGGGCGCGCTTGGCGCTGGGGGTGGTCACAGGTGCCTCAAGGTGCTGCGGTGGTTATCAACGAACGGTGGTTAGCAACGAACTCGGACGACAACGCAATCAGACGACAACGAAGTCGAACGAACACGGACGATCTCAAACGAACAGTAGCGCCAAACCGGAGCGTCAGCCCCCGAAGCGCTCCCCCGCCTCCAGGCGCGCGCCCCGGGCCCAGTCGGCGGCCCGCATCTCCTTCTTCCCCTGCGGACGCACCTCCCCGAGCTCGATGTCGTGGCTGCCGGTCCCGACCCGGACGCTGTTCTTGCCCGCCATCGCGACCTCGCCCGGCGCCAGCTCGGTGGAGTCCGGCAGCAGCCTGACCGGCCCGGTGACCTTCAGCCGCTCACCCCGGAACTCCGTCCAGGCCCCCGGCGCCGGCGCGCAGCCGCGCACCACCCGGTCGATCCGCAGCGCGGGGTGGCTCCAGTCGATCCGCGCGTCCTCGACGCTGATCTTCGGCGCGAGCGTGACGCCCTCGGCGGGCTGCGGCACGGCGTGCAGGGAGCCGTCCTCGATGCCGTCCATGGTGGCCGCGAGCAGCCGCGCGCCGGAGAGGGAGAGCCGGGTGAGCAGCTCGCCGCTGGTGTCGGTCGGGCGGATCTCCTCGGTGATCACGCCGTAGACCGGGCCGGAGTCCAGGCCCTGCTCGATCAGGAAGGTGGACGCGCCGGTGACCTCGTCGCCGGCCAGCACCGCGTGCTGGACCGGGGCCGCGCCGCGCCAGGCGGGCAGCAGCGAGAAGTGCAGGTTGACCCAGCCGTGCTTGGGGATCTCCAGGGTGCCGGGGCGCAGCAGCGCACCGTAGGCGACCACCGGGCAGCAGTCGGGGGCGAGTTCGGTGAGCCGGGCGACGAAGTCCGGGTCGCTGGGCTTCGCCGGCTTGAGGACCTCGATCCCGGCCTCCTCGGCGCGCTGGGCGACGGGGCTGGCGACCAGCTTGCGCCCGCGCCCGGCCGGGGCGTCGGGGCGGGTGACCACGGCGACGACCTCGTGCCGGTCCGAGGCGAGCAGGGCGTCCAGGGCGGGAACGGCGACCTCGGGGGTGCCGGCGAAGACGAGACGCATCAAGTGCCTTTCTGCAAAAGGAAGTTCAAGAAACCAACGAAGACCGACAACGACCGGGGAAGACCACCGGGGCCGCCGGGACCGAAGGAACCGGCCGAACTCAGCGGGCGGAGCCGAAGGTGCCGTGCGGCGAGACCTTGACCACCGGGGCCGGCCCGGCGCCCCAGTCCGCCTCCCGGATCGCCTTCAGCGCGGCCTTGCGCTGCTCGCGGTCCAACCGGTCGATGAAGATGATGCCGTCCAGGTGGTCGGTCTCGTGCTGGATGCACCGGGCGAGCAACTGCGTGCCCTCCACCGTCACCGGATCGCCGTACATGTTGAAGCCCTTGGCCACCACGCCGTACGCGCGCGTGGTGTCGTAGCGCAGGCCCGGCAGCGACAGGCAGCCCTCGGGGCCGTCCTGCTCCTCCTCGCTCAGCGACAGGTCCGGGTTGATCAGGTGCCCGGTGACACCGTCCACGTGGTACGTGAATACCCGCAGCGAGACGCCGAGTTGCGGCGCGGCGAGGCCGGCGCCGGGGGCGTCCAGCATGGTGTCGGTGAGGTCGCCGACCAGCTTGCGCAGTTCCTTGTCGAAGGTGGTCACCGGCTGGGCGGTGGACCGCAGGACGGGGTCTCCGAAGAGACGGATCGGCTGGATCGCCACGGGGTACGGGCTCCTGTCCGTAGGGGCGCGGGCTGCGGTCGGCGGCTGGTTCACCCGCCAGTCTATGCAACCCGCGCGGCCGCCCGCCGAGGGCTTCCCCGGAGCCCGGACCGGCACCGGACCGGCCCCGCCTCAGGGCCCAGACCGGCGCCGGATCAGCACCGGATCGCCGCCCGGCACGCCCCGACTGTGCCGAGCCGCGTTACCCCGGCCCCCGCTTCGGCGTTGGTCAAGAGAGATTGACCGGGGCCGGGCGCAACGGGACACCGCGTCCCGGCCGAGCTGAACCGTACGGAAGGTGGCACGTAGGCCATGGCCGAGCAGATCAACCACGACGCCCGGGCGCGGGCGAGCCTGCACCTGCTGGTGCGGGACATCGAGCGGGTGAGGCGGCAGGTCGACGCGCTGCGGACGCTCACCGCTCAACTGGGCAACGTCTACCGTCCGCGCCGACCGAGCACCTCGGCCGGCTTCGTCGTGTACGGGCGGGCGCCGGCGCCGACCGTGCGCCTGGCACAGGAGCTGCGGGAGAGCGTGGAGACCCTGGTGGCGGCGGCGGTCGAGTTCGACCGGGCGCTGGGGTTCTCCTGGGACTCGGTGGGCTCCGCCCTCGGGGTCACCAAGCAGGCGGTGCACCGGCGCTACGGGATGCGCCGGCCGACCAGCGAACTCCTCGCCGCGAGCGGCGCCGTCCCGGGCCAGGCCCGTCCGGACCGCTCCGAGGAGCTGCCCACGGGCACCGAGCGCACCGGACTGGCCACGACCGTCCCGGCGGCCCGCCAGGGCGGCCTGGACGGTCGCGCCCTGGAGCGCGCCACGATCGACCGCACCGGCATCGACCGCACGCCGATGGACCGCACCACGATCGACCGCACGCCCATCGACCGAACCGGCATCGACCGCGCCGGCATCGACCGTGGCGCGCTGGACCGGGGCCCGCTGGACCGCCCCGGCATCGACCGCACCCCCGTCGACCGCGCCACGACCGACCGCAGCACCCCCGTCGACCGCCCCCAGGCGGACCGACCCGGCATCCCGCTGCGCGGCTGACCGAGCCACGCACCCGGGCCGTCCGGGGCGGGGTGGCCCACTCACCCCGCCCCGCCGGGCCGCCGGTCCCGAAGCCCCCGAACGCGACGCACCCACCCGCGAGCCCCCGAAGCCCCCGAGCCCCGCCCCTCAGCCGATGTCCGTCTCAGCCGATGTCCGTCGGATCCACCCGCACCCGCACCGGCTCCGCCGTCCGCAGCGCGATCCGCGCGATCTGCGCCGCCTTGAGCGCCGCCGCCAGCGCGGCCCCCTGCCCGGGCGGCACCCGCAGCAGCGCCCGCTCCTGCTCCTCCCCCCGCAGCGCCGGCGCGGGCACCGGCCCGAGCACGTCCGCCTCCTCCGGCAGCCGGATCAGGTTCAGCAGGTCCGCGACCGCCGAGGGGCTGCCGCTCACCGAGGCCATCCGGGACACCGGCGGGAAGTGCAGCTGCGCCCGTTCGTCCCGCTCCAGCCCGGCGTGCCCCAAAGGGTCCCACCGGACCAGTGCCTGCACCGGGCGGGCCGAGGGCTCGGCGACCACGACCACCGTCCCGCCCTCCGTCGAGGACCGCGCCAGCGCGGCCGCCGTGAGCCAGAGCCGCAGCGTCTCCTCCCCCGCCCGCAGGTCCGGCCGGCCGAGCAGCGCCCAGCCGTCCAGCAGCAGCACGGCCCCGTACCCGCCGCCGCCCTCGACCACCGGTTCCGCGCCGGGCGTGGAGATCACCAGGGAGGATTCGTCCGGCACGGTGGCCAGCACCGCGTCCCGGCCCGAGGTCCGCACCGGGATGCGCGGGAACGCCTTGCCCAGCTCCTCCGCCGTCCGCCGGGCCCCGACCACCTGGGCCCGCAGCCGGAAGGACCCGCACTCGGGGCAGTGCCAGTCGTTCTCCGGCTCCCCGCACCAGGCGCAGCACAGCGTGGCGTCCGCCGAGGGCGCCTCCAGCGGCCCCTCGCAGCGCCGGCAGCGGGCGGGGGTCCGGCAGCGCCCGCAGGCCAGCCGGGGCACGTAGCCGCGCCGGGGCACCTGGATGAGCACCGGGTGCCCGGCGGCCAGCGACTCCCGGGCGGCCTCCCAGGCCACCGAGGGCAGCCGGGCGGCCTGGGCGGCGGCGTCCCGGTGCTGGTCCTGGTCGGTGACGGTCCGCACCCGGGGCGCGGCCTGCCGCACCGTCTCGCGGTCCGCGACCAGCGGGCGCGCCCAGCCGGTGCTGACCAGCTGCGCGCCCTCCACCGTCACCGCGTGCCCGCCGAGCAGCACCGCGGCGCCCTCGTCGGCGGCCCGCAGCAGCGCCACCTCGCGCACGTGCGGGTGCGGGGCGCGCGGGTCGCTGTGGCTGCCGTCGCCGTCCGACCAGACGACGACCAGCCCGAGGTCCCGCACCGGCGCGAACATGGTGGCCCTGGTCCCGATCACGGCGCGCACCGAGCCCCGGCTCACCGCGAGCCAGCGCTTGTACCGCTCGCGCGGGCCGAGGTCGGCCTCCAGCGCCACGTGCGCCCCGGGGCCGAGCAGTTCGGTCAGCGCCTGGTCGACCCGGGCCACCGAGCGCCCCTCCGGGAGCACGACCAGCGCCCCGCGCCCGCCGGCCAGGGTCGCGGCCACGGCGCGCGCGATCTCGTACGGCCAGCCGGGCCCGGGCAGCGCCGCCCAGACCGCGCGCGGCGAGCCGCCGGCGGTGAGCGAGGCGAGGAAGTCGGGCCCGGCGGGGTAGCGCTGCCAGCCGCCGGGGGCCGGGGCGGCCGGGCGCGGCAGCGGCGGGGGCGAGGGTTCGGCCTCGGCCTTGGCGTGCCGGGGCGGGACGGCCAGCTGGAGCACGTCGGCCAGCGTCCCGGCGTACCGGTCGGCGACGGTCCGGCACAGCCGCAGCAGCTGCGGGGTGAGCACCGGCTCGGGCGAGAGCACCTGGGCCAGCGGGGCGAGCGGGCCGGCGAAGTCGCTCTTCTCCAGCCGGGCGACGATGAACCCGTCGTGCAGTTCCCCGCCCTCGCGCTGGCCCTTCACCACCCGCGCCCCGAACCGCACCCGCACCCGCACCCCGGGCTGGGCCTCCTCGGCCATGGCGGCCGGCACCGCGTAGTCGAAGAACTTGTCGATGGTGAGCACGCCCTTGTCCACCACGACCCGGGCCACCGGCAGGTGCTCGGCCCGCTTGGCCCCGTGCCAGGTGCGCGGCTTGGCCCGCTTGACCGTCTCCCGGATGAACGCCAGCTGCTCCGGCTCGGCGGCCCCGTTCTCCCCTGTGCTGCTCATCGCCACCAAGTACTACCAGGTCACACCGACAATGCACGAAGCGGCGCCCACCCCCGAACGGGGACGGGCGCCGCTTCCGGGCGCTACGGGCCGAGCGTCAGAACGCTACGGGTCGGCGCTCGGGCACCGGGCTCAGGACGTCAGTCCTGGACGGCGGCCTTCAGCTGCTCCACGCGGTCGGTGCGCTCCCAGGTGAAGTCCGGCAGCTCACGGCCGAAGTGGCCGTACGCGGCGGTCTGGGAGTAGATCGGGCGCAGCAGGTCCAGGTCGCGGATGATCGCGGCCGGGCGGAGGTCGAAGACCTCGGAGACGGCCTTCTGGATCGCGAGGACCGGCACCGACTCGGTGCCGAAGGTCTCCACGAACAGGCCGACCGGCTCGGCCTTGCCGATCGCGTACGCGACCTGCACCTCGGCGCGGCGGGCGAGGCCGGCGGCGACGATGTTCTTCGCCACCCAGCGCATCGCGTACGCGGCCGAGCGGTCCACCTTGGACGGGTCCTTGCCGGAGAAGGCGCCGCCGCCGTGGCGGGCCATGCCGCCGTAGGTGTCGATGATGATCTTGCGGCCGGTGAGGCCGGCGTCGCCCATCGGGCCGCCGATCTCGAAGCGGCCGGTCGGGTTGACCAGCAGGCGGTAGCCCTCGGTGGTCAGCTTGATGCCCTGCTCGGCCAGCGCCTTCAGCTCCGGCTCGACGACGAACTCGCGGATGTCCGGGGTGAGCAGCGACTCCAGGTCGATGTCACTGGCGTGCTGGGTGGAGACGACCACGGTGTCGAGGCGGACGGCCTTGTCGCCGTCGTACTCGATGGTGACCTGGGTCTTGCCGTCGGGGCGCAGGTAGGGGATGGTCCCGTTCTTGCGCACCTCGGTCAGGCGGCGGGAGAGGCGGTGCGCCAGGGTGATCGGCAGCGGCATGAGCTCGGGCGTCTCGTCGGACGCGTAGCCGAACATCAGGCCCTGGTCACCGGCGCCCTGCTTGTCCAGGTCGTCCTCGTCGCCCTCGACACGGGCCTCGTACGCGGTGTCGACGCCCTGCGCGATGTCGGGCGACTGGGCACCGATGGACACCGACACGCCGCAGGAGGCGCCGTCGAAGCCCTTCTTGGAGCTGTCGTAGCCGATCTCCAGGATCTTGTCCCGGACGAGCTGGGCGATCGGCGCGTACGCCTTGGTGGTCACCTCGCCGGCCACGTGCACCTGGCCGGTGGTGATGAGCGTCTCCACGGCGACCCGGGACGTCGGGTCCTCCCGCAGGAGAGCGTCAAGGATGGTGTCGCTGATCTGGTCAGCGATCTTGTCGGGGTGTCCCTCGGTCACGGACTCCGAGGTGAACAGGCGGCGAGACACAGCGCTCCCTGGGGTTGCAGCGGCTGCTGACTGAAGTTCCCCGGCTCGTACCGGGGAACTCCGGAAAGACTTGATTCCTGGAGTCTAACGGTCTGGTTCCGCCGAACGTCACCCGCTTCAGGATTTCTCGACCGCCGCGCGAGCGAATCCGATCAGTTGCCGCCTGTTTCCAGCCGCTTTGCGACCAGGTCCCAGACCACGTCCGCGAGCGCCTCCTTCGGGCCCACCGGAACGGCCGTCTCGCCGCCGTCCGAGCCCAGCACCACGGCCTCGTTGACGTCCGTGCCGAAGGCCTTTCCGTTGCCCACCTCGTTCACGACCAGCAGGTCACAGCCCTTGCGCGCGAGCTTGGCGCGGCCGTTGGCGAGCACGTCGTCCGTCTCCGCCGCGAAACCCACCACCAGTTGGCCCGAACGGGCCCGGTGGGCCGAGAGCTCGGCCAGGATGTCCGGATTGCGGACCAGCGCGACCGCGGCCGGTTCGACCCCCTCGACCTTCTTGATCTTGCCGGTGGCGTACTCGGCGGGCCGGAAGTCCGCCACCGCCGCGGCCATCACCACGGCGTCCGCGTCCTTGACCGCCTCCAGCGCCGCCTCGCGCAGCTCCAGCGCGGTCGAGACGTGCACCACGTCCACCCCGGCCGGGTCCGGCAGCTCGGCGTTGGCCGAGAGCAGCGTCACCCGGGCCCCGCGCGCCGCGGCCGTCACGGCGAGCGCGTAGCCCTGCTTGCCGGAGGAGCGGTTGCCGAGGTAGCGCACCGGGTCCAGCGGCTCCCGGGTGCCGCCGGCCGAGACCACCACGTGCCGGCCGGCCAGGTCGGTCGGCACCGGCCCGCCGCGGCGCAGCACGGCCTTGCACGCCTCGAAGATCGCGGAGGGCTCGGGCAGCCGGCCCTTGCCGGTGTCCTTGCCGGTCAGCCGCCCGACGGCCGGCTCCAGCACGATCACGCCCCGGCGGCGCAGCGTGGCGACGTTGTCCCGGGTGGCCGGGTGCTCCCACATCTCGGTGTGCATGGCGGGCGCCAGCACCACCGGGCAGCGGGCGGTGAGCAGGGTGTTGGTCAGCAGGTCGTCGGCGAGGCCGTGGGCGGCCTTGGCGATCAGGTCGGCGGTGGCCGGGGCGACCACGACCAGGTCGGCCTGCTGCCCGATCCGCACGTGCGGCACCTCGTGCACGCGCTCCCAGGTCTCGGTGGCGGCCGGGCGGCCGGACAGCGCGGCCCAGGTCGCCTCGCCGACGAAGTGCAGCGCGGCCGCGGTCGGCACCACGGTGACCTGGTGGCCGGACTCGGTGAAGCGGCGCAGCAGCTCGCACGCCTTGTACGCGGCGATCCCGCCGCTCACGCCGAGGACCACGCGGGGGGCGTCCGCACTCAGAGTCATCTACCGGCCTTTCTCCGCATCGGGCTCCGCATCGGGAACGCGCCCACCCTACGGCCCCCCGGCCCCGCCCCGCACAGCGCCCCGGCCCGACCCCGTACGGCGCTCCGCACCGCGCTCCGGCGCCGGGAACGCCGGAGGGCCCGGCGGAAACGATTCCGCCGGGCCCTCCCGGAAATTCAGCGACCGCCTCAGGCAGCCTCGACCGCCTCGGCGGTCAGCATGCCCGCGTTGATCTCGCGCAGCGCGATCGACAGCGGCTTCTCGTGCACGTGGGTGTCGACCAGCGGGCCGACGTACTCCAGCAGGCCCTCGCCGAGCTGGGAGTAGTAAGCGTTGATCTGGCGCGCGCGCTTGGCGGCGTAGATCACGAGGCTGTACTTGGAGTCGGTGGCCTCGAGCAGCTCGTCGATCGGCGGGTTGATGATGCCCTCGGGCGCGGTCATGGAAGAGGACACGCTAAAACCTTCCGAAAGGGTGGAAAAGACAGACAGGTCAGGCTACACCGAGCAAGGCTAGCAGTTCGGCCGCTACCTGCTCGACCGAGGTGTTGACAAGGGTCGTGTCGAACTCGGGCTCGGCCGCGAGCTCGATCTTGGCCGCCGCCAACCGCTTCTCGATCACGTCCTGCGACTCGGTGCCCCGGCCGGTCAGCCGACGGACCAGCTCGTCCCAGCTCGGCGGGGCCAGGAAGACCAGCTGCGCCTCGGGCATCGACTCGCGCACCTGCCGGGCGCCCTGGAGGTCGATCTCCAGCAGCACCGGCTCGCCGCGCTCCAGCTTCTCCTGCACGGCCGCACGCGGGGTCCCGTAACGGTTCCCGGCGAACTCGGCCCACTCCAGCAGCTCGCCGTTGGCGACCAGCTTGTCGAACTCGTCGTTGTCGACGAAGTGGTACTGGACCCCGTTCTTCTCGCCGGGCCTCGGGTGCCGGGTCGTCGCCGACACCGAGAGCCAGACCTCGGGGTGCATCTTCCTCATATGAGCGACGACCGTGCTCTTGCCGACCCCCGAAGGGCCGGAGAGCACGGTCAGCCGCGGACGCTCACTCATGCACCGATTATCCCGGATCGCGGGGGATCCTGGGACCACGGGGGCACGGTCAGGCGGCGCCACCGCCGAACTCCCGCTCCAGGGAAGCGATCTGGTTCGTACCGAGGCCGCGGACACGCCGGCTCTCACTGATGCCGAGGCGCTCCATGATCTGCTTGGCGCGGACCTTGCCGACGCCGGGAAGGGACTCGAGCAGAGCCGAGACCTTCATCTTGCCGATCACGTCGTTGTCGGCCTTGCCGGCCTTGATCACCTCGTGCAGGGAGGCGCCGGAGTGCTTGAGCCGGTTCTTGACCTCGGCGCGCTCCCGGCGAGCCTCGGCGGCCTTGGCGAGCGCGGCGGTGCGCTGTTCAGGGGTAAGGGGCGGAAGGGCCACGCCGTTCACCTCAGGGTGTGGATGGATGGATTGAGCTAGGACTGGTTTCGGTACCGAGGACACCGTCCGCAAGGGGAACCACAAGGCCCTGACCTGCGGGAGCCACGGAAATCGCGGCTCGCCGATGACCTATCGCCGGACACTACCCGGATTGCGGCGCCACGTCAGGAAAAGAACACGAAAAGTCCTGGTCAGCCAAGGCCGACCAGGACTTTCCAGGGCAAAATGACCGCGATTGCGAGACTTTGGCGGGGCCGATGTGACGGCGCTCACGTCAACTCGGCGGCCACCGCGCGGTCCTGCGGACACTCCGCAGGGTCACCAGCCCGCTACCTGAAGGACGGGTTCCGCTACCAGGACCCGTCTTGCCGATCACTCCCGGGTCCGCGACGCCGGGGCACGCACCTCGCCGCGTTGTCGTCGGTCGCCGATGCTCCGCATGGACTCCCTCCTCCGCCTTGCGATGCACGCACCCCAACGCCGCGCCCTGATCCGGGCTGACCGGCAGGACGGGCCCTACACGGCCTCCGCGAACTCCCCGACGAAGCGCTCCGCCGCCTCGCGCAGCGCCGGCACCGAGGGGCCGTGCTTGAGCACGTCGCGGCTGACGCTCGGCACCACGTTCATCACCGAGGCGCCGAAGACCCGCGGCAGGTCCGCCATGGTCGCGCCCTGGGCGCCGATCCCGGGGGCCAGCAGCGGGCCGTTGATGGCCAGGTCCACGCCCGCGTCGGCCAGCGTCGCGCCGACCACCGCGCCGAAGGAGCCGAGCGGCGCGGCGCCCTCGTTCTCGGCCGCCAGCTGCCGCAGCACCGAGGCCGCGACCGGCTCGCCGTCCGCGCCCACCGCGCGCTGCACCTCGGCGCCCTCGGGGTTGGAGGTGAGCGCCAGCGCGAACACGCCGCAGCCCTGCTCCCGGGCCAGGTCCAGGGCCGGGCGCAGCGAGCCGAAGCCCAGGTACGGGCTGACCGTCACCGCGTCCGAGAACAGCGGGCTGCCCGGCGACAGGAAGGCCTCGGCGTACGCGGCCATGGTGGAGCCGATGTCGCCGCGCTTGGCGTCCATCAGGACCAGCGCGCCGGCCGCCCGGGCCTCCTCGACGGTGCGCTCCAGCACCGCGACGCCCTTGCTGCCGAAGCGCTCGAAGAACGCGGCCTGCGGCTTCAGCACGGCCACCCGGTCGGCCAGCGCCTCGACCACGGTGCGGCTGAAGGACTCCAGCCCGGCGAGGTCGTCGCCGAGCCCCCAGGCGGCGAGCAGGGAGGCGTGCGGGTCGATGCCGACGCAGAGCTGGCCGCGGGTGTCGAGGGCCTGGCGCAGCCGGGCGCCGAACGGGGCGAGGGTCATGTCGTCCTTTCCAGGACCGGTGGGTCCAGAACCGATGGGGGTGTTCACGAGCCGCGGACGGCGCTGCCGACGGCGTCGGCCAGGCTGCGGAAGCCGCCCGCGCGGACCTTGGCGGACAGGCCCTTGTGGATCCGCCGGCACCAGAACGGGCCCTCGTAGATGAAGGCGCTGTAGCCCTGGACCAGGTCGGCGCCGTGGACGATCCGCTGCCAGGCGTCCTCGGCGGTCTCGATGCCGCCGACCGAGACGAGGGTCAGCCGGCCCCCGGTGCGGGCGCGCAGCCGCTGGAGGACCTCCAGGGCGCGGGCCTTGAGCGGGGCACCGGACAGGCCGCCCATGCCGATCTCCTCGACCCGCGCGGCGTCGGCGCGCAGGCCCTCGCGGCCGATCGTGGTGTTGGTGGCGATGATGCCGTCCAGGCCCAGCTCCAGGGCGAGGTCGGCGACCGCGTCGACGTCCTCGTCGGCCAGGTCGGGGGCGATCTTGACCAGCAGCGGCACGTGGTGCGCTGTGGTGCGGTCGGCGGCCTCGCGGACGGCGGAGAGCAGCGGCCGCAGGTGGTCCACGGCCTGGAGGTTGCGCAGCCCGGGGGTGTTCGGCGAGCTGACGTTGACCACCAGGTAGTCGGCGTACTGGGCGAGCCGCTCGGTGGACTTCACGTAGTCGGCGACGGCGTCGGCCTCCTCGACCACCTTGGTCTTGCCGATGTTGACGCCGAGCACCGGGGTGGAGCTGGTGTGCGGGCGGGCGGCCAGCCGGGCGGCGACCCGGGCCGAGCCCTGGTTGTTGAAGCCCATCCGGTTGATCAGCGCGCGGTCCTCGACCAGGCGGAAGAGCCGGGGCGCCGGGTTGCCGGGCTGGGCCTCGCCGGTGACGGTGCCGATCTCGACGTAGTCGAAGCCGAGCATCGACAGGCCGTCGATGCCGACGCCGTTCTTGTCGAAGCCGGCCGCCAGGCCGAACGGGCCGGGCAGGTCGAGGCCGAGGGCGCGGGTGCGCAGGGCCCGGTCGCGCGGGGCGAGCACCAGCCGCACCAGGGTGCGCAGGCCGGGCACCGAGGAGGCGAGGCGGATCCAGAAGAAGGCGAGGTGGTGGGCCTTCTCGGGGTCCATCCTCTTGAAGAGCAGGTCGAACAGAAGCTTGTACAAGGGTGGTTCAACTCCCGGAGCGGATAACGGGCTTGCTCATGGAAGTGGGGGGCACCCGGCTGGCTCCGGTGCCCCCCACTGCGGTGGTGCTACTTGCGGCCGGCGTTGATCAGCTCGGCGTGCTCCTGGAGCGACATCACCCCGACCTCGTCGCGCAGCAGCGCGTCCATGCCCTGCACGGCCGCGCCCATCGCCTGGACGGTGGTCAGGCAGGGCACCGCGCGGGCCACGGCCGCGGTGCGGATCTCGTAGCCGTCGAGGCGGCCGCCGGTGCCGTACGGCGTGTTGATGATGAGGTCGACCTCACCGTCGTGGATCAGCTGGACGATGGTCCGCTCGCCGTTCGGGCCCTCGCCCTCGCTGTGCTTGCGCACCAGCGTGGACGGGATGCCGCCGCGGTGGAGCACCTCGGCGGTGCCGGCGGTGGCGAGCACCTCGAAGCCGAGGTTGACCAGCGCCCGGGCCGGGAAGACCAGGTTGCGCTTGTCCCGGTTGGCCACCGAGACGAAGACCTTGCCCTTGGTCGGCAGCGCGCCGTACGCGCCGGACTGCGCCTTCGCGTAGGCGGTGCCGAACACCTTGTCGATGCCCATGACCTCACCGGTCGAGCGCATCTCCGGGCCGAGCACGGTGTCCACGCCGCGGCCGTGGATGTCGCGGAAGCGGCTCCACGGCATCACGGCCTCCTTGACCGCGATCGGCGCGTCGGCGGGCAGCGTGCCGCCGTCGCCCTCGGCCGGGAGCAGGCCCTCGGCGCGCAGCTCGGCGATGGTGGCGCCGAGCGAGATCCGGGCGGCGGCCTTGGCCAGCGGCACGGCGGTCGCCTTGGAGGTGAACGGGACGGTCCGGGAGGCGCGCGGGTTGGCCTCCAGCACGTAGAGGATGTCCCCGGCCATGGCGAACTGGATGTTGATCAGGCCGCGGACGCCGACACCGCGCGCGATGGCCTCGGTGGAGGTGCGCAGGCGCTTGATGTCGTAGCCGCCGAGGGTGATCGGGGGCAGCGCGCAGGCGGAGTCGCCGGAGTGGATGCCGGCCTCCTCGATGTGCTCCATGACGCCGCCGAGGTAGAGCTCGGTGCCGTCGTAGAGGGCGTCGACGTCGATCTCCACCGCGTCGTCGAGGAAGCGGTCGATGAGCACCGGGTGCTCGGAGATCAGGCCCGCGTGGCGCTCCAGGTAGGAGGCGAGCGAGGCCTCGTCGTAGACGATCTCCATGCCGCGGCCGCCGAGCACGTAGGACGGGCGGGCGAGCACGGGGTAGCCGATCTCGTCGGCGATCGCCTTGGCCTCCTCGAAGGAGAAGGCGGTGCCGTGCTTGGGGGCCGGCAGGCCGGCGTCGCGCAGGACGCGGCCGAAGGCGCCGCGCTCCTCGGCGAGGTCGATCGCCTCGGGCTGGGTGCCGGCGATCGGCACGCCGTTGTCCTTGAGCGCCTGGGCCAGGCCGAGCGGGGTCTGGCCGCCGAGCTGGACGATCACGCCGGCGAGCGGGCCGGCCTGCTGCTCGGCGTGGACGATCTCCAGCACGTCCTCCAGGGTGAGCGGCTCGAAGTAGAGCCGGTCGGAGGTGTCGTAGTCGGTGGAGACGGTCTCCGGGTTGCAGTTGACCATGACGGTCTCGTACCCGGCGTCGGCGAGCGCGAAGGAGGCGTGCACGCAGGAGTAGTCGAACTCGATGCCCTGGCCGATGCGGTTCGGGCCGGAGCCCAGGATGATCACGGCGGGCTTGGTGCGCGGGGCGACCTCGTTCTCCTCGTCGTAGGACGAGTAGAAGTACGGGGTCTTGGCGGCGAACTCGGCGGCGCAGGTGTCGACGGTCTTGAACACCGGGCGGATGCCGAGGGCGTGCCGCACCTCGCGGACGACGTCCGGCTTCAGGCCGCGGATCTCGCCGATCTGCTGGTCGGAGAAGCCGTGCCGCTTGGCGTGGCGCAGCAGCTCGGGGGTGAGCTCCTCGGCCTCGGCCAGCTCGCCGGCGATCTCGTCCAGCAGGAAGAGCTGGTCGACGAACCACGGGTCGATCTTCGTGTACTCGAAGACCTCCTCCGGGGTGGCGCCGGCCCGGATGGCGTCCATCACGGTGTTGATCCGGCCGTCGGTCGGCACGGTGGCCTTGACCAGCAGCTCGGTCTTCTCCCCGAGCGGGCCGGTCCAGTTGAACTGGGAGCCCTTCTTCTCCAACGAGCGCAGCGCCTTCTGCAGGGCCTCGGGGAAGTTGCGGCCCATGGCCATCGCCTCGCCGACCGACTTCATGGTGGTGGTCAGCGTGGCGTCGGCGCTCGGGAACTTCTCGAACGCGAACCGCGGCACCTTGACGACGACGTAGTCGAGGGTCGGCTCGAAGGAGGCCGGGGTCTGCTCGGTGATGTCGTTGGGGATCTCGTCCAGGGTGTAGCCGACGGCCAGCTTGGCGGCAATCTTGGCGATCGGGAAGCCGGTGGCCTTGGAGGCGAGCGCCGAGGAGCGGGAGACGCGCGGGTTCATCTCGATGACGATGACCCGGCCGTCCTCGGGGTTGACGGCGAACTGGATGTTGCAGCCGCCGGTGTCCACGCCGACCTCGCGGATGACGGCGATGCCGATGTCGCGCAGGATCTGGTACTCGCGGTCGGTGAGCGTCATCGCCGGGGCGACGGTGATCGAGTCACCGGTGTGGACGCCCATCGGGTCGAAGTTCTCGATGGAGCAGACGACCACGACGTTGTCGTTCTTGTCGCGCATCAGCTCCAGCTCGTACTCCTTCCAGCCGAGGATGGACTCCTCCAGGAGCACCTCGGTGGTCGGCGAGAGGGTCAGGCCCTGGCCGGCGATGCGGCGCAGGTCCTCCTCGTTGTGGGCGAAGCCGGAGCCGGCGCCGCCCATGGTGAAGGAGGGGCGGACGACGACCGGGTAGCCGCCGAGCGTGTCGACGCCGGCCAGCACCTCGTCCATGGTGTGGCAGATGACCGAGCGGGCGGACTCGCCGTGGCCGATCTTGGCGTTGACGGCCTCGACGACGCCCTTGAAGAGCTCGCGGTCCTCGCCCTTGTTGATCGCCTCGACGTCGGCGCCGATCAGCTCGACGCCGTACTTCTCCAGCGTGCCCGCCGCGTGCAGCGAGATCGCGGTGTTGAGCGCGGTCTGGCCGCCCAGGGTCGGCAGCAGCGCGTCGGGGCGCTCCTTGGCGATGATCTTCTCGACGAACTCCGGGGTGATCGGCTCGACGTAGGTGGCGTCGGCGATCTCCGGGTCGGTCATGATCGTGGCCGGGTTGGAGTTGACCAGCACGACCCGCAGGCCCTCGGCCTTGAGGACCCGGCAGGCCTGCGTACCCGAGTAGTCGAACTCGGCGGCCTGGCCGATCACGATCGGACCGGAGCCGATCACCAGGACGGACTTGATGTCAGAGCGCTTAGGCACGCTGGCCCTCCATGAGCTTCACGAAGCGGTCGAACAGGTAGGCGGCGTCGTGCGGACCGGCGGCCGCTTCGGGGTGGTACTGCACGCTGAAGGCGGGGACGTCGAGTGCCTGGAGGCCCTCGACCACGTCGTCGTTGAGGCAGACGTGGGAGACCTCGACCCGCCCGTAGGGGGTGTCGCTCACCTTGTCCAGCGGGGCGTTCACGGCGAAGCCGTGGTTGTGGGCGGTCACCTCGACCGTGCCGGTGGTGCGGTCCTGCACCGGCTGGTTGATGCCGCGGTGGCCGTACTTGAGCTTGTAGGTGCCGAAGCCCAGGGCGCGGCCGAGGATCTGGTTGCCGAAGCAGATCCCGAAGAACGGGGTCTTGCGCTCCAGCACGCCCTGCGCCACGGCGACCTGGTGGTCGGCGGTGGCCGGGTCGCCCGGGCCGTTGGAGAAGAACACGCCGTCCGGGTTGACGGCGTAGAGGTCCTCCAGGGTGGAGTTCGCCGGCAGCACGTGCACCTCGATGCCGCGCTCGGCCATCCGCTGCGGGGTCATCGCCTTGATGCCGAGGTCCAGCGCGGCGACGGTGAACTTCTTCTCACCGATCGCGGGCACCACGTACGCCTCGGTGGTGGCGACCTCGGCGCACAGGTCGGCGCCCTTCATCTCGGGCGACTGCTGCACCCGGGCCAGCAGGGCGGCCTGGTCGGCCAGCGCCTCGCCGGAGAAGATGCCGCAGCGCATCGCGCCGCGCTCGCGCAGGTGGCGGGTCAGCGCGCGGGTGTCGATGCCGCTGATGCCGACGACGCCCTGGTCGACCAGTTCCTCGTCGAGCGAGCGGCGGGAGCGCCAGTTGGAGGCGACCCGGGCGGGGTCGCGCACCACGTAGCCGGCGACCCAGATCTGCTTGGACTCGTCGTCCTCGTCGTTCCAGCCGGTGTTGCCGATCTGCGGGGCGGTCATCACGACCACCTGGCGGTGGTACGACGGGTCGGTGAGGGTCTCCTGGTAGCCGGACATGCCGGTGTTGAAGACCGCCTCGCCGAAGGTCTCGCCGATGGCGCCGTAGGCCTGTCCGCGGAACGTCCGGCCGTCCTCCAGGACGAGCACGGCAGGCACTCGTTCCCGCCGTTGGCGCTGCGTGGTGGGGGCAGGTGCGGTCATTGCGCGGCCTCTTCCGTCTTCGTCTTCGTACGTGTTGCGAGTTGGGCGACCGCCTCGACCCAGGCGGCGTGCTCATCGGGGTGGTCGGCCCGGAAACCGGAGTCCAGCTCGGCGCCCTCGTGCGTCCAGGTGACGACGAGCAGCCCGGAGGGGACGACCTTGCCGGCGATCCCGGAGTCCGTACGGGCACCGGTCAGGTGCTCGGCCGGGATCCAGAAGTCGACGTCGCCCGGGCGCTGCACCAGCAGGCCGTCCTCGCCGAGGGTGAGGTCGGCGCGGCTGCGGGTGCCCAGGCCGTGGGCGACGACCCGGTCCAGCCAGTTCCCGGCGGTGGTCGTGCCGTGGTACCGGCCGCTGGTCTCCAGGATGGTGCGCCCGGCGCGGGCCGGCACGGCCGGCAGCGGCGGGATCCCGGACTGCAGGGTGCGCCGCCAGTTCCAGCCCTGGCGCATCAGCCAGTAGACGAGGCCGATCACGATCAGCAGGCCGATGGACCAGCCGATGTACCCGGGCCAGTCGGTGACCTTCGCCTGCTCCTGGGCGAGCGTGGCGCGGTCCATCACGCCTCGCCCCGCTCGGCGAGCTCGCCGGCCAGCACGGTGGCGCGCCCGCGCAGGAAGGTGGCGTGCACCCGTCCGGGCAGGTCCAGGCCCTTGTAGGGGGTGTTGCGGCTGCGGGTGGCGAAGCTGTCCGGGTTCACGGCACCACGGTACGCGGGATCGAACAGCACCAGGTTGGCGGGCTCACCCACCGAGATCGGCCGGCCGTGACCGGTGAGACGGCCGATCCGGGCCGGGCGGTGCGACATCCGGTCCGCGACGCCCTCCCAGTTCAGCAGGCCGGTGTCGACCATGGTCTGCTGCACGACCGACAGGGCGGTCTCCAGGCCGACCATGCCCATCGCGGCCACGGCCCACTCGCAGTCCTTGTCCTCGGCCGGGTGCGGCGCGTGGTCGGTGGCGACGGCGTCGATGGTGCCGTCGGCGAGCGCCTCGCGCAGTGCCCGGACGTCCTCGGCGGTGCGCAGCGGCGGGTTCACCTTGTAGACCGGGTCGTAGGTGCGGACCAGCTCGTCGGTGAGCAGGAGGTGGTGCGGGGTCACCTCGGCGGTGACGTCCCAGCCCTTGGACTTGGCCCAGCGGACGATCTCGACCGAGCCGGCCGTGGAGAGGTGGCAGACGTGCAGCCGGGAGCCGACGTGCGCGGCGAGCAGCACGTCGCGGGCGATGATCGACTCCTCGGCGACGGCCGGCCAGCCGCCGAGCCCGAGCTCGCCGGAGACCTGGCCCTCGTTCATCTGGGCGCCCTCGGTGAGCCGCGGCTCCTGGGCGTGCTGGGCGACGACGCCGTCGAAGGCCTTGACGTACTCCAGGGCGCGGCGCATCAGCACCGCGTCGTCCACGCACTTGCCGTCGTCGGAGAAGACCCGGACGTCGGCGGCGGACTCGTGCATCGCGCCGAGCTCGGCGAGCTGCTTGCCCTCCAGGCCGACGGTGACGGCGCCGACCGGCTGCACGTCGCAGTAGCCGGCCTCCTGGCCGAGCCGCCAGACCTGCTCGACCACGCCGGCGGTGTCGGCCACCGGGGTGGTGTTGGCCATCGCGTGCACGGCGGTGAAGCCGCCCATCGCGGCGGCCCGGGTGCCGGTGAGCACGGTCTCGGCGTCCTCGCGGCCGGGCTCGCGCAGGTGGGTGTGCAGGTCGACCAGGCCGGGCAGGGCGATCAGCCCAGTGGCGTCGATCTCGATGTCCGCCTCGACCGTCAGGCCGGTGCCGATCGCCTGGACGACGCCGTCGGCGAGGTGGAGGTCCTGCGGGGCGCCGCCCAGGATCTTGGCGTTGCGGATCAGGTAGCTGGTCACTGGGCGGTCTCCACGGAGTCGGTACGGGGGGTGTCGGTGGGCGCGTCGGCGAAGACGGCGCCGCCGAGCAGCAGGTAGAGGACGGCCATCCGGACGGAGACGCCGTTGGCGACCTGCTCGATCGCGGTGCAGCGCGGCGAGTCGGCGACCTCGGCGGTGATCTCCATGCCGCGGACCATCGGACCGGGGTGCATCACGATCGCGTGGTCCGGCAGCTGGGCCATCCGGCGGCCGTTCATGCCGTAGCGGCGGCTGTACTCGCGCTCGGTCGGGAAGAACGCGGCGTTCATCCGCTCGCGCTGCACCCGCAGCATCATCAGCGAGTCCGTCTTGGGCAGCACGCTGTCCAGGTCGTAGCTGACCTCGCAGGGCCAGTTCTCGATCCCGATCGGCAGCAGGGTCGGCGGGGCGACGAAGGTCACCTGCGCGCCGAGGGTGTTCAGCAGGTGGACGTTGGAGCGGGCGACCCGGCTGTGCAGGACGTCGCCGACGATGGTCACCCGGCGGCCCGCGAGGTCCTGGCCGGCGCCCGGGTTGAGGTGGCGGCGCATGGTGAAGGCGTCGAGCAGCGCCTGGGTGGGGTGCTCGTGGGTGCCGTCACCGGCGTTGATCACACTGCCGTGCAGCCAGTCGGACTGGGCCAGCCGGGCCGGGGCGCCGGAGGCGTGGTGGCGGATGACCACCGCGTCGGCGCCCATCGCCTGGAGGGTCAGCGCGGTGTCCTTGAGGCTCTCGCCCTTGGAGACCGAGGAGCCCTTGGCGGAGAAGTTGATGACGTCGGCCGAGAGCCGCTTCTCGGCGACCTCGAAGGAGGTCTTCGTCCGGGTGGAGTCCTCGAAGAAGAGGTTGACGACGGTGCGGCCGCGCAGCGTGGGCAGCTTCTTGACGGCCCGGCCGGAGAGCTGGGCCAGCTCCTCGGCGGTGTCCAGGATCAGCAGCGCGTCGTCGCGGCTGAGATCGGCGGCGGAGACGAGGTGGCGCTTCACGCGGGCTACTCCGGGAGGTGCGGTTCGGAAGACTGGGGGGCCAGGGCCTGCGAGGAGCGCTGGGCGAAGTCGCGATCGCCGACCAGGACGGCGTCCACGCCGTCGCGGTCGGCGAGGCGCACCTGCACGGCCTCGCGCAGCGAGGTGGGGAGGTTCTTGCCCACGTAGTCGGCGCGGATCGGCAGCTCGCGGTGGCCGCGGTCGACCAGGACGGCGAGCTGGACGGCGCGCGGGCGGCCGATGTCGCTCAGCGCGTCGAGCGCGGCGCGGATGGTGCGGCCGGAGAAGAGCACGTCGTCGACCAGGATGACGAGCTTGCCGTCGATGCCGCCGGGCGGGATCTCGGTGTGCTCCAGGGCCCGGGCGGGCTTCAGCCGCAGGTCGTCCCGGTACATGGTGATGTCCAGGGAGCCCAGCGGGATCTCGCGCCCGGTGATCTGGGCCAGCCGGTCGTGCAGGCGGCGGGCGAGGTGGACGCCCCTGGTGTGGATGCCGAGCAGCACGACGTCCTCCGCGCCCTTGGCGCGCTCGACGATCTCGTGCGCTATCCGGGTGACGACCCGGGCGATGTCCGTGCCGTCGAGCACCTGGTGCGGCGGCCGCGGCGTGGGTTCGTGGTGTGTGGTCATGCCGAAGCGGACCTCCTTCCCCGCCTCACTGGACGGGCCTTAAAGGATGTCTGGGATGGCCCCCGCCGACCGGGCGCGGGCTTCGGTCATCCTACCAGCGCGCCGGACGGCAAACAGACGTCCACCATTCCGCTTCCCCGGGTTAACACTCCGGACGCGCCGCCGATGCGGGCCATTCGCACGACTGCCCCATTCGGCTTGACGCAACTACCTTACTCTACGTAACCTCACAGTGAGTTACGAGACGGACGTCGGACCCACCGGTAACGGCGTCGGCAATCGCCCGTGACCCACCACTGAACGCGAAGCAATCTCGTCCGGGGAGATCAATGTCCAGCGACTACGCGAAGCAACTCGGAGGCAAGCTCCGAGCGATCCGCACTCAGCAGGGTCTCTCCCTGCACGGTGTCGAGGAGAAGTCCCAGGGGCGCTGGAAGGCAGTCGTCGTCGGTTCGTACGAACGTGGTGACCGTGCGGTCACCGTGCAGCGACTGGCCGAACTGGCGGAGTTCTACGGCGTCCCGGTCCAGGAGCTGCTGCCCGGCGGTACGCCCGGCGGCGCGGCCGAGCCGCCGCCGCGCCTGGTCCTCGACCTGGAGAGACTGACCCAGGTCCCCTCCGAGAAGGCCGGCCCGCTGCAGCGCTACGCGGCGACCATCCAGAGCCAGCGCGGCGACTACAACGGCAAGGTGCTGTCGATCCGCCAGGACGACCTGCGCACCCTGGCCGTGATCTACGACCAGTCCCCGTCGATCCTCACCGAGCAGCTGATCTCCTGGGGCGTGCTGAACCCCGACGCGCGCCGTGCGGTGCGCGAGGAGGATGCGAGCTGAGGCTCACCGCACCGGCTCCCGCCAGCGGATCCAGGCACGACCCAGCACTCGCGCCACTAGTGCTGGCAAGCAGAAACGTCACGGCGCGGCTCCCCAGACCGGGGGCCGCGCCGCGGTGTAGCCACACCACCCCGGGGCGGCGGAGGCGTCAGCAGACCGTCCCCAGGCTGTAGCCGGGCTGCGCCGCCACGCCGTCCAGCCGGACCGGCCGGTCGGCCGGGGCCCACTCCTGCCCGCCGCTCGACCAGGCCCAGGAGGCCGGCAGGTACTCCCCGCAGGAGGCCGCCGAGCCCTGCGAGCCGTGCAGCACCGCGACGCCCGGCAGCTCCAGGGCCAGCCCGGTGCAGAGCACCGCGCAGACCAGCTCCAGGTCCTCGTCGTTGATCCGGACCACGCCGTCCTCCCACTGGAGCACCCGGGCCGCGGCGGTCAGCCCGCCGCCGGGCGCGTCCACCCGCAGGCGCAGCTCGTACACCCCGGCGCCCGCGCCGACCAGCATCCGCCGGAACACCTCGCCCCCGCGCTCGTAGGCGGCGCGCACCCAGGCGGCGTGCTCCTCGTCGGAGGCGCCCGCGCCCCCGTACAGGCCCCCGTCGAGCAGCAGGTCGGCGTGGCAGAGCGTCAGCCCGTTCTCCCGGGCGCGCACCAGGCGCGGCACGAAGTCCCCGGCCAGCTCCTCGCCCTGATAGGCCAGCAGCTGGGTCTGCAGGGCCGGGTTGACCAGGTAGCGGTCGCGGGCCGCGGGCTCGGCCGGGTCCAGCCCGTTCAGCAGGCAGAACTCCTCGAAGTCCTGCGGGTGGAACGTCCGGGCCCGGACGGTGTCGAACCGCTCCAGCGCCTCGGCCAGCAGGTCGGCGGTGTCGGCCAGGTAGCGCTCGTGGTCGGGGGCGTCGGAGATCCCCCAGGCGCGGGCCCGGGCGAAGTCCGCGGCGTTGGTGAGCACTCCGATGACGAACGCCTGCTCGGCGCCCTCGACCCGCCGTGGCCGGTGCGACCGCACCACGGGCCGCGAGCCGCCGGCGGTGCAGTCGGAGTTACGGCGGGCGCGCCCCAAATGACTCATCGGTGGCTCCTGGCTTCAGGGGAGGACGGTCGGCGGCAGGCGTGCCGCTGACCGTCTTCCTCCCCATCCGCGCGCGTCGCACACGTACGGCGTGTCACAGGAATGTAACCACCGGTAATGCGGGTCGCGCGGGCGTCAGGCGGAGCGGGGCGCGCGGGCCAGCTGGCGGGACTGCGCGACCAGGCGGCCGGACTCGTCCCAGACCTCCGCGTCCTCCTCGAAGTAGCCGCCGGCCAGGTTGCGGGTCGCGTGGGTGACCCGCAGCCAGCCGGGCACCGGCCTGGCGCGCAGGTGGACGGTCAGCTCGACGGTGGGGGCCCAGCCCGGCAGGCCGAGGTCGAAGGTGACCGGCGGCAGCGCGTCGGCGACCAGCAGGAGCAGCAGCGGGTCGGGCTCGCGGCCGTCGGCGAGCCGGAACCAGCCCTGGATCCGCCCGTTGCCGGAGGGCTGTCCGAGCGCCCAGCCGATGGTGGCCGGGTCCAGCCGCAGGTCGAACCGCTCCAGCAGGGCGGCCTGGGCGATCAGCTCCTTGGGCGCGTGCTCGACGCCGATGCACTGGTCCGGCGGCGGCAGCTGCGGCGGCAGCGCGCTGGTGCGCACCTCGCCGTCGGCGGTGGCGAGGTCGCCGTGGCTGGCCACCACGCGCAGCCGCTCGACGCCGTCCTGGCTGAGCGAGGCGGTGCCGGTGGACAGGCCGCGGCCGGTGCGCAGCACCTCGGTGCGGACGGTGGCCGGGCCGGGCGTGGAGGCGGACAGGTAGTAACCGCTGATCGACACCGGGTCCGGGTGGGTGCCGTGCTCCAGCGACAGCGCGTGTCCGGCCACCGCGAGCAGCAGTCCGCCGTTCACCCCGCCGCCGATCTGCCAGCCGGCGCCGAGCTCGGCCTCGTACCGGCCGGCCTCCTCGGGGTGCCTGGTCAGGGCGATGCCCTGGTCGAACTCGCTGCGGATCGCCGTGGTCATGTGGGGGGCCTGCCCTTCACGCGTGCTTCCGGACGTCAAGTTACTGACAAGTAGGCCCTCACCCTACGCCGCCCGGATGAAACGCGGAACGGCCGCCGGACACCTGTTCGGGTCCGACGGCCGTTCACGGGATTCGACCACTCAGCGGCGGATGCTCGGCTTCAGCTCGAGGAAGCGGGCGAGCAGGCCGTTGACGAAGGCCGGGGAGTCGTCCGTGGAGAACTCCTTGGCGATCTCGACGGCCTCGTCCAGGACGACGGCGTCCGGGACGCCGTCCTCCCAGATCAGCTCGTACGCACCGAGCCGCAGGACGTTGCGGTCCACGATCGGCATCCGGTCGAGCGTCCAGCCCACGGCGTACTGCTCGATCAGGTCGTCGATGCGACGAGCGTGCTGGACGTACCCCTCGATGAGCTCCATGGTGTACTCACCGACCTGCGGGGTGCCCTCGTCGGGCTTGGGCTCGCGGGCGCGGGCCACCCAGTCGGCGAGGACCTGCTGCGGGTCTACCCCACGGTGGTCGGCCTCGAAGAGGATCTGGAAGGCCCGCGTGCGGGCCTTGCTGCGTGCGGCCGACACGGACTTACTTCACCCGGCCGAGGTAGCTGCCGTCGCGGGTGTCGACCTTGACCTTCTCACCGGTGGTGACGAAGAGCGGCACCTGGATCTCGGCGCCCGTCTCCAGGGTGGCCGGCTTGGTGCCACCGGTCGAGCGGTCGCCCTGGACGCCCGGCTCGGTCTCGGCGATGGTCAGCTCGACCGCGGCCGGGAGCTCGATGTAGAGGACCGAGCCCTCGTTCTGCGCGACGAGGGCCTCGAAGCCCTCCAGCAGGTACTTGGCGGCGTCGCCGACGACCGACGGCTCGATGGTCAGCTGGTCGTAGGTGTCCATGTCCATGAACACGAAGTTCTCGCCGTCCTTGTACGAGAACTGCATGCCGCGCTTGTCGACGTTGGCGGTCTCGACCTTGGTGCCCGCGTTGAAGGTCTTGTCGACGACCTTGCCGGTCAGGACCTCCTTGAGCTTGGTACGCACGAAGGCCGGGCCCTTGCCGGGCTTGACGTGCTGGAACTCGACGACGGACCAGAGCTTGCCGCCCTCCAGCTTGAGGACCATGCCGTTCTTGAGATCGTTCGTGGAAGCCACGGGCGCACTTACTCCTGTATAGCTGTCAAGGAACCAAGGGATTGCGTCCTGCCGCCCACGGCCCCCGGGGGGCCGCGGTCACAGGGCGAGGAGCTCCTTGGTGGTGATGGTGAGCAGCTCGGGCCCGCCCTCCTCAAGGGGGCGCACGACGAGCGTGTCCTCGATCCGGACGCCGCCCCTGCCCGGGAGGTGAACCCCCGGACCGACGGTGACCGGCACGCGGCTGTCCAGTTTACCCATGTCCGCCGGACCGAGGCGCGGCGCCTCCCGGATCTCCAGCCCGATGCCGTGGCCCACCGGGTGCGGGGAGGGCTCGGTGTGGCCGGCCGCCTCCAGGACCTGCCGGGCGGCCCGGTCGGGTACGCACTGCTCCACGCCTGGTCCGAGCGCCTCCCGCCCGGCCCGCTGGGCCCGGAAGACCAGCCGGTGCAGCTCCACCTGCCAGGGCGCGGGGGCGGCGCCGATCACGAAGGTGCGGGCGGTGGAGACGCCGTAGCCGCGGTACTGGGCGCCCATCACCACGGTCAGGAAGTCGCCCTCCTCCACCCGGCGGTCGGTCGGCTGGTGGGCGGCCTGGCCGGAGTGGCTGCCGGTGCCGACCGAGACCGGGAAGGCCGCCCGGTCGGCGCCGTGGTCGATCATCCGGCGCTCCAGCTCCATCGCCAGGTGCCGCTCGGTGCGGCCGACCAGGATCGACTCCAGCAGCTCGCCCAGCGCCTGGTCGGCGATCTCGGCGGCGATCCGCAGGTCCGCGATCTCGTGCTCGTCCTTGACCACCCGCAGCCGCTCGACCGTCCGACCGAGGTCCACCAGCCGGGTCCCCGCTATCAGGTCGCCCACCGCCCGGTGCCGGCTGACGGTCAGGTCGTGCTCCTCCACCGCCAGGCCCGACACCCCGGAGCGGGTGGCCGCGGCCGCGGCGGCCAGCGCGGTGTCCGAGCCGGCCGCCACCGGCAGCCGGGTGACGTCCGGGGCGATCAGGTGCTCCCCGGTGTCGTCCGGCGGCAGGTCGTCCGGCAGCGCCAGCAGCGCCCGCTCCCTGGTCAGCAACAGGCTCGCCCCGCAGGGCGCGCAGCCCGTCAGGTACCGCACGTTCGCCGCACGGGTGATCAGCGCCGCATCGGCCCCGGCCGCGCTGCAGTGCTCCCTCACCCGCTCCCGCCGCCCCGCGTACGCATCCGCCATGCGTCGAGCCTACGAACCCCCGGCCCGAAGCGCCCGCCGAGCACCCCCGCCAGAACCCCCGGTGCCCCTTGCGCGCCCCCCGCGCGACCGCGCCGTCGCCCTCCGGCCCGCGCCGGGGCCCCCGCCCCCACCGCCGCTCGGACGCGCGCCGCCGCCGAGGGGCCCACCTCCCCTCGGCGGCGGCTTCCTCCCGTCGCGCCTACTGCCCGTCCGGGTCGAGCAGACCCCGCCGGTACGCCGGGACGAGGTTCTGCGGGACGAGCATCTCCCGGCCGTTCAGGGTGATCGCGACCAGCTTCGGGGGCGTCGCCCGCCACTGGGCCCGGCGGTGCCGGGTGTTGCTGCGGGAGGTCTTGCGCTTGGGTACGGCCATCGCGGGCTCCTTCTCGGGTGGTGTGGTCGAACGCGTCGTCGGGCGGCGCTAGCGGGTGGCGCCCGAGGCGTACGGCAGGAGGGCCGTCTCCCGGGCGTTCTTGATCGCCCGGGCCACCGCCCGCTGCTGCTCGGCGGTGAGCCGGGTGACCCGGCGGCCGCGGATCTTGCCGCGGTCGGAGACGAAGCGGCGCAGCAGGTCGGTGTCCTTGTAGTCGATGTACTCGATGCCCGCCGCGAGCAGCGGGTTGGGCCGGGGCTTCGGCGGGGCGGATCGTTTGCGCACGGGAGGGCGCTCCTTCAGTGGACGGGGTCGAGCAGGTCCTGGAAGGCGTCCGGCAGGGCCTTCCAGCCGGGTTCGCCGGCGGCGAGTTCGGCGTCGGTGAGCAGGCAGGAGTCGAGCAGGTCGGTGATGCCGTCGACGTCCAGCCCCTCGGCGGTGAAGCTGAGCTGCTGCACCCGGTCACCGTGCCGGGGGTGCCAGTCGAGGGCGGCGGCGGCCCGGCGCGCGGGCGGGTAGAGCTCCCAGGCCGCGTCGGGCAGGGAGGTGAGCCAGGGCCCGCACTCCTCGACCGCGAGGTTCGCCCCGGCGGCGTCCCAGGCGAGTATCAGGTCGGGCCGGTTGGCCAGCCAGAACCGGCCGCGGCTGCGCTGCGCCGCCGGGACGAGCAGTTCCAGCGCCCGGTGCAGCCGCTCGGGGTGGAGCGGTCGGCGGCGCTCCCACAGCAGGGTGGCGACGCCCGCCTCGTCCCGTTCCTGCGGCAGCAGCGCGAGCGCCGGGTTGACCCGGTCGCGGGCGGCGGCCACGTCGAAGCCGCCGAGCGCGGCCCGGGTGAGCGCGCCGGTGCCGAGCCGGACGGTCCGGGCGGTGGCGTGCAGCTGGCGCAGGAGGGCGAGCCCCGGCGCGTGCGCCGCGGCGCGCGGCACGGCGAGCGTGCCGGCGTACTCGATCTGGTGGGCGAGCGCCTCGGCGCGGGTCCGGTCGTCGCGCGAGGCGGTCTGCTCGCCGTGCTCCGCCAGGTCGTCGGGGACGGAGAGCTCGCCGACCAGCCGGTCCGGGTCGACGGCGGTGACCACGCCCGCCAGTTCGACGGCGCCGTCGAGCCGCCGCCCGTCCACCTCTCCCCCGGCGATCACCTCGACCGCGGGGTGCGGGTCGCTGCCGCCCCACAGTTCGACGATCGCCAGTCCGTACCGGCTGCCGTCGGCGATCTCCAGCAGCCGGGGCAGCAGGTCCTCGCGCAGGGCGCAGCACGGGCAGTCGTTCGCCAGCGGTACGTCGGCCGCGTCGAAGGCCCCGGCGGCGTCGCGCAGCTCGCGGCGGACGGTGCCGAGCGCGGCGTCCCGCAGGTCGTGGTGCAGGACCACGGCGTCCACCGCGGCCGCCGCCAGTTCCTCGACGGCGGCCCGGCGCTGCTCCGCGTGCAGGCCAGCGACGACCACCACCGGCAGCCTGGTCCCGTCCACGGCGCTCACCAGCTCGCCTTGCGGACGCCGGGCAGGTGCCCGGCGTGGGCGTGGGCGCGCAGGTTGACCCGGGAGAGGCCGAAGGCCCGCAGGTAGCCGCGGGGCCGGCCGTCCACGGCGTCCCGGTTGCGGACCCGGGTGGCGCTGGCGTCGCGCGGCTGGCGGGCGAGTTCGGCCTGGGCGGCGGCGCGCTCGGCGGGGCCGGTGCCGGGGTGGGCGATGGTCCGCTTGAGCTCGGCCCGGCGCTCGGCGTGGCGGGCGACGACGGCGCGCCGCCGCTCGTTCTTGGCGATCTTGCTCTGCTTGGCCATCAGACCTTCTCCCCCCGGGCGCGGATGCGGGCGACGGCGGCCTCGACGCCGATCGCGTCGACGGTGCGGATGCCCTTGGCGCTCAGCGCCAGCCGGACGTACCGGCCCTCGCCGGGCAGCCAGTAGCGCTTGCGCTGGATGTTGGGGTCGAAGCGGCGGCCGGTGCGGCGGTGCGAGTGCGAGATCGCGTTGCCGAAGCCGGGCCGGCGGCCGGTGAGTTGGCAGCGGGCGGACATGGGTGCTCCCTGGCGTCCGGGAATGGGCAGGACCGGGCTCACGTTACACCAGATGAAAATGACTTCCATTTCGATGTACGGTTCGAGCCAACCCCTCGGCCCGGAACCCGAGACCCCGACCCCCAGACCCCAGGAGGACGTCCCATGGCCCGCAGCGAACTGCGCCCGGTGATCAGGCTCCGCTCCACCGCCGGCACCGGCTTCACGTACGTGACCCGCAAGAACCGCCGCAACGACCCGGACCGGATGGTCCTGCGCAAGTACGACCCGGCCGCGGGCCGGCACGTCGACTTCCGCGAGGAGCGCTGACCCCGGACGCGGGGGCGGGGCGCCCCCCGGCACCGGGGGGGGGGCGTGGCGGGCGGGGCGGTTGCCCCCCCCCGGGGCGGGGGGGGGGGCCCCCCCCCCCGCGTCCAGGTCGGCGCTCGGCAGCAC